>JBLMXP010000167.1:0-4497 GCA_050257835.1 Planctomycetaceae bacterium | reverse complement strand
CTCGGAGATCGGCGAGGCGAGCGTGACCATCCCGGCGGTGGCGGCGACCGAGAGCTGGAACCCGATCGCGTGGACGAGCCAGGGGTCCAGCACCAGCAGCACGAGCACCGCCGCCGCGAGGACCACCCCGGTGGCCCGCGGCTTGCCGAGCAGGACCCCCAGCAGCGACATCGTGGCCATCGCGCCGGCCCGCAGCACCGACGGCTCGGCGCCCGTCAGCACCACGAACAGCACGACGACCCCGAGGCCGAGGACGACCTTGCCGACCCGCGCCAGCCGGAGCATCGAGGCGAACGCGAGCACCGGCGCGAGCACCATGGCGACGTTCTCTCCCGACACGACCAGCAGGTGGCCGAGCCCGGTGGTCTGGAAGTCGCGTGAGGTCACGGGGTCCAGCTGCGACGCGTCGCCGAGCACGAGGCCGAGCAGGAGCCCCGCCTCGCGGCGCGGGAAGATCCGGTCGATCGTCCGCCCGACGAACGCGCGGATAACCTGCGTCGCGTGGACGAACGGGTTGGGGTTCGGTCCCAGCCGCTCGACCTCGAACGCGCGGACGCTGACCGCGATCCCGCGGTGGCGGAGCGACTCGGCGAACCCGGGGTCGTCGGGGAGCGCGAGCGAGCCGCGGATCCGGACGGCGTCGCCGCGGACCGCGGACGGCGGATCGTCCTTCCCGCCGACCCAGACCGTCTCGCGGACCGCGGCCGCGCCGCCCGACCAGGAGACCCGCGTGACGTCGACGACCGCCCGCCAGCCGTAGGAGGTGGGCGACGCGTCTTCGCGGAGCGTCCCCTCGAGGGTGACCCCGCGAGGCGCGAGCCTCCCCAGCAGCGATGCCTCGCGGCGGACCTCGGCGAGCCCACCCCACCCGACCCCGAACGCCACCAGCGCGACGCTCAGCAGCGCGAGGACCGCCACGGGCGCCCGGGCAGGCTCGATCCGGGGCGTGGCCACGGCCTCGACCGTGGCCGGCGCCGAACCGACCAGCCCCGCCGCGGCGAGCGGATCCCTCGTGCGCACGCGCGGGCTCGCGAGCCACGCGGCGGCGAGGATCACCGCGCCGAGCAGGAGCCAAACCCACCACGCCCATCCGCGGACCGACGCCGGTCGCAGATCCCAGCACACGAGGCCGCACCAGAACGACGCGGCGCTGAGCGCGAGCCCCCAGCCGCCCACGCCGGCTCACACCGTCACCTGGTCGCGGAGCTCCTCCAGCGTGGCCGGCCCGATCCCGGAGACCGCGTCGAGCTGGTCTACGGTCGCGAACGGACCGTTCTCCTCCCGGTACTTGATGATCGCGGCGGCGGTGACCGGCCCGACCCCGTTCAGGGTCTCGAGTGTCGGCTCGTCGGCGGTATTGATGTTCACGAGGCCGCCCGTGGCACCCGCCACCGTGCCGCCCGCGCTCGTGCCGACCGGCGCGACCGTCTGCCCCTTCTTCGGGACCAGGACCTGCTGCCCGTCGGTGAGCGGCGCCGCGAGGTTCAGCACCATGAGGTCCGCCCCGTCGCGGGCACCCCCGGCCCGCTCCACCGCGTCGACGATCCGGGCGCCGGGGTCGAAGCGGTAGACGCCCGGATGCCGTACCCATCCGGCGACGTCGACGATCAGCTCGGCCGGCGCCGGAGCCGCCGACACCGACGCCGATGCCGACGCCCCGACGGCGAACGGCACCCCCGACACCGGCGGCCCCGGCGAGGGCGCGCTGGCCGCCGCGGCCGGCGTCTCCGCGACCTGGATCGGCTTGGGTAGCGACCGCGTGTACCAGAGGCCGACGCCGGCGAGCGTGACGAGGACGACCACCGCGAGTCCGGCGAGCTCGGCGCGGGAGAGCGTGTCGAGGCGTTCCCTGAGCGACATGCGCGGCACGCTAGGGCGCGCCCACACCCGCCGCCGTGACCGCCGTCACGCCGGGAGGCTCATCCCTCGAGCGGGCGGAACCGCGCCTGGAAGAACCGCAGGTACTCGGGCTCGAACACCATCTCGAGGCCGCGCGTCGACGACGCGCGGCCGACCACGTCGACCACCGAGCGCGCCACCTCCGCGAGGTGGCGCGTCGTGTACACGCGCCGCGGGATCGTCACGCGCACCAGCTCGAGCTTCGGGTGCCGATGCTCCCCCGTCTCCGGGTCGCGGCCGGCGCTCACGATCCCACGCTCCATCGTCCGGGTGCCCGAGTCCAGGAAGATCTCGGCGGCGAGGCGCTGCGCCGGGAACTCCTCCTGCGGGACGTGCGGGTAGATCCGGCGCGCGTCGAGGAAGACCGCGTGCCCCCCGATCGGCTCGACGATCGGGACCCCGGCAGCCTCCAGCCGCTCCCCCAGCTCGCGCACCTGCAGGATCCGCGCGCGGATGTGGTCGTCGTCGACCGACTCCTCGATCCCGACGGCGATCGCCTCGAGGTCACGACCCGCCAGCCCTCCGTAGGTGTGCAGCCCCTCGTAGACCACGCAGAGGTTGCGCGCCTTCGCCGCGAGCTCGGGATCGCGCAACCCGATCCACCCGCCGATGTTCACGAGCGAGTCCTTCTTCGCCGACATCGTGCAGGCGTCGGACAGGTCGCACAGCTCGCGCAGGATCGAGGCCACGCTCCGGTCCGCGTAGCCCTCCTCACGCTCCTTGATGAAGTAGGCGTTCTCGATCGCGCGCGTGGCGTCGAGGATCACCGGGATCCCGTGACGGTCGGCGATCTCTCGGACCTCGCGCATCGAGCGCATCGAGATCGGCTGGCCTCCCGCCATGTTCACCGTGGCCGCGATCGACAGGTACGGGACCCGCCGCGCGTTCGCGATCGCCTTCTCGAGCTTCTCGGGGTCGACGTCGCCCTTGAACGGCGTCGTCGAGGACGGGTCGTGCGCGTCGTCGCAGATCACGTCGACGAACGTGCCGCCGGCGAGCTCCTGGTGCAGGCGGGTCGTCGTGAAGTACATGTTGCCCGGGACCGTGTCGCCGGGCTCGATCAGCAGCTCCGACACGATGTGCTCGGCGCCGCGACCCTGATGGGTCGGCACGACGTGCTCGTACCCGTAGCACCGGCGGACGGCGTCCTCGAGCCGGTAGAAGTTGCGCGAGCCCGCGTAGGCCTCGTCGCCGAGCATAAGGGCCGCCCACTGCCGGTCGCTCATCGCGTTCGTCCCGGAGTCGGTGAGCAGGTCGAACGTCACGTCCTCGCTCCGGAGCAGGAACGTGTTCCACCCGGCGGCGTCGAGCGCGGCCCGGCGCTGCTCGCGCGTCGTGATCGGGATCCGCTCGACCGCCTTGATCTTGTACGGCTCGTACCAGTCCTGCATCGCGGCGCTCCTCGCTGTCGTGACACCCCCAGCGTCGGCGCGGAACCCGCCACGGCGAGCGGTCGAACGTCCTTGCGCCCGAGGGCCGGACGGACGCAGGCCGAACGGCCCGTTCCCTCACCCGGCAACGGCATAGGGTTGCCGTCGGAACGGCTCTTCGAGGAGGGCCTTCGAAGATCGGAGGGGGAACATGGGCTCGTCCGCACGGGCGAGGCTCGGTCGCGTCGTGCTCGCCGCCGTCCTCGGTTTCACCATCTTGCCGGCCCTCGACGGCCTCGGACCGTCGAGGGCCTCGGCAGCCACGTCCTCGACGGGTGTCCCGACGCTCCCCGAGCCGGTCGTCGCCTACGCGCTGCAGGCGCCGGGCGCCACGGTCCGCACGTCGACCGCGCTGAGCGTCGACCGCGTCACGCTCGACCAGGACCTGCGGTCGCGCTTCCCGCGCGTGGGCGACACCGTCTACCGCGTCACCCTCGCCGGCCGGTACCCACCGCGCGCGCTCCGCTACGTCGTGCGCGCCGGTTCGCAACCGGTCGGCTACGGCGTCCCGGGCGCCCGCGCGCGGGCGCTCCGCACCGTGACGACCGACGCCGCGGTGCTCACCGCGACGATCACCGCGCGCTACGGCGACCGCCCGCGCCCCGGGCTCCCGGCCGCGACGTCGCAGGCCCCCGTCGGCGCCGGCGGCCTCGGCCCGGCCACCGGGCCGCACGACGTGTCGATGGCCGCCTACGACCTCGGCGACCAGGTCTTCCAGCCGGCCGGCCTCGGCGGACGCGTCGAGCTCGTGGCCGACGTCCACTACCCGACCGACCTGAACCACGGGCCCTACCCGATCGTGCTGTTCCTGCACGGCAACCACTACACCTGCTACCGGGGCACGCGGGCCCGCTTCGAGTGGCCGTGCCCCGACGGCTGGCAGCCGATCCCGAACTACGAGGGGTACGACTACCTCGCGAGCCGGCTCGCGAGCTACGGCTTCGTCGTGGTCTCGGTGAGCGGCAACGGGGTCAACGTCCTCGGCGACCGGCTGAGCGACACCGGGATGAAGCAGCGCGGCCTGCTGCTCGAGAAGCACCTCGACCTGTGGAACGCGTGGAACACCACCGGCGGAAAGCCGTTCGGCACGACCTTCGTCGGCGCGATCGACATGTCGCGGATCGGTGTGATGGGCCACTCCCGGGGCGGCGAGGGCGCCGTCTGGCAG
>JBLMXP010000166.1:0-13550 GCA_050257835.1 Planctomycetaceae bacterium | reverse complement strand
GTGGTGAACAGCTGTCGCTGGTCGCCGCAGACCGCCCCCCAGCTGACCTTGCGCCCGAACCGGCGCTCCGCCTCGTCGGCGATCCGCATCCGCTGGGCCCTGGTGTCCTCGCGGAACCCCTGGATCCTCGCGGCGAGCGCCGCGGCCCGCGTCTCGCTCTCCGCGTCGCCCCCGAGCTCGGGTTCGGCGAGCGTTCCCACCACGAGGAGCTCGTCACGGTCGGCCTGGACGTCCGGCGGTCCGACGAACCATCCGGCGGGGAGCCGTCCCGCGAACCAGCCGATCAGGTGCTGCTGCGCTTCGGACGTGCGATCTGGCGTCTCGCTCATGAGGTGAGATTACATGATTACACCCATATGACAAGCGATCGATGCGCTTCGCGCGACCCGAGAGTTCGAGCCCGTTGGTAGGCTCCGGCCGATGCACCCTGCGGAGGACGCGGCGCCGGCCTACTACGCGGGCAGCCGGCTGGGCTCGGAGCTCGAGACGCCGCCCGAGCGGGCCTACGCGGGCCTCCCGCTGGGCGTCAGCCACGCCGAGGAGGCCGGCGAGCAGGGGCCGGAGGACCGCGAGATCGCCGAGGCGATCGAGTCGGAGACGGAGTGGATCACCGAGGTCCTGGCTCGGCTCGTCGACAAGCCGACCACCCTGGGCAACGAGGCGGGCGGGCAGGCGGTCGTGCGCGAGGCCCTCCGGGAGCTGGGCGTGGAGCCGGTCGACGTGCCGATGGATCCCGAGGCCCTACGCGCGCACCCGCTGGCGTCGCCATTCGACTGGGACGTCGAGGGCAAGGTCAACGTCGTAGCGAGCTGGAACGGCCAGACCGACCACGGGCGGTCGCTGATCCTCAACGGCCACGTCGACGTCGTGTCGCCCGAGCCCGTCGCGCAGTGGTCTCGCGACCCGTTCACCGCCCACGTGGAGGACGGCTGGCTCTACGGGCGCGGCGCGGCCGACATGAAGTGCGGGCTCGCAGCGATCCTCGGGGCAGTCAAGGGCCTGCGCCGGCTCGGGCTGGAGCCGCACGCGCCGGTGCACCTCCAGTCGGTGGTCGAGGAGGAGTGCACCGGCAACGGCAGCCTGCAGACGCTGCTCGCCGGGTACACGGCCGACGCCGCCGTGATCACCGAGCCGTTCGGCGCGGCGATCACCACCTCGCAGGTCGGGGTCCTGTGGTTCCAGGTGAAGATCAAGGGGTTGCCGGGCCACGCCGCCGAGAGCGGTCAGGCGATCAACGCGATCGAGAAGAGCCTCACGATGATCCAGGCGCTGCGGGTGCTCGAGGCGGAGCTGAACGAGGCGCCGCCCCCTCCCTACGACCGCTACCCGCACCCGATCGGGCTGAACGTCGGCACGATCCACGGAGGCGACTGGAACTCGACGGTCCCCGGTGAGTGCGTCACCGGCTACCGGATCGCGCTGTATCCGGGGATGCGGCTGCGCGACCTCCAGGACCGGATCGAGGCGATCGTGGCGGAGGCCGCGGTGGACGACCCGGCGATCTTCGGTCACCCACCGGAGGTCCTCTACAACGGGTTCGCGTGCGAAGGCTACGAGATCGCGCACGACCATCCGCTCGTGACCACGTTGTCGAACGCCTACGCACGGCACGCCGGGGTGCCGCCCGCGTTCGTCGCCACCACCGGCACGACGGACGCACGGGTCTTCGGCGCGGTCGGCGGGATCCCGTCGGTGTGCTTCGGTCCCTACGCGGAGCAGGCACACGGGGTGGGCGAGCGGGTGTACCTTCCGTCGGTGGTGCAGACGGCGCAGGTGCTGGGGATGTTCGTGCGCGATTGGTGCGGGTTGTCGTGACCTGGCTGTGGTGGCTGCTCGCCACCGCGGTCCTCCTGATCGGCGCGCGGCAGCTCGTGCTGGCGATCCAGCGAGCCGACCGCGAACGGGCGCGCCGCGAGGACCTGCCACCGGAGGCGCCGGACGCGCCCGCGGTGCCCGCGGAGACGGCGCCCGTGGGAACCCCATCGCTCGTCGTTCGCACCAAGCCCCTGGAGGGCATGCCGGCGATCCGGCACTTCTTCCGCACGAACGAGACGCCGATCTACTTCGTGAGCGCGACGGCGTTCAACCTGCTCGGGATCGACCGGTGGGTCCGCAACTTCCGGTTCGTGAACCACTACGACTCGTTCGACGGGTGGCACCCGAACGTGTTCGTGCCGAAGGAGCAGGGCCCGCGGGCGTTCGAGTCGATCGAGGAGATCGTGAACTACCTCCTCGGGCACAAGGAGGTCGGCGACCTCGTCGCCAGCCGGCCGCCGGGCAAGGCGGTGTTCCTGATGTTCGACGAGGAGACCGAGCAGCTGGCGGGCGAGCTCGGGCTCGAGGTCGCGTTCCCGCCCGCAGCGCTTCGGCACCGTCTGGACTCGAAGCTCGAAACGACGCGGCTGGGCAACGAGGCCGGCGTCCCGAGCGTGCCGAACACCCTGGGCACCGGTACCGACTACCCGGGGCTCCGCGCCCTCGCCGACGCGGGCGGCCTGGGGCGCGACCTCGTGGTGCAGACCCCCTACGGAGACTCGGGGCAGACCACGTTCTTCATCGCCAGCGAGGACGACTGGAAGCGCGACGAGAAGAAGATCGTCGGTCAGGAGATCAAGGTGATGAAGCGGATCGAGCCGCGCGAGCTCGCGATCGAGGCCGTGATCACGCGCCACGGCACGCTGGTGGGTCCGCTGATGGCCGAGCTGGTCGGGTTCGAGGAGCTCACGCCCTACGACGGCGGCTGGTGCGGCGACGACGTCTCGCCCGAGCTGTTGACCGAGCAGCAGCGGCGGCAGGCGCGGGAGCGGACGATCGCGATGGGCGAGCGCCTGCGTCAGGAGGGGTACCGGGGCTACTTCGAGCTGGACTTCTTGCTCGACGCCGACACGGGCGAGCTCTGGCTCGGCGAGCTGAACCCGCGGGTGACCGGCGCCTCGAGCATCACGAACGTCACCGCGGTCGCCTACGGTGACATGCCGCTGTTCCTGTTCCACCTGCTCGAGTTCATGGACGTCGACTACGAGATCGACGTCGACGAGCTGAACGAGCGATGGGCCCAGATCCAGAACCTGGACGAGTGGACGCAGTTCATCCTGAAGCAGACCGAGGACGTCACGGAGCTGATCACGCAGGCGCCGCCCTCGGGGATCTGGCGCATGGGCCCCGACGGCGCGATCGGCTTCGCACGGCGCGACACCGATTGGCACACGATCGCCGACACCACCGAGGCGTTCTACCTGCGGATCGCGGCCGAGGGCCAGTACCGCTACCCCGGCGCCGACCTCGGGATCCTCGTGACGCGCGGACGGTTCATGAACGCCGAGCACGAGCTGCTCGACCGGGCTCGCGGCTGGATCGCCGGCATCAAGGGTCGGTTCGCGAGCGTGCCGCCGCCACGATCGCCCGAGCGCGCACCCGAGCCGTTCGGCTTCAAGATGCTCTGACCCGACGCGTCGTCGGGTGCTAGGCGAGCGACCCCATCCCTGAGAACATCTCGCGGACGTCATGCGCATGCTGCCGTTCCCGTTCCGCTCGGTCGAAGAGCTCGACCTGGGGCCCAAGTGGCAGGCCGTCTTCGAAGAGAAGTGGCCGCACTACCGGGCCTGGTTCCTGCGCGAAGGCGAGGCGGCTCGCGCGTCCTACGCGACGAGCGTTCGGATGCTGAAGGCGCACATGCCCGAGCTCGTGCCCGCCTACGAGCGGGTGGTCGAGCTCGCGGGCGGTGGGGATCTGGCGGCTCGGATGCTCTCGCTGTACAAGCCGCCGCCGTACCTCGCCGCGTGCTCGCAGGGGGTGTGGTCGCGCGACGGCGGGCCGCTGCTCGTGCGGAACTACGACTACGCGCCCTCGCGCTTCGAAGGGGTGATCTGGCACACGCGGCTGCTGGATCGTCGCGTGATCGGGATGAGCGACTGCCTGTGGGGGCTGCTCGACGGGTTCAACGATGACGGCCTGGCCGTCTCGCTCACGTTCGGGGGCCGCAGGGTCCTCGGGGACGGGTTCGGGATCCCGATCGTGCTCCGATACCTCCTCGAGACGTGCGCGACCGTGGACCAGGCGCGCGAGGCGCTGGCGCGTCTGCCGTACTCGCTCAGCCACAACCTCACGCTCGCCGACCGAGACGGGCGCGTGCTCACCGCGTACCTCTCGCCGGACCGCGAGCCGTTCTTCCGGGAGTTCCCCGCGGCGACGAACCACCAGGGGATCGTCGAGTGGCCCGAGCAGGCGCGGGCGACGCGGACGATCGAACGCGAGCAGACGATCCTGCGTCTGCTCGACGACCCGGGGGTCGACGCCGCGTCGTTCGTCGACAGCTTCCTTCGCGCGCCGTTGTTCTCGACCTCCTACGCGCACGGCTTCGGCACCCTGTACACCGCGGTCTACCGTCCGGACGCCGGGGCGATGGAGGTGCGCTGGCCCGCGCACGTCTGGACGCTCGGGTTCGATGCGTTCGAGGAGCGCCAGCACACCGAGGTGCTGGCCGAGCCGTCGTTCGCGCAGACGCTCGCGTGAGCGTGGCGCGCGTGGGGCCGCTCGCCCGGTTCGGCGCGGCGCTGCTGCTTGGCGGGGGGATCGTGCTCGTGGTCGGGCCGTTCGCGTCGTGGGCGTCGGTCCGCCCCGACGGCGCCGCGTTCGCCGCGGCGTTGCACGAGACCCCGACCCAGGTGCGCAGGGGGATCCGCGAGACGACCGTGTCCTACACGTGGCTGGAGGGGAACGGCCTCGCCGGCATCGGGCTCGCCGCGGGCGTCGTCGTGCTGGTGTCCGGCGTGGCCGCCTCGCGACGTCCCCGGCGCAGGGCCGCGCTCGTGGGCGCGGCTGCCGCCGTCGCGGCGGCGGGACTGGCGTTCGCGGGCCGACCAGACCCCGCCGCGCTCCTGGACACCGCGATCGCGGACGCGGCCAAGTACGCGGTCGCGATGGGCGTGGATCCCCAGGCGCTCCGGCCGGTGTTCGCGATCACGGTCGGGCGCTACACGACCTACGAGCTGGTGGGGGCGGCGATGGCGGTGCTCGGCGCGGCGGTGCTGGCCCTGGCTCCGATCCCGGACGAAGGAGACCCCGATTGGATCTCGTGGACGAGGGGCGGGGACGGCTGAGGCGCCGTCTGGGAGGCTTGCGAGCGCCGGCCGACGCCGGCGCCCGAGGAGGAGGGACCGTGGCGGACACCACCGATCGAACGGGAACCAAGGCGGCGGCGGCCTTGCTGGGTGTGCTCGGGGGCGCCGCCGTCGTCGTCGGCTCGACCCTGACGTGGGCGAAGATCGGCCTGAGCGCAGGGGGGCAGAGCCAGACGCAGTCGGTGCTCGGCCTGCAGGTCGGGGGTGGCGTCACGCTCGCGCTCGGCGTGGCGCTGGCCGCGATCGGCGCCCTGGCCTGGTCGGGCCTCCCCGCCCGGCACGCGGGCGCGCTGCTCGGGGTCGTCGCGATCGGCGCCGCCTATCCCGCGGCGTGGCTCGCGATCACCCGCGAGGACTTCTTCGCGGGGCTGTCCGCGCAGGCCCAGGGGGCCCAGGTGAACGTGACGCTCGGCTGGGGCGCGCTCCTGGTCCTGGCGGGCGGCGTGATGGGGATCGTCGGGGCCGTCGCGGCCCTGGTGGCCTCGACCCCTCCGTACGAGCCGGACGAGGGGGGGTACCTCGAGGAGACGGGGGGCTCGGCGGAGGCGACCACGGAGCAGCCGGGCGACCTGCCCGCGGGCCCGCCGGCGTTGGAGCCATGAACACCGCGACCGTCCGGCTCTCGACGCGGGGCGCTCGGGTCGTCGACGTCACCGACCGGGTCGCCGCGTTCGCGGAATCGCAGGGTGGCGACGGCCTGTTGCACGTGTTCGTCCCGCACGCCACGGCCGGGGTCGCGCTGATGGAGACGGGCAGCGGCTCGGAGCGGGACCTCGACGACCTGCTCGCCCGCCTGCTCCCGCGCGAGGATCGCTACGCGCACCGCCACGGCAGCCAGGGCCACGGCGGAGATCATCTGCTGCCGGCCCTCGTCTCGCCGTCGCTCGTGCTCCCGGTGATCGACGGGCGGGTGCAGCTCGGCACGTGGCAGTCCGTCGTGGTGGTCGACCCGAACCGCGACAACGACGAGCGCACGGTGCGCCTGAGCTTCGTGCCCGGCTGAGGGCGTCGCTACAGGTACTGGCCAGGGGTGCGGTCCCGGCGGGCGTCGGCGGGCTCGGACGACACCGCCTGGACGTCGCGCTCGCGCAACAGGACCAGCTCTTCCCCGTCGAGCTCGACCTCCAGTCCCGAAGAGGGGAGGAACAGGACCCGGTCGCCAGCCTCGGCGACGCGCACGTCGGGACCGACGAGCGTGACCTCGCCCCACTGCAGGTGCTTGGGCGCCGGCATCGCGGTCGCCGGGATCAGCAGTCCGCCGCTCGTCTTGCGCTCGCCGTTCTCCGGCACACGCACGATGAGCCGGTCGCCGGTGAGGCGGAGCTCGGGGGTCGCGGAGGGCGGCGGCTTCTTCTGCGTGCGCGGCTTCCTCGACGGCTTCGCCGAGGCGGCGTCGGTCTCCTTGGAGCGGGACACGCCCGAAGTGTAGCGAGCCCGGGTAGCATCCCCGCCGTGAAGACCCGCTCGCTCCTCGACGAAGCCGTGAAGACGCTCAAGGCCTCTCCCGCGATCGACCATTGGCAGAAAGGACGCGAGCGGATCGAGGCGACCGAACTGCTGATCCACGTCCTCGGGGACGAGCCCGAGCCCGGCGATCGGGTCTCGGACGGCGACGCCGAGACCTACCGGGCGCTGATCGAGCGTCGGGTCACCGGCGAGCCGATCCCGTACATCAAGGGCTACACCGCCTTCCGCGACATCGAGCTGCGCGTCAAACCCGGCGTGTTCGTCCCGCGAGACTCCTCCGAGTGGCTGGCCGAACAGGCGATCCGACGGCTGCGACGTCGCAAGGCGCCGGTCCACGTGGACCTCGCGACCGGGATCGGCACGATCGCGCTCGCGGTGGCCGACGAGGTCCCCAAGGCGACGGTGGTCGGCACGGACCTGTCCGAGCGGGCCGTTCGCCTGGCCCGCAAGAACGCGAAAGCCCTGGGTCTGGACGCGACGTTCCTCGCCGGCGACCTGCTCGACCCGCTGCCCCGCAAGCTGCGCGGCAGGGTCGACGTGATCACGATCCACCCGCCCTACGTCGCGCGCGACGAGATCGAGGAGCTCCCCGACGAGGTCCGCGCCTGGGAGCCCGAGCACACCCTCACCGACCGGAGCGACGACGGGCTGGGGCTGATCGCCCGCACGGCCGACGAGGGCCCCGTGTGGCTGCGCGCCCGCGGCTGGCTGCTCGTCGAGGTGAGCCCGGACCGCGCCAAGGACGTCAAGCGGGTGCTGATCCGAGCGGGGTTCCGCGAGGTGGAGAGCACGAAGGGAGGCGACCTCAAGATCACGCGCGTGATCGTGGGCCGGCGGCCCGCATGAGGCGGGGCCGATGAGTGAGCGGCGGATCGCTCCTTACGGCTCGTGGTCCTCGCCGATCTCCGCGGAGCTGGTCGCATCGGCGCGGATCGGCCTGGGGCAGGTGGCGTTGGACCGAGGCCTCGTCTACTGGACCGAGCTGCACCCGACCGAGGGTGCGAGGAGCACGCTCTGCCGCGCCGACGCCTTCTCCTCGGCCGTGGAGGTGTTGCCTGCCGGCTACTCGATCCGCACGAAGGTCCACGAGTACGGCGGAGGCGCCTGGACGGTGCACGAGGGCACCGCCTTCTTCTCGAACTGGACGGACCAGCGGCTCTATCGGGTCGAGCCGGGCGGGGCCGACCCGGTCGCGATCACCCCCGAGACCGGTGGGGCGCACCGATACGCGGACGGACGCATCACGCCCGACGGGGCGTGGTGGATCGGTGTGCGGGAGCGGCACGACGGGCCGAACGTGCCCGCCGACGTCCACAACGAGCTCGTCGCGGTCCCGACCGACGGCAGCGCCGAGCCGCGGACGATCGCTGCGGGCCGCGACTTCTACGCGACGCCCCGTCAGTCCCCCGACGGGTCCCGCCTCGCGTGGCTGGCCTGGGACCTGCCATGGATGCCGTGGGACGGCTGCGAGCTGTACGTGGCGGACCTCGCCGGCGACGCGACCCTCGGCACGCCCCGGCTGGTCGCCGGGCGCGACGGGGAGGAGTCGATCTGGCAGCCGGCGTGGAGCCCGGGCGGGGAGCTGCACTGGACGAGCGACCGCACCGGCTGGTGGAACCTCGAACGTGAGCACGCCGGCGAGCGTCAGGCGATCTGTCCCCGCGAGGCGGAGTTCGGCTGGCCGCAGTGGGTCTTCGGCGGCTCGTCGTACGCGTTCCTCGCCGACGGCCGGATCGTGTGCCACTACGGCTCGGTCGGCGTCCAGCACACCGCCGTCCTCGATCCGGACACGGGCGAGCTGGTCGATCTCGACCTGCCGCACACGGCGGTCTCGTACCCCTCGCTGGCGGCGGAGGGTTCGCAGCTCGCGTTCGTGGCGGGCGGGCCCGCGATCCCGGAGCAGGTCGTGCTGCTGGACTTCACGAGCCGGGCCGTCGAGGTCCTTCGCGAGAGCGAGCACGTCGAGGTGGACGACGGCTACTTCTCCACGCCGACGCAGATCGAGTTCCCGGCCGAGGGCGACCGCACGGCCTTCGCGCACGTCTACGCGCCGCGGAACCCGGTGTTCCAGGCCCCCGAGGGCGAGCGGCCCCCGCTGATCGTGGTGAGCCACGGGGGACCGACGTCGGAGTCGGTTCCCGCGTTCGACCTCGAGACGCAGTTCTGGACGTCGCGGGGCTTCGCCGTGGTCGACGTGAACTACGGGGGCAGCACGGGCTTCGGGCGCGCGTACCGGCAGCGGCTCAACGGCAACTGGGGCGTCGTCGACATGCAGGACTGCATCCGCGCCGCCCGCCACCTCGCCGAGCAGGGCGAGGTCGACGGCGGGCGCCTGCTGATCCGCGGAGGGTCGGCCGGCGGCTACACGACGCTCTGCGCGCTCGTGTTCACCGACGACTTCGCCGCCGGGACGAGCTACTACGGGATCGCTGACCTCGTGCCGTTCGCGGCGGGCGGGACACACAAGTTCGAGTCCTCCTACGAGCACACGCTGGTGGGACCGTGGCCGCAGGCCGAGGAGCTGTACCGGGCGCGCAGCCCGATCAACTTCGTCGACATGCTCTCCACCCCGATGCTGCTCCTACAGGGCGCCGAGGACGAGGTGGTGCCGCCCGCCCAGGCCGAGTTGATGGTGAACGCCTTGCGCGCCAAGGGCTTGCCCTACGCCTATCTGCTGTTCGAGGGGGAGCAGCACGGGTTCCGGAAGGCGGAGACGAACGTCCGCGCGCTCCAGGCCGAGCTGTCCTTCTACGCGCAGATCCTCGGGTTCGAGCCCGACGACCCGATCCCGACCCTGCGGATCGAGGGACTGGGGTCCTGACGTCGGCCCGCCCGTCGCGGGCCGGACGGCCCCCGCGCGGGTCCGGCCCGGCGTCGAACATCCTGCGGATACCCTTCGATGTGAAGACCCGCGCGTGTGGAGGCACCTCACGATGACGAACGCGAAGAAGGCGAAGCAGCAGCGAGCCGCCGGCGCGAGGAAGGCGAACACGCGTCTGAAGACCCGCAGCCCGCAGATGATGTGGATCGGCATCGCGGCGGTCGCCGTGGTGCTGGTCGTCGTCGCGGTGATCGTGGGCAACGGCGGAGGCGCGTCGGGCGGCGGCTACGCGCCGGCCCCCGACGGGTCGGTGACGGTCGCGAGGGACTCGCTCCAACCGCTGCAGATCGGCGACGAGATCCCCGATTGGTCGGCCCCGGCGCTCGACGGCTACGGCGACGGCACGCTGCGGTGGTCCCAGTACGTCGGCACGCCCACCGTGCTCTCCGTGTGGGCCTCGTGGTGCCCCCACTGCCAGGCCGAGTTGCCGAGGCTCGCGGCCGCGGTCGACAGCCGGCCCGGGATCCAGCTCGTGAGCGTCACCACCGCGCTCGGCCGAGAGGCCGGGCCCACGCCCGCCGGGTACATGGAGTCGAACGACCTCACCTTCCCCGTCGCGCTGGACGACGCGAACACGACGCTGATGAAGGGACTCGGCGTGACGGGGTTCCCCACGACCTACTTCGTGGACGCCTCCGGCACGATCGTGCAGAAGGGCGAGGGCGAGATCGACCCGGGGACGCTGGACCGGTACCTGCAGCAGCTGTCCGCCGGCTGAGCGCGCCTCGGTGGGCGGCCTCAGCCGCCGATCATCGACATCGAGCGCGCGGGCTGCACGAAGTCCGGGTGGTTGATCCGGTGCCCGGACCACTTCGCCCACACGGCCTCGCGGATCAGGCGCTCGAGCTCGTCGTCGGAGGCGCCCTCGCGCATCGGCTCGCGCAGGTCGGTCTCCTCCAGCGCGAACAGACAGGTGCGGAACTGCCCCTCGGCCGTGAGCCGCAGCCGGTTGCACGTGTCGCAGAAGGGCTGGGTCACGCTCGCGATCACGCCGATCCTGCCCGGCGCCCCGTCGGCGAACCCGTAGGTGGTGGCCGGCTCGTTCGTCGGGCCGTCGGCCGCGAGCGGGTAGGCCGCGTCGATCGCCTCGAGGATCTGGGCCGCGGGCACGACCTTCGAGCGCTCCCACGCGTGTTGCGCGTCGAGCGGCATGTACTCGATGAAGCGGATCTCGTAGCCGGTCTCGCGCGCCCACCCCGCGAAGTCGACCAGCTCGTCGTCGTTCGTCCCACCGATCACGACCGTGTTGATCTTGATCGGCGTGAGGCCCGCCTCCTCAGCCGCGCGGAGCCCGCGGAGCACGCGGTCGAGGGCGTCGCGACGGGTCATCTCCGCGAACCGGTGCTGCAGCAGCGAGTCACACGAGACCGTCGCCCGGTCGATCCCGGCCTCGGCGAGCGGGGCCGCCAGCGTGTCGAGCAGCAGGCCGTTGGTGGTGATCGACATGTCGAGCCCGGGGCCGACCTCGCGGAACATCCGCACCAGGGTCGGCAGGTCGGCGCGGACCGTCGGCTCGCCGCCGGTCACCTTGATCGAGCGCACCCCGAGGCGGACGAACAGCGCGACGAGCCGGGTCAGCTCCTCGAACGTCAGCAGTTCGGCCTTCGGGAGCCACCGCAGGCCCTCGGCGGGCATGCAGTAGGTGCACCGGAAGTTGCAGCGGTCGGTGACCGACACGCGCAGGTCGTCGGCGACCCGGCCGAACGTGTCGACCAGCGGACCCTCGAGCGGGGCGGCGTGAGTCTGCTCGGGCATGAGCATCCAGCGTACCCGTACCGCTCGCGGAGGGGAACCGGCCTGACCCAGCCGGGGGGTCCGATAGGGTCGCGCCGTGAGGCCTCGCGACACGATGCTCGCCTACCAGACCGCGTCGCGGCTGTGGCTCACGGCGGCGGCGCTGTCGTTGCTGCTCCCGCCCGCGGACCGGCTGGGCCTGTGGCTCCCGCTGCACCTGGCGCTGGCGGGCGCCGTCTCGGTGGCGATCTCGGGGGCGATGCAGACGTTCGCGCTCGCGCTCACGGCGACCCCGTCGCCGTCGGGGCGGGTCGTGTGGACACAGTTCGCGGCCGTGAACGGCGGGGTGGCCCTGATCGCGATCGGGATGTCGGAGGCCCATCCGGGGCTCGTCGGGGTCGGCGGCGCGGCGTTCGCGGCGGGCATCGCGATCCTCGGATGGCTGCTGCGCCGCGCGTGGCGCGGGGGGTTGAACCGGCGCCACGCCGTCCCGGTGGGGGCCTACGCGGTCGCGATCGGCGCGCTGCTCCTGGGCGCGACCCTGGGGGCGCTGATGGCGAGTGGGCTCGTCGAGGGGGCCGCGTACCTCGGCGTGCGACGCGCGCACATGACGCTGAACGTCCTGGGGTGGGGGGCGATCACGGTCGCCGGCACGCTCGTGACCTTGCTGCCCACGGTCCTGCGCGTGCGGATGCCGCCGTGGCGCGGCGGCGCGGCGGTCGCGATGCTCTGGACCGGTGTGGCCGCGATCGCGGCCGGGCTGGGTTTGGACCGCCCGGCGCTCGCCGGCGGCGGCGGGCTCGTCTATCTGGCGGGGGTGGCCGGCGTCCTCGGCCTGCTGCGGGCGGCGCTGGCGCTGCGGCGCGCCTACCGCGTGCCGGTGGCGGGCCTCCACATGGTCGCAGGGGTCGCGTGGTGGGCCGCGGGGTCGGCCGGGCTCGCGTGGGCGCTGATCCGTGGCGTCGCCGCCTTCGACGCGTACCGGCCGATCTTCCTGACGGCCTTCGTGGGCGGGTTCCTGGTGCAGGTCCTGCTGGGCGCGTGGTCCTACCTGCTGCCGATGAACCGGCCGGGTCATCCGGTGCAGCGGCGGCGGGCGCTCGGCGCGTTCGAGGCGTTCGCGTGGGCGCAGGTCGGAGCGCTGAACGCCGGGCTCGTCCTGATCGCGCTCCGCGGCGGCGGCTGGGTCGGGCCGGGCGCGGCCGACGTGGGGGTCGCGCTGGCGGTGGCGGGCGGGACGCTCGCGCTCGCCAAGGCGTGGCTGTTCCCGGTGCTGGCGCGTGGCCCGGTCCAGACCGATCGCGCCCGGGCGGTCTGGGGTTCCTCGGAAGGGTGAGCGAACCGGTCGGCGGGGCCTCCGACGTGCTATCCATAGGTCCATGCGCGTCCTGATCCTGTACGAGACCCGTCGCGGCTTCACGTTGACGGTGTCCCGGGCGATCCGCGACGAGCTGCGGTCCCGGGGCGTCGACGCCACCGCCGCCCCGCTGCGCGGAACCGACCGCGGCACGCTGGCCGCCGCCGACGCGCTCGTCGTCGGGTCATGGGTGCAGGGCATGATCGTCGCGAGGGTCGGTCCCGCCGACGGCGCGCTCGCCGGCATCGACGTGCTCCCGCAGCTCGCCGGGCGACCCACGGTGGTCTTCTGCACGTGCGACGTGGCGCCGCGCCGGACCCTGGACGTCCTTTCGGACCGGCTCGCGCTGCGGGGCGCGAACGTCCTGGGGCGCCACACGTTCAAGAAGCGTCATCTGCATCCGAGCGAGAACCTCGAGGACGTGCCCGCGTTCGTCGAGGGCACGCTCGCGGCGTTCGCGGCCGCGGCGGCGCCGACCGGCGTCTGAACCGTCGCCGTGGGAGGATGCTCCTCATGGAGGGAGCGCGCGCCGCGGTGGTCACGGTCTCCGACGGGGTGACGCAGGGCACCCGGACCGACGAGAGCGGGGACGTCGCCGCCTCGCTGCTGCGCGATGCCGGGTTCGACGTCGCCACGCGCGAGACCGTGCCCGACGAGCGCGACCGGATCGAGGCGACGCTCCGGCGGCTCGCCTCGACGCACGCGCTCGTCGTCACGACGGGGGGCACCGGCTTCGGGCCGCGCGACGTCACGCCCGAGGCCACCCGCGCCGTGCTCGATCGCGAGGCGCCCGGCATCTCCGAGCTGATGCGGAGCGCGGGCCTCGCGCACACGCCGATGGCGGCGCTCTCCCGCGCGGTCGCCGGAGCGGCCGGCCGAGCGCTCGTGCTCAACCTCCCGGGCAGCCCCAAGGGCGTGGCGGAATCGCTCGAGGCGGTGCTGCCGGTCCTGCCGCACGCCGTGCAGCTGCTGGGCGGCGCGACGGGGGCGC
>JBLMXP010000165.1:0-6684 GCA_050257835.1 Planctomycetaceae bacterium | reverse complement strand
CGCCCGCTCAGCGCGCGAACAGGTGCAGGCCGAACCAGGCCCATCCCGCGAGCACGCCGATCCTCCCCGCGCGCGTGCGCATCACCCGTCCGAGCACCTGCCCGAAGGTCGCGATCGCTCTGCTGCCGCGAATCGCGACGACCTCGAGCACGAGCACGGTCGAGGCGATCGCGAGGTAGCCGAGCAAGGTCAGATCGCGGCTCGTCATCGTTCCAGGAGGTACCAGCCGGTCGCGAGCCACGCGAGGAGGAACAGGGTCCTGCCCGCGTAGGACGCGAGGAGGGGGTCGGCGAGGACGCTGAGCGTCGGGTGTGCGGTCGAGCCTTGGACCAGGGACGGCTGCAGCAGCAGGTTCGCGAGCTCGAACGACGCGAGCGTGAGGAAGACACCGGCCCAGGCGCGGACCCCAGCCGGCCCGAGCGGCCCCGGGTCGCGACGGCCAGGCGGCGTGCGCCATCCGATGACCACCCCGGCCGTCGCGGGAACGGCGACCGCGAGCGTGGCGGGCCACGAGTACCGCGAGAACAACCCGGCGAGGAACGCGAACCCGACGGCCACGAGCACGCGTGAGCCCCTCACCGGCAGCACGGCAGCCGCGGGCTCGGCGCCGCCCGAGCCGCTCGCCTCGCTCGGTCCGGCCTCCTCGCCCGAGCGCCGCCCGTCCAGCACGATGGCGATCCCCACCACGATGAGGGCGGCGCCATGGACGTACTCGAGGTTGGAGACGATGTCGGCGATCCCAGCCAGCACCAGGATGCCGACGACCGGTTCGCGGATCGCGCGCCGTGCCCACGACCCCACGAGGTCCGACCGTGTCCGCCTCATGCGACCATCATCCCGCGGACCGGCGGAGCGGCCAGCTCGCGCTCGGCCGCGCGGCCTTCGAGCGAGCACGGCGCAACGGGGACCGCTCGCAGTTCGAGGGCAACCTGGGTGCCCGCAGACCCGTCGCTCGCCTACGGGCTGGTGGAGGCCGGATCGTCGGTCAGGCCGGATGGGCCCGGAGCAGCTGCACCGCGCCGGCGACGCCCTTGAGCTCCACCGGACCGATCCCCGCGAAGGCGATGCCCTGCTCCTTCGACGCGTCGACCACCGCCTGGGTGACGAGCACCTCGCCGGGGCGCGCGTAGTCGGCGATCCGCGCGCTGAGGTTCACGGTCTGGCCGAAATAGTCGCCCTCCTGGAACAGGACCGGGCCGGCGTGCAGGCCGACGTGGGCGGGGGGCAGACCTGCGGCCGCCAGCCCGTCGACCATCTCGAGAGCCGAGCGCACGCCGAGACCGGGGTCGCCGAAGTAGAACATCACGCCGTCGCCGAGCCACTTGATCGGCTTGCCGCCGTGCTGCACGGAGCTGCGCTGAACGAGCCGCGCGAGCGTGGCGGCCAGGTCGGCTGCCGCGTCGTCGCCGCGTTCCTGGGTCAGCCGCGTGTAGCCAGTGATGTCGAGGAAGCAGATCGCCGGCAGTCGCTCGAGGCGGCTGTGGATCCCCGCCTGCGCCATGAGCCGCTCGAAGCCTTCGATGATGTTGGCGGTCCAGGCCCGTGCTTGCTGCGCGTGGTACATGGCCAGGATGGCTTGCTCCGACAGTGGAGCGTTCCGATCGGCGAGGTCGCTGTTCGCGATCTCCTCCGCGCCCTTGCCAGCAGCCATGGCCGGCTCGATCACCTCGGAGTTCCACCAGGCGGCCTCCTGCTCGGTGATCCGGCGGGTGCTGTCGCCCTGTACGCGGAGCAGACGCTCGATGGCGGCAGGCCGGAACCCCTCGGCGACCTGGAGCTCGATGAACGGCACGACCGCCATCTCGTCTTCGCGAAGCCGGTCATCGGGCGACGGTTGCGCCATGCCGATCGCTTCGCGGACGGTCGTCAGCAGCTCGAGCGGGATCCCGGTCCGCTCGCTGACCTGCCGGAACGTCTCGGTGGCGAGGGCTGCGAACCGCTCGAAAGCGGTCGCGTCGAGGAAGTCGAGCGACAGGGCCCCGCGCTGGATCGCGGCGGCCACACCTTCGAGCGGGATACCGGCCTCCTCGAGCGACTTCGCCATCAACACGCGGCGCACGTCGCCCGGCGAACAACGATCCGGCTCCTCCGGAGCGACGACGCCGAGGTCCACGAGTCGAGCGAGGTAGGAGGGCTCGACCCCGGCTCGCTCGGCTGCGTCCTCGCGCGAGTACCAGGTCACGCGCCTAGCGTACTTCGGCGCAGCGCCCCGACGGCGCTAGGCCGAGTCGGCGACGAACCGCATCGGGTCCCCGGCGCCGAGGTCGGTCACCCCCGCGTCGGCGAGCGCGCCGAGGACGAGCGTGCGCCGGTGGGCGGCGAAGGTCAGCACGTGCGCGACCATCCCGCCGTAGGTGAACACCTCGGGCGGGTCGCACACCGCGTCCACGAACGTCTCGTCGAGGCGGCCCTCCGCGCTTACCTTCGCGACGTTGGCGACGAACACCGGGCCCTCGACGCGTAGGCGCTCGCGGATCGAGTCGAGCGGCTCGAGGCGCTCGACCCCGAAGTCGTACGGGCGTGCGTCGATCGCGGCGTTCCACATCGCGAGCTGGCCGACGAGGCGCGACAGCAGGGAGCGGATCGTCGGATCGTCGTCGATCCCCTCGACGGATAGCTGGATCGGCGCGTCGAGCTGCGCCTCGCTCAGGCCCTCGGCGCGCGTCACCAGCTCGCCCACGAGCCAGACGTGGTGCTTGACCATCTCGTTGAGCAGGTCCATCGGTGTGACCTCCGTGCGTGCGGGGATCCGCAGACCTCCGGGCGGGTGGAAATGCACGCCGCTCGGAGCGTCGAGCTGGATCCGGGTGGGATGGCGGCGCCACCGGGCGGGGCTCGCGCCGTACGCGCGCGCGAACGCCCGGGTGAACGCCTCGTGGGAGCCGTAGCCCGCCTCGACCGCGACGTCGAGCACGGTGCGGTCCTCGGTGAGCAGCTGGTAGGCGGCGCGCTCGAGCAGGATCCGCCGGCGGAACGCGCCGGGTGGCTCGCCGACGGCCGCGGCGACCAGCCGGTCGAAGTGGAACCGCGACAGGTGCGCGCGAGCGGCGAGTTCATCGCCCGAGACGTGGTCGTCGAGCGCGTCGGCGAGCACGTCGACGAGATCGGGGAACGCGAAGGCGGCGCTCATCCCGGCCATCCTCGCGCACGCGACGGCTCGCGCGCTTGATCGCGTTTGCGGACCTCAGACGGCCTCGGCCAGGGCGCCGGTGAACCGGGCGAGGAGCTCGCCGAGCCGCCGGACGTCCTCGGTGGGCCACTCGGCGAGCGCCTCCTCGATCAGCGCCCGTCGCGCGGCGCGCAGTCGCTCCATCGTCGCCGCGCCCGACGGTGTGGTCTCGAGCAGCGAGGCCCGGCGGTCGTCCGGGTCGCGCGTGCGCGTGACGAGGCCGGCCTCCTCCAGCTCCGCGACCCGCCGGCTGACCGTCGACAGGTCCAGGGCCATCGCCTCGGCGAGGTCGCTGGCGCGCGCGGGGCCGCTGCGCTCGATCCACGCGAGGACGCGCAGCGCCGACAGGTCGACACCGGCGTCGAGCGTCGCGGTGAGGCGCTCGCGCATGCGGGGGAGCGCGGCGCGGGCCGCGAACCCCGCGAACGCCTCCTCCACGGTTCGAAACGCCGCGGCTCGCGATCGGGAGGGCGTCGCCATCACGCTCCGAGTATCCCAGGTATAGTTGCATGGTGCCAGCAAGTATCGACGTCGCCGGAGAACCCGCGTGCGCCGGCTCCTGACCCTGTACCTGCGCCCGTACCGGCGCCAGATCGGGCTGATCGTCATCTTGCTGCTCGCCCAGTCGATCGCGAACCTGTACCTGCCCACGCTGAACGCGGACATCATCAACAACGGCGTCGTCAAGGGCGACCTGCACGAGATCGTGCGGGTCGGTGCGTGGATGCTGGTCGTCACGCTCCTCATGGGCGTCGCGGCGGTGATCGCCGTCTACTGGTCGGCTAAGACCTCGATGGCGTTGGGCCGCGACGTCCGAAGCGCCCTGTTCCGGCGCGTCCAGTCCTTCTCGCAGATGGAGGTCAACCGGTTCGGGACGCCGACGTTGATCACGCGCACCACGAACGACGTGCAGCAGGTGCAGATGCTCGTGTTGCTCGCCCTCACGGTGATGATTTCGGCGCCGATCATGATGATCGGCGGCATCTTCATGGCGCTGCGGATGAACCGTCAGCTGTCGCTGCTGCTCGTCGTGATCCTGCCGATCATGGGCGCGTTCATCGCCTTCGTGGTGACGAGAGCGCTCCCGATGTTCCGCCTGATGCAGACGAAGATCGACCGGATCAACCGCGTCCTCCGCGAGGCCCTGACGGGGATCCGTGTGATCCGCGCGTTCGACCGCGTCGAGCACGAGGAGCGGCGCTTCGCCGAGGCGAACGAGGACCTCACCGCGACGACCCTTCGCGTGACGCGGCTGTTCGCCGTGATGATGCCGACGGTCATGCTGATCCTGAACCTGTCGACCGTGGCGGTGATGTGGTTCGGGAGCATCCTCGTCGGTCACGACCGGATGCCGATCGGGAACCTGACGGCGTTCCTCACCTACCTGCTGCAGATCCTCTTCTCGATCCTGATGGCCACGATCATGTTCGTGATGGTGCCGCGCGCGGCGGCCTCCGCCGAGCGGATCCAGGAGGTCCTCGACGTCGAGACCACGGTGGTCGAGCCCGAGGTGCCGGCGCCCTCGCCGCCGCGACGCGGCACCTTGGAGTTCCGCGACGTGGAGTTCCGCTACCCGGGCGCCGACGACCCCGTGCTGTCCGGCATCTCGTTCTCGGCCGGCCCCGGCGAGGTCACCGCGATCGTCGGCAGCACGGGCAGCGGGAAGTCGACCCTCGTCAACCTGATCCCGCGTTTCGCCGACGCGACGGCGGGCGCCGTCCTGGTCGACGGCGTCGACGTCCGCGATCTCGCCCAGCAGGACCTGTGGGCCCGGATCGGCCTCGTGCCCCAGCGCGCGTTCCTGTTCGCGGGGACGATCGCGAGCAACGTCCGCGACGGCGACGAGGACGCCAGCGACGACGACGTGTGGCACGCGCTGGAGGTGGCCCAGGCCAAGGACTTCGTCGAGGCGGCGGCCGAGGGGCTCGACGCGCCGGTGACGCAAGGCGGCACGAACGTCTCGGGCGGCCAGCGGCAGCGCATGGCGATCGCGCGGGCGGTGGCCAAGCGCCCCGAGATCTACGTGTTCGACGACAGCTTCTCCGCGCTGGACTTCACGACCGACGCGCGCCTGCGTGCCGCGCTGCACGCCGAGACGCGCGATGCGACGGTCGTGATCGTGGCCCAGCGCGTCGGGACGATCCTGCACGCCGACCGGATCGTCGTGCTCGCCGAGGGGTCGATCGCCGGCGTCGGCACCCACGACGAGCTGATGCAGACCTGCGACACCTACCGCGAGATCGTCTACTCGCAGCTGTCGCCCGAGGAGGTCGCGTGAGCCAGCGGCGCGAGGGTGCAACGCCCGCCCGCCCGATGGCCGGGGGCGGTCCCGGACGGATGATGCACATGGGGATGATGCCCCCACCCGCGAAGTCGAAGGACTTCCGCGGCTCCGCGCGCCGCCTCGGCGGTCGGCTCCGCCCCGAACGGGCGATGCTCGTGCTCGTCCTGGCGCTGGGCGTCGTGAGCGTCTCGTTCGCGATCGTCGGACCGAAGATCCTCGGCAACGCGATGAACGTCCTGTTCACCGGGGTCGTGAACCAGCGCCTGCCGGCCGGCGCGACGCAGCAGCAGGTGATCGCGGGGTTGCAGGCCCGAGGGGAGACCCAGCTCGCGGCGATGTTGTCGTCGATGCAGCTGGACCCCGGCGCCGCGGTCGACTTCGCGAAGATCGGGCGGATCCTGACGCTGCTCGCGGCCGTGTACCTCGTGAGCGCCCTCTTCGGGTGGCTCCAGCAGTTCCTGATGGCGGGGGTCGCGCAGCGCACGATGTACCGCCTGCGCGAAGACGTCGACCGCAAGCTCGCGCGGCTCCCTCTGCGCTACTTCGACGACACGCCGCGCGGCGACGTCTTGTCGCGGGTCACGAACGACATCGACAACATCTCCACGACGCTGCAGCAGAGCCTGACGCAGATCGTGACGTCGACCCTCACGATCGTGGGCGTGCTGATCATGATGCTCACGATCAGCCCGCTCCTCGCCGCGATCTCGTTGATCGCGGTCCCGCTGTCGCTCGTGGTCACCGTGCAGATCGCGAAGCGGTCCCAGACGCAGTTCGCTGCGCAGTGGGAGCGGACCGGCGTGGTCGACGGCTACGTGGAGGAGGTCTTCACCGGTCACACGATCGTGAAGGTCTTCGGCAAGCAGGCCCGCGCGATCGAGCGGTTCGACGCGCGCAACGAAGAGCTCTACCGGGCGAGCTTCAAGGCCCAGTTCATCTCCGGGATCATCCAGCCCTCGATGATGTTCATCTCGAACCTGAACTACGTCGCGATCTGCGTGATCGGAGGGCTCCGGGTGGCGAACGGGACGATGTCGCTCGGCGACGTGCAGGCCTTCATCCAGTACTCGCGGACGTTCACGCAGCCGATCACGCAGCTCGCCTCGATCACGAACGTGCTCCAGTCCGCGGTGGCCTCGGCCGAGCGCGTCTTCGAGCTGCTCGACGAGGCGGAGGAGGAGCCCGATCCGGTCGTGCCCACGGAGCTGGCGACCACGGAGGGACACATCTC
>JBLMXP010000164.1:0-10007 GCA_050257835.1 Planctomycetaceae bacterium | reverse complement strand
CCATGGGCGAGAGATCACGCTCCCGCACATCGATCAGAACGCTGTGCGGCGCCAGGTGGGGATCGTCTTCCAGTCGTTCAACCTGTTCCCGCACATGACGGTGCTCGCGAACGTCACGCTGGCGCCGCTGAAGGTCCTGCGGCTCTCGCGGACCGATGCCGAGGCGCGGGCGCACGAGCTGCTGTCGCGATTCGGGCTCGACGACAAGGCGGGGGAGTACCCGGACCGACTCTCGGGCGGGCAACAGCAGCGCGTGGCGATCATCCGCGCGCTCGCGATGGAGCCCGACATCATGCTGCTCGACGAGATCACGAGCGCCCTGGACCCGGAGCTGGTGGCCGAGGTGCTCGACTCCCTGCGCGAGCTCGCCGCGGCGGGCATGACGATGATCCTGGCGACCCACGAGATGGGGTTCGCGCGCGACGTCGCCAACCGTGTGTGCTTCCTCGACGAGGGGAGGATCCTCGAAGAGGGGACGCCGGCGGAGATCTTCGAGCACCCCCGCGAACCCCGAACCCAACGGTTCTTGGAAAGGATCATCGCCGCGGGCAGGATGTGACGATGTTGCCGTCGCCTCCGCTGCCGGCGCCGCCCACCGGGTCGCAGCCCGCGGTCGCGATCCCCGAGCCGCCGCCGCCGCGGCGGACGGCGCTGTGGGTGGGCGTGGTCGTCGCGTTCGTCCTCGTGGCGGCGCTCGCGGGAGTCGTCGTCCACGAGGCGGGAGGACGCGGCACCGCCGCGGCGTCGGCGACCACGTCGCTCCCGGCGAGCCCGACGCCGCCTCCCTCGCCCTCGCCGCAGCCGGTCCCCGCCGGGTTCCACCTCGAGGCGTCGGACCGCCTGCCTCCGGGCGCCGCCTTCTCTTGGTACACCTGGCGCGCCAGCGACGGCAGCTTCCGGATCGTGGGGCCGGCTCCGGGGACGATGGACTGGCGGAGCGGTCACACGTGGGACACCGTGCACGAGAGCGACCCGATCCAGACCGTGCTGTACGTGACGGACCTGCCGGCGCCGCTCGACCGCGACGCCACCCGCGGGACGCTGATGAACTGGATGGCGACCGCGGACGGCGTCGCGCGCCCGTTCGTCCTCGTGCACGCGGGCGCGGCGACCGGCTGGCGCGTCGATCTTGCGTCCCACAGCCGCCTCACGCGGATGGAGATCGTGACCTCGGGCACGCGGATGTACTCGTTGTTCGCCTCGTGCGCCCGGAACAACGCGCCGCAGCGCCGCATGCTCGACGTGTTCAGCGCCTCGCTCGTCGTGGGCTGAGCCGACCATGTCGGCGGGACCTCCTAGACTTCCCGGGTGCCCCCGTTCAAGGTCGTGTCCGAGTTCCGCCCTTCCGGCGACCAGCCGCAGGCGATCGAGCAGCTGACGAGCGCCGTCGCGGGCGGGGACCGGTACACCACGCTCCTGGGCGCCACGGGCACCGGCAAGACGTTCACGGTGGCCCACCTCGTCGAGCAGCTGCAGCGGCCGACGCTGGTGATCGCGCCGAACAAGTCGCTCGGGGCCCAGCTCGCGAACGAGTTCCGCGAGGTCTTCCCCGACAACGCGGTCGAGTACTTCGTCTCCTACTACGACTACTACCAGCCGGAGGCGTACCTGCCTTCCACCGACACCTACATCGAGAAGGACTCGTCGGTGAACGAGGAGATCGAGCGGCTGCGGCACTCGGCTACGGCCGCGCTCCTGTCGCGGCGCGACGTCTTGATCGTCGCGAGCGTCTCGTGCATCTACGGCCTCGGCTCGCCGGAGGAGTACGAGGGCCAGATCCTCCGGCTGTACCGGGGGACCGAGGTGCCGCTGGACTTCGCGCTGCAGCGCCTGGTCGACATCCAGTACCAACGGAACCAGGTCAGCAGGGCGCGGGGCACGTTCCGCGTCACCGGCGACACCCTCGAGGTGTTCCCCACCTACGAGACGAGCGGCTACCGGATCGAGTGGTGGGGCGACACCGTCGAGCGGATCTCGCTGTTCGACCCGCTCACCGGCGAGATCGTGAAGGACGACATCGTCGACCACACGATCTTCCCCGCGTCGCACTACGTCGCGTCGGAGGACCGGATGAAGCGGGCGCTCGTCACGATCGAAGAAGAGCTGCAGGAGCGACTGGCCGAGTTCGAACGGCAGGGCAAGCTGCTGGAGGCCGAGCGCTTGCGGATGCGCACCGCCTACGACCTCGAGATGCTCCGGGAGGTCGGGTTCTGCAGCGGCATCGAGAACTACTCGCGCCACATCGACGGCCGCGGTCCGGGCACCGCGCCGTACACGCTGCTCGACTACTTCCCCGAGGACTACCTCGTCGTGATCGACGAGTCGCACGTGACCGTCCCGCAGCTGCACGGGATGTACGAGGGCGATCTCTCGCGCAAGTCGACGCTGGTCGACTTCGGGTTCCGCCTGCCGAGCGCGATCGACAACCGGCCGCTGCGCTTCGAGGAGTTCACCGAGCGCGTCGGTCAGGTCGTCTTCATGAGCGCCACCCCGGGGCCCTACGAGCTGCGGGTCACGAAGCAGATCGTCGAGCAGATCGTGCGCCCGACCGGGCTGATCGACCCCGAGGTCGAGATCCGGCCCACGAAGGGACAGGTCGACGACCTGATCGAGGAGATCCGGCGCCGCGCCGAGGCCGACCAGCGGGTCCTCGTCACCACGCTTACGAAGAAGATGGCCGAGGACCTCACCGACTACCTCGTCGAGATGGGGATCAGGGTCCGCTACCTGCACTCGGAGGTCGATACGCTGCAGCGGATCGAGATCGTCCGCGACCTTCGCCTGGGTGAGTTCGACGTCCTGGTCGGGATCAACCTGCTGCGCGAGGGTCTCGACCTGCCCGAGGTCTCGCTCGTCGCGATCCTCGACGCCGACAAGGAGGGGTTCCTGCGCTCGGAGACCTCGCTGATCCAGACGATCGGCCGCGCGGCGCGCAACGTCGACGGCAAGGTCCTGATGTACGCCGACAGCGTCACCGACTCGATGAAGACGGCGATCAGCGAGACCCAGCGCCGGCGCCAGATCCAACTGGCCTACAACACCGAGCACGGGATCGACCCGCAGACGGTCCGCCGCAAGGTGAACGACATCCTCCTCACGCTCCGGGGGGCCGAGGGGGCGGAGACCACGCCGAAGCGCGAGCGGCGCAAGAGCGCCACGGTCGTGGCGGCCGAGGGGCTTCCCAGCGACGAGCTCGAGCGCCTGATCCAGGAGCTCGAGGAGGAGATGCACCAGGCGGCGAAGGACCTCCGGTTCGAGTACGCGGCGCGTCTGCGCGACGAGGTGAAGGAGCTCCGCAAGGAGCTGCGACAGCTGCGCGACGCGGGCGTCGCCTAGGACCCGGGCCGCTCGAGCGGCATCCCCGTGCCGTGCCGGTAGAAGTCGACCTTCTCGGGCTCGAGGGGGGTGTTGCCCGCGATCAGGTCGGCAGCCTTCTCCGCGGTCATCATCACCGGCGCGTAGATGTTGCCGTTGGTGATGTAGGGGAAGACCGACGCGTCCACGACGCGCAACCCTCGCGTGCCGTGGACGGCCATCGTGAGCGGGTCGACGACCGCGAGCGGGTCCGAAGACGGCCCCATCTTCGCGGTGCACGAGGGGTGCAGGGCCGTCTCCGCGTCCCGCGCGACCCACGCGAGGATCTCCTCGTCGGTCCCGACGGCCGGGCCGGGGGAGAGCTCGCCGCCGCTGAACGGCTGGAACGCGGGCCGGTTCAAGATGTCGCGTGCCACGTGGATCGCCTCGAGCCACTCGCGGCGATCCTGCTCGGTCGACACGTAGTTGAAGCGGAGCGCCGGGTGCACGCGCGGGTCCGTCGTCTTCAGCGTGACCGAGCCGCGTGCGTCCGAGTACATCGGGCCGATGTGCACCTGGTAGCCGTGCCCGCCGGCCGGCGCGGAACCGTCGTAGCGGACCGCGATCGGCAGGAAGTGGAACATCAGGTTCGGGTACGCCACGTCGTCGTCGCCACGGACGAACCCGCCCGCCTCGAAGTGGTTCGTCGCGCCGAGCCCGCTGCGGAGGAAGAGCCACTGCGCCCCGATGAACGGGCGGCGCCACATCTTGAGCCCCGGCTGCACCGACACCGGCTGCGTGCACGCGTGCTGGATGTAGACCTCGAGGTGGTCCTGGAGGTTCCGGCCCACCCCCGGCAGGTCCGCAACCGACGCGATCCCCAGCCGCCCGAGCGCTTCGGCGTCGCCGACCCCCGACAGCTGGAGCAGCTGCGGCGTGTTGATCGCGCCGCCGCACAGGACCACCTCGCCCGCGGTGACACGCTCGGGCGACCCCTTCCCGCGGGTGTACTCGACGCCGACCGCCCGGGTGCCCTCGAACACGACCCGCGACACGAACGCGCGGGTGCGCACCTCCAGGTTCGGCCGGCGTAGCACCGGGTGCAGGTACGCGCGAGCGGCCGAGAGGCGTCGGCCTCGGTGCACGTTGCGGTCGAACGGCGCGAACCCTTCCTGGCGATAGCCGTTCACGTCGTCGGTCAGCGGATAGCCGGCCTGCTGGACCGCCTCGAAGAACGCGCCGAACAGGGGGCTCCTGGCCGGGCCTCGCTCGAGCACGAGCGGCCCGCTGTGGCCGCGGTACGGGTCGTCGCGCTCGGCGGCCAGGCAGGTCTCCATCCGCTTGAAGTAGGGGAGGCAGTGCGCGTGGTCCCAGGTCTCCATCCCCGGCTCGGCCGCCCAGCGCTCGTAGTCCAGCGGGTTCCCGCGCTGGAAGATCATCCCGTTGATGCTGCTCGAGCCACCGAGGACCTTCCCCCGAGCGTGGTAGATCCGCCGGCCGTTCATGAAGGGCTCCGGCTCCGACTCGTACTTCCAGTCGTAGAAGCGGCTCCCGATCGGGAACGTGAGTGCCGCCGGCATGTGGATGAAGACGTCCCAGGGGTAGTCGGAGCGGCCCGCCTCGAGCACGAGCACGCGGTTCGAGGGGTCGGTGCTCAGCCGGTTCGCGAGCGCGCTGCCGGCCGAGCCGCCGCCGACGATCACGAAGTCGTACCGCGTGGATCCCATCGACGTCCTCCCTGCGGGGTGGGGTCGGATGCTAGCCCTCACGCGGGCGGACCGCAGGACGGGGGTTGCGCCTCCCGCGACCGCGACGCCGGGACGTCACTCGTACTGGTGACGGTGGCGGGTGCGGATCTCGAGTTCCCGGTCGCTCTGCGCGTCCTCAGGGGACGTGTGGTCGCCCTGCCACCAACGCGGACGGTTCCTGGTACGGACGAGCCACGTGATGAGGGCGGCGATCCCCGCCGTGAACACGACGAGCGCGACCCATGAGAGCCAGGGATCGATGCCACCGAGCTCGATCATCGCGTAGCCAGGATATCCGGGTCGGGACCACTATCGTTCGCCGCATGAGCCGCCTGTCGATCCGCGCCAGCAGGGCCTGGCTCGCGACGGGACGCCTCGTCGACGACGCTCGGGTGGTCTGGGAGGACGGCACGATCGTCGCGGCCGGCCCGGCGTCGACGGTGACGGAGGGCCGGGACGAGCGCGTGTTCGACGGCGTGGTGCTGCCGGCGCTGGCCGATCGCCACGTCCACGTGGGCCTGAGCGATCCGGCCGCGATCGTGCACGGCGGGGTCGCGGCCGTGCGGGACCTCGCCTGGCCGGCGGGCGACATCTTCCCGCTCGCCGACCTGTCGGAGGCACCGTCGTTCGAGGGCCCGCTGATCCGCGCCTGCGGCCCGATGCTCACCGCGCCTGGCGGCTATCCGACCCGCGCGCCGTGGGCGCCGGAGGGCACCGGCCGCGAGGCCGCGGATCCAGGGGAAGCCGCCGACGCCGTGCGCGCCCTGAGCGCCGCCGGCGCCGCCGCGATCAAGGTGTCGCTGAACGCCGACGCCGGCCCCACCCCCGACGACGCGACCCTGATGGCGATCTGCGAGGCCGCGCACGCAGCATCCCTGCCGGTGACGGCGCACGCGCAAGGCGCCGGCCAGGTCGAGCGGGCGCTTGGCGCCGGCGTCGACGAGCTCGCCCACACCCCGTGGACCGAGCGCCTCGCCGACCGGGTGATCGAGGCCTGCGCACGGTCGCTGCGCATCGTCTCCACCCTGGACATCCACTCCTACGGGCGCGAGACGCCAGAGCTTGCGGTTGCGCTCGACAACCTCGCGCGTTTCGTCCAGGCCGGCGGCGACGTCTCGTACGGCACCGACCTCGGCAACGGGCCGATCCCGCCCGGCGTCGACGTCCGCGAGCTCCGCCTCCTCGCGCGCGCGGGCCTGAGCACGGACGCGATCGTGGCCGCCGCCACGCGGGCGCCGCTCGAGCCCGGCGCGCCGGCCGACCTGCTCGGCCTTGGGATGGACCCGTTCGACGACCTCGTCGCCTTCGAGGACCTGCAGTTCGTCGTGCGGGCGGGCCGCACGGTCGCGCCTTAGACCAGCGTCGACAGCTCCTCGAAGCAGCGGTCGACGTCGTCCTCGGTGTTGAAGAAATGCGGGCTGACCCGCAAGCCGTCGCCGCGGTGGTCGGTGCAGACGTCGCGGGCGAGCAGCGCGTGACAGATCCGCTCGGCGTCAGGACCGACGCGGACGTGCACGACGCCGCCGCGCGCCTCGCGCTCGCGCGGGGTCCGCACCTCGAGGCCTGCTTCGTCGGCGTGCGCGATCACCCGGTCCTGCAGTTCCCACTGGCGCGCGCGGATCCGTTCGACCCCCACCTCGGCGATCACGTCGATCCCGCCCTGCGCGATGAAGAACACCGGCGCCGGCGGCGTACCGTGCTCGAGCCGGCGTGCGGTCGGGTGATACGTCAGGTGCTCGGTGTCGAACGAGAACGGCTCGTCGGTCGCGAACCAGCCGGTGACCGCGGGCTCGAGCGACGGCAGGAGGTCGCGACGCGCGTAGAGGAAGACGCAGCCGGGTCCGCCGAGCATCCACTTCAGCGTGCCCCCCGCGTACAGGTCGCACCCGAGGTCGTGCAGATCCAGCGGCACGACGCCCAGGCCGTGGTAGTCGTCGACGAACGAGAGCGCGCCGCGGTCGCGGGCGATCGCACACACCGCCTTCGCGTCGACGATCGCGCTCGACCGGTACAGCACCCGGTTCACCATCACGAGCGCGGTTCGTTCGTCGATCGCCGCGTCGAAGACCTCGAGCGGGAGCGTGCGGCCGTCGGGGGAGCGGAGCCACACCAGCTCGGCCCCGGTCTTGGTGGCCCATGCCTGCCAGACGTGGCCGTCGGTGGGGAAGTCCAGCTCCGAGAGCACCACCCGGTTGCGCGACCCGCGCAGATCCAGGCACGAGGCCACCGTCGCGAGCGCGATCGAGATGTTGGTGGTGAGGGCGACCTCGTCGGCGCCGCACCCCGCGAGCGCGGCGAACGACGCCTTCAGCCGCGCCATCGCCGGGAAGATGTCCTCGAACCACACGTGGTCGGGGGCGCCCTTCGTCGCCCAGGCCTCCACGTACGCGTCGAGGTAGCGCTTCGAGCGGTCCCCGACCGGCCCGAGCGACGCGCTGATCAGGTACGCCTTGGCGCGGACGACGTCGAACTCGTCGCGGTAGCCGGCGAGCTCCCGCTCCATCGGGGGCGGCTACCCCTCTTTCTCGAGGAGGTAGTCGACGTACATCGGTCGTAGGGCCTCGCCGAGCGCTCCCTCGCCGGAGTCGTAGAGGAAGTCGTTGATCAGCGCGATCGGTCGCAGGATGTCGGTCTTCGCGCGGTCGTCATCGCCGGTGACCTCCTCGGCGACCGGGAGCGCCTTGACGAGGCGCCACAGGAACGCGACGTCGGTGTGGTGCTTGGCCACGTCGATCGCGCGGTCGTGCAGTTCCTTCGTACTCAGTGCCTCGAGTTCCTCGCGGGTCGGCATGGCCCGAGCGTATCGCAGGCGCCGAGGCCCCCCGGTCAGGCCGGGAGGAACCGCTCGAACCACACGAGGGTCCGCGTGGCGAGGTCGATCGCGGCCGGGAACGTCCGGACGCCGTGGCCCTCCTGCGGGTACAGGACGACCTCCGCCGCGACCCCTTGCGCCCGGAGGGAGCGGTAGTGCTCCACCGCCTGGCCGGGCGGCGTCGCGCGGTCGCGGGCACCCGCGGTGAGCAGCGTCGGGGTCCGCAGGCGCTCGCCGGCGAACACGGGGCTCCGCGCGTGGTGCTGGCCGTCGGCCCGCTCGGGCACGTCGCCGAGGAAGTCGCCGACCCAGCGGGTGAGCGACGAGTCGAAGTGCTCGGAGAACCAGTCGGTCACCGGGGACAGCGCCACCGCAGCCTTGAACCGGCCGTCGATCGCGGGCAGCCAGGCCGCCATGAACCCGCCGTAGGAGCCGCCGAACACGCCGATCCGCTCGGGGTCGGCCACGCCGCGCGCGACGACCGCCTCCAGGCCGGCGAGGACGTCGGCCGCGTCGGCGCCGCCCATGTCCCCGACGACCATCCCCGCGAAGCCCTGCCCCCGGCCGGTGGAGCCCCGAGGGTTGGGCTCGAGGATCGCGTAGCCCCGCGACAGCAGCAGGAACGTCAGGAGGCCGGGCCACTGGTCGCCGAACTGCCAGACGGGCCCCCCGTGCACGTTCAGCAAGAGCGGGAACGGACCCGTCCCGTGCGGGGTGAGCAGGTAGCCGTCGATCTCGAGGCCGTCGGGCGCGGTCCAGGTGAGCGCCTCGACGGCGCCCAGGTGGGTCGCGAGCCGCTCGTGTCCTTCGTGCGAGGCGTCGGCCAGCACGACCTCGCGTCCGCCCGCGAGGACCACCGCCGCCGGCGGCCTGCGGAACCCCGAGACGGCCGCGACCGCGCCGTCGCCCAAGGGGGCGCCAGCGGGCCCGTGGCCGCCGAGCGTCCGAGGCGTGCGCGCCAGTTCGTGCACGACGCCGTCACGGACCTCGAGCACGACCGAGTCCAGCCGCGCGCGACCGAACGCGAGCAAGGAGCCGTCGGCGCGCCAGCGCGCGCACGTGACGTCGGCGCCGCCGGCGTCCACGCGCCGGACCTCGCCGTCGAGCGCCACGAGCAAGAGGTCACCCGCCACGAGGTATCGGTCGCTGCAGACCGCCTCGATCACCGCGACCACCGAGCCGTCCGGCGACCCTTCCACGTATCCGAGCTGCACCGCGCTCCGGTACAGGACCTGCTCGTCACCGGTGGTCAGGTCGAGCAGCGCGAGCGGGGCCGTGTACCAGTCGCCCTCGCTCGGGCCCTCGGACACGATCGCGGCGATCGTCCCGTTGCCGACCCAGGCCGCCTCCCACACGTTGAGGCCGTCGCGAGACACGCGGCGCGCCTCGCCGCTCGCGACGTCGACGATCCAGAGGCGGCGCCACTCCTGTTCGTCCTCGAACGACTCCACCTCGGGCAGCCACGGCGCGTCGTCCTCGCCGGCGCCGAGCGTGCCCGACCCGAGCGCGTCGGCCTGCTCGGCGTGACCGCCGGCGACCACCACCAGGATCGAGGCGCCGTCGGGTGACCACCGGTGATGCTCGACAACCCCGGGGATCGCCGCGAGCGGGCGCGCCTCGCCGACCTCGCCGGCCCGGAGCTCGTACAGCTGGAACCGCCCCCGCTCCCCACGGTCGGAGCGGAAGGTGAGGCGCGTGCCGTCGGGCGACCACCGCGGGTCGTCGTCGGTGTTCGGACCGTTCGTGATCGTGCGCCAGCCGGAGCCGTCGGCGGCAGCGAGGCAGATCCGCCCCTGCGGGGCGCCGTCCAGCTTTTCGAGCACCTGGCCCACGAACGCGACCCGCGTCTTGTCGGGGGAGGGGATCGGATCGCCGAACGCCGTCGGCACGCCGAACCCGGGCTCCAGGGCCGCCCGGTAGAAGGCCTCGACGTCGCGGTAGCGAGGGGTGTCGCGGAGGTCTCGTTCCATGCGGCGCAGCGTACCGGGCCCGTGCGGGGAGCCCTGCCTCCGGGCGTGTCGCGGGCCGCCGCTACACTCGGCTTCCGTGGGCACCGACACGCTCGTCATCCACGGCGCGCGGGAGCACAACCTCAAGAACATCACGCTCGAGCTCCCCCGAGACGCCTTGATCGTCTTCACCGGCCTGTCCGG
>JBLMXP010000163.1:0-4733 GCA_050257835.1 Planctomycetaceae bacterium | reverse complement strand
GGCGATCTTCGCCTGCTCCGCCGTGGTGACGTCCATGATGACGCCGCCCTTGAGCATCTCCGCCAGGCCGGACTTCACGGTGAAGGTGCCGGTCTCGCGCTGCACGGGTATCTCCTCCTCGGACGACGGGATGGTCCGGCGGACCACCTCAGCACTTCAGTCTATCGCCACGACCAGCGGCGACGGGAGCCGCGCCGGGTCACATCTCCTTCAGCCGGCGGATCCGCTCCTCGATCGGCGGGTGCGTGGAGAACAGCTGCTCGAGCCGGCTGGTGTCCGGGCCCGGCACGCGCGAAGGTTGCTCGAGCCACAGGTGCGCCGTCGCGTTGTTCGCGTCGCGCATCGCGTGCGGCGCGTCGCGGATCTTCTCCAGGGCCGACGCGAGCCCCGGCGGGTAGCGGGTGAGCATCGCCCCTTGGGCGTCGGCGAGGTACTCGCGGTTGCGCGACACCGAGAGCTTGATCACCTGGCCCGCCAGGGGCGCCAGCGCGAGCAGCACGAACCCCACCACGAGCAGGATCAGCCCGACGACGCCGGCGTCGCCGCCCCCGCCGCCGCGCCGGTCCCGTCCGCCGCCGAGCACCCCGCCCCAGAACCACGCGCGCATGAAGAACTCCGAGAGCAGCACGGCCGCGCCGACCACCGTGGCGACCACGGTTCCGACGAGGATGTCGCGGTCCTGCACGTGTGACATCTCGTGCGCGATCACGCCCTCGAGCTCCACCCGGTTCATCATCGCGAGCAGCCCCTCGGTGACCGCGATCGAGGAGTGCTCGGGGTCGCGGCCGGTCGCGAACGCGTTCGGCGCCTGTTCGGGCACGACGTAGACCCGGGGCTTGGGCAGGCCCGCCGCGATCGCGATGCCCTCCACGACGTTGTGCAGCCTCGGCTGCTCCTGCGGCGTGACCTCCCGGGCGTGGGTGGAGGCCAGCACGATCTTGTCGCCCGAGACGTAGGACGCGATCGAGAGCACCGTCGCGACCACGAGCGCGATCACGATCCCCGCCGGCCCGGTCCCGAAGATGAAGCCGATCGCCCAGCCGATCAGGACGGCGAACGCGATCGCGCCCACGAAGAGCAGGACCGTCTTGCGCTTGTTCGCGGCGATCTGCTCGTACAACCTACGGCTCGCTGTGCTCGGTCCCGCCGAGGTCCACCCGCACCGGGCCGCGGACCGGATCCTCGATGTCGAAGAACTCGCGCGGCGCGAAGTGGAAGGCCCCGGCGATCAGGTTCGAGGGGAACGATCCGATCGCCGTGTTCAAGCGCATCACCTGGTCGTTGTAGAACTGCCGCGCGTAGGCGATCTTCGACTCGGTGCCCGACAGCTCTTCCTGCAGCGCGAGGAAGTTCTGGCTCGCCTTGAGGTCCGGGTAGTTCTCGGCGACGGCGAACAGCTGACGCAGCCCGGCCGTGATCGCGTTCTCGGCCCGGACCTGGTCGGCGACCGCGGTGGCACCCATCGCGCGGGAGCGGGCCTCGGCCACCTGCTCGAACAGCTCGCGTTCGTGCGCCGCGTAGCCCTGGACCGTCTCGACGAGGTTGGGGATCAGGTCGTAGCGGCGCCGGAGCTGGACGTCGATCTGCGACCAGCCGTTGTCGACGCGGTTGCGCAGGGAGACGAGCCGGTTGAACGCGTAGATCGCCCAGACCAGGGCGACCACCACGACCCCGACGAGGACCCACACGGCCAACACGGCGCCTATCGTAGCCCCGCCGCGAGCCGGTACAGCGCCTCCAGGCGGTCGACCACGGCCTCCCAGTCGTACGAGGCGGCGCGCTCACGCCCGGCGGCGGCGAACCGGGCGGCCAGCGCCGGGTCGTCGAGGACCCGAGCGGCCGCCGATGCCAGCGCGGCGGGGTCGCGGGGGGCCACCAGCAGCCCGTCGACGCCGTCGCGCAGGACCTCGTCGTAGCCCGGGACGTCGCTCGCGACCACCGGCAGGCCCGCCGCCATCGCCTCGATCAGCACGACGCCGAACGACTCGCCGCCGACGCTCGGACCCAGGTAGAGGTCGCACGCGGCGGCGACCGCAGGGAGCTCGTCGTTGGGCAGCGCTCCGAGCATCGTGACGCGCTCGCGGAGGTGGCTCGGGAGCATGCCGACCGCGTCGCGCTGCGGTCCGTCCCCCACCACGATCATCCGGAGGTCCGTGCGCTCGAGCGCGAGCCGCTCGAAGGCGGCCACGGCCACCGGGAAGCCCTTGCGCTCGTCGAGCCGGCCGACGAACAGCGCCTTCGTGCCCGCGCCGAGGTCGCGAGGCGTCGCGATCGCGAACCGCCCGACGTCCACCCCGTTGGGCACGACCTCGAACGCCCCGCCGATCCGGCGCGAGGCGACCTGCTCGGCCCGCCGCGAGACCGCGATCCGGATCGCCAGGCGCCCGGCGACCCTGCGCAGCAGCGGCGCCGCCACGTCGTACAGGCGCGAGCGGTCGATCCCGGAGTGGAACGTGGCGACGACCGGGGCCCGCGCCTCGAGCGTGGCCCACATCGAGGTCGAGGGCGTAAGCGGCTCGTGGACGTGGAGCAGGTCCGGCGAGAAGGCCGCGAGCACCCCGCGCACGACCCCGCGCGACCACGGCCTCGGGTCGATCGGCGCGCTCGAGCGGTTGTACCGCAGGTCGACCGGCGAACCGGTCGCGACCACCCACGGTTCCTCTGCGCGGCGACGGGCCGGCGCCACCACGAGCACCTCGTGCCCGCGCTCGCGCAACCGTCCGCCCAGCTCGCGCACGTGGACCTGCACACCGCCGGGGTCGTCCCAGGCGTAGGGGCACGCGAGCGCGATCCTCACGGCTCCCAGCCCGGCTGGAACAGGTGCCAGTCCGCGGGCGAGGCAGCGATCACCTTCTCGAAGGCCTCGGCGATCGCCTGGGTCAGCGCGACCACGTCGGCACGACGATCCCCCGTCCTCGGCACCTCCGGCAGGTCCTCCAGCACGCAGCGCCAGCCGGTCGGCGTCTGGTAGATCGACGCCACCAGGACCGACGCGCCGCTCGAGATCGCGAGCAGCGCCGGCCCGGCGGGGAGCCGGCGCGTGCCCCCGAACATCTCCACCTCGACCCCCCGTCCCGTGAGGTCGCGGTCCGCGACCAGCGCCACCAGCCTGCCCTCGGAGAGCACCGTGGCGAGCTGGCGCCCGACCGTGCCCTCCCCGAGCCCGATGATCTGCATGCCGAGCGCCTCGCGGTGGCGCAGGAACAGCTCGAAGAGGCGGGGGGGCCGCAGGTTCTCGGCCACCGACACCACCGGCAGGCCGCGTGCCTGCAGCGCGCGGCCCGCCGCGTCCCAGTTCCCCATGTGCGGCAGGACCGCGATCACGCCATCGCCCTTGGCGACCGCGGCCTGCATCCGGTCGTAGCCCTCGAAGACGTAGGCCTCCTCGATCCACTCGTCGGACCAGTCCACGACGTCGAACGCGTCGAACCAGTAGCGCGCGTACCGGCGGAACGCCTCGCGCGTCGATGCCTGCACGAGCGGGTCGGCGGGCTCGCGCCCGAGCACGCGGGCCTGGTTCGCGGCCACGACCGCCCGCACGCGCGGCAACAGGTGGTAGGCGGCGGTCCCGGCCCACGTGAACAGCATCCTGCCGGTGTGGGTCGGGAGCGTCCGCCCGAGCCAGGCCATCGTCGCGAAGGCGCGGAAGGCGATCCGCTCCTTCACGCTCTCCGCCTCGGGCGCGGCCTCGCTCACGCGCGATCCTCGCGGGCGACCTGACCGGTGCGCACCACGACCGCCAGGACGGAAACACCCGCGGCCGCCCACACCGTCCAGCCCAGCCACCCGAACAGCAGCCCGGCCGTGATCAACGCGTAGCGGATCCCGCGCGCGACGTGGCTCTCCTCGACCGAGTAGCCGAGCGCGGCCCCTCGCGCACGGACGTAGGAGGAGAGGAAGCTCGCGCACACCGCGAGGAGCGCGCCGGCGGCCACGGACGGCTGCAGGTCGCGCGTCGTCCACACGACCGCCCCGAGCACGCAGCCGTCCCAGGCCCGGTCGAAGAGCTCCGTGAGCATCCGATCGACCGGCCCACCCTCGCCGTGGTTCGCGCGGTGGCCGCCGAACAGCAGCAGCGCCGCGCCGAGCCCGGCGAGCCCGCCCCCGCGCACCGCCTCGCCGTCGACGATCCAGAAGGCGGCGGCCGCGGCGAGCGACATCCCCACGAGCAGGCACGCGCGGGTGATCGCCGTACCCGGCGGCTGTCGTTGGAAGCGGACCATGGGGACGGGCGCGAGCGTAGCAACTCGATAGGATGCCGGGACCTTTCGAGCGCTTCTGAGACCTGCAAGGAGCACGCGTTGAAGACCTACGACGCGAAGGACATCCGCAACGTGTTGCTGGTGGGCCACGGCGGCTCGGGGAAGACGACCCTCCTCGAGGCGATGCTGTTCACCTCGGGCGCCCTGACCCGGATGGGCGCCGTCGAAGACGGGAACACGGTCTCCGACCACGACCCCGACGAGCAGCGCCGGCAGATCTCGGTGTCGCTCGCGATGGCTCCCGTCGAGTGGAAGGGCGTCAAGATCAACGTGCTCGACGCCCCCGGGACCGCCGACTTCGTCGGGGACCTGCGCAACGCGGTCCGCGCCGCCGACGCCGTGATCCTCGTCGTCTCGGCGATCGACGGCGTCGAGGTCCAGACCGAGTACGCGTGGGAGCTCGCCGTGGAGGAAGGGCTGCCCCGGGCGATCTTCGTGAACAAGCTCGACCGCGAGCGCTCGGACTTCGGC
>JBLMXP010000162.1:0-3087 GCA_050257835.1 Planctomycetaceae bacterium | reverse complement strand
CTGCGAGATGTCGGCGAGACGCAGCGGGCGGGCGTCCTGCAGGAGGGCGCCGAGCACGCCTTTGCCCGCCGGCTCGGCGCCGATCGCTTCCCGTTCCTCAGGGGTGACGCCCGTCGTCAGGAACTGCGCGATCGACCCGGCGGGGCCGATGACCCCCAACGCCCCGTACCGCGCGCCCGTGATCTCGGCGGCGAGGTCGACGATCCGTTGCAGCACCGCGGGCAAGGACAGTTCCGACGCGAGCGCGAGCCCGGATTCGATCAGTTTCGTCTGGTAGGACCTCGGATCCGCCACGGCCACCATCCTAGTCGTGTCGGCCGTTGGACCCGCGCGGAAGGGGCCGAGTGGCACGGCGGACGGACGCCCTCGTGGTGTTGAAGGGAAGGAGGGACGAAGAGGAGGACATCCCATGAGCGGTATCGATGTGCGGCACGACGGCGGCGACCGGTTCACCTTGACCGTTCGGGGACACGAGCTCGTGGTGGATCAGCCGGTCGAGGACGGAGGAACGGACACGGCCCCCACGCCCGTCGAACTCCTCGGTGCGAGCCTCGCCGCATGCGTGGCCTACTACGCGCGGCGGTTCCTGGCGCGCCACGGCCTACAGGACGGCTCGCTGCGCGTGCATTGCGACATGGACTTCCTCGACCACCCTTGGCGTGTCGGCGCTTTGCGGGTCCGCGTCGACGTTCCCCTCGAACTCTCTGACGCGGAATGCAAGGCGCTGCAGCGCGTCGTCGAGCATTGCACGGTCCACGCCACCCTGCAGCAGCCGCCGGAGATCAGGATCGATCTGCTCGCGCCGGTTCGCTGACGGCCCGCCACGGCAGCGCGAAGATCACCGCCACCGGCGCGAGCCCCATGAGCGCCGCGAGGGCCCATTCGCCCGCCCCGAGCGGCGCGAGCCGGAACAGGCTCTGTGCAGCCGGGAGCATCACGATCACGATCTGCAGCAGGATGCCGGCGCCCACCGCCAGCAGGAGCCACCGGTTCGCGAGGAGCCCCCGGATGTCGTGCGGACGGCGTGCGGCGAACGCCCAGGTGAGGTGCGCGAAGACCAGCACCGTGAACATCATCGTGCGTGCGTGCGCCCAGGGTTGGTCCCAGCCGAAGCGGGCGATCGCGAACGCCCCGATCGCGGCTGTGGCGATGATGGCGCCGCGGATGAACAGGTCGCCGAGGTGGATGCCCGTCAGCATCCGTTCGGCCTTCGAACGAGGCCGCTGCCGCATCACGAGCGGGTCGGTCGGATCGACGCCCAGCGCGAGCGCCGGCGGTCCGTCGGTGAGCAGATTCACCCAGAGCAGCTGCAGAGGAAGGAGCGGGACGCCGAGCGCAGGGAACAGGAGGAGGCTCGTCACGACCACGACGATCTCGGAGAAGTTGCCGGTGATCAGGTAGTCGACGACCTTGCGGATGTTCTCGTAGATGCCGCGGCCTTCGCGCACCGCGGCGACGATCGTCGCGAGGTCGTCGTCGGTGACCACCATGTCCGAAGCCTCGCGGGCGACGTCGCTACCCCCTCGTCCCATCGCGACCCCGATCTCCGCGTGTTTGAGGGCCGGAGCGTCGTTCACGCCGTCGCCCGTCACCGCGACGACCTCGCCGCGGGTCTGCAGTGCTCGGACCAGCTCGAGCTTCTGCCCGGGATCCACGCGCGCGTACACGGGGACGGAGGTCGGATCCTCGGGGAAGCCCCGCGTTTCCAGTTCGGCGCCGGTCATCACGGGGTCCGACTCCGACGCGAGACCGACGGAGCGCGCGATAGCTCCGGCGGTTCCCGCGTGGTCGCCCGTGACCATGACGAGCGAGATGCCGGCCGCCGTAGCTTCTTCGACGGCGCCCCGGGCTTCCGGACGGATCGAGTCCCCGAGACAGACCAGGCCCAGGAACACGAGGTCGCGTTCGTCGAGCACGGGAGTGAGCCGGTGGGCCAGTGCGAGCACACGCATCCCCCGGACCGCGAGGTCGTCCACCTGCCGGTGTAGTCGGTCCGCCTCGTCCGGCGGGAGGGAGACCGCGGCGCCGTCGTCGCGAAGGCGCTCGCGGCAGAGCGGCAGCACGGCCTCCGGTGCGCCCTTGACCAGCAGGAGGCCACCGTCCCGGTTCCCGTGCAGCGTCGCCATCCGTTTGCGATCCGAGTCGAACGGCACAGCATCCACGCGCGGCATCGCGGCCCGGAGTTCGTCCACGCGCGCGGCGCCCACGGCCTCGAGCAGCGCGATGTCGAGCGGGTCGCCGGCCGCGGGATCGAGCGTCGCGTCGTTGCAGAGCGCGGCCACCTCCTCGATGCGAGCCGCGATCCGCGGAGCCGCGTCGGGCAGGGGGATCGCGCCGTCTCCGGTCACGACGCCTTCGACGCGAAGACGATTCGTGGTGAGCGTCCCCGTCTTGTCCGTCGCGATCACGGTCGTGCAACCGAGCGTTTCGACAGCGGGCAACCGGCGGATGATCGCCCCGCGCGCTGCCATGCGCTGCACGCCGAGCGCGAGACCGACGGTCACGACCGTCGCGAGCCCTTCCGGAACAGCCGCGACCGCGAGCGCGACGGCCGCGAGGAATGAGCGCTGGAAGCCGCCCTCCGTGATCCCCATGCGGAACAACGTGAGGGCGAATACCGCCGCGGCGACCGCGACCGAGATCGCGCCGAGCGTCTTCGTGAGGTGCGCGAGTTCGACCTGCAACGGCGTCCGCTGCTCGCGTCCGCCGACCTGTTGGGCGATGGCGCCGAGCTCGGTTCCCTCGCCGGTGGCGATGGCGAGCCCCTCCGCCGAGCCCCGCGTGACGAGCGTGCCCGAATAGATCATGGTCCTTCGATCGGCCATCGGTGTGTCTTCGGCGTCGGTTCCGCCGGCGTCCTTGCCAACCGGGAGCGACTCCCCGGTGAGCATGGACTCGTCCACTTCCAGGGAGGCCGTCGTGACGAGCCGAAGGTCGGCGGGCACCCGATCGCCGGCGGCGAGGACGACGAGATCACCGCGGGCGACCTCGGCGGCGGGGACGACCTGGTCTTGTCCGGGGCGGCTGACGCGCGCCGAGGGAGTGGTCTTCTCCCGGAGCGGCTCGAGCGCTTTCGCCGCCTTCCCC
>JBLMXP010000161.1:0-6715 GCA_050257835.1 Planctomycetaceae bacterium | reverse complement strand
GACGTCGTGCTCGGCGCGCCCCTCGAGCAGCTCGGTGATCCGCAGCGCGCGGTAGGGCTGGTGGAAGTCGTTCGAGAGCAGGTGTGGGGTGAGCCCCGCGTGCAGCCCGTCGTTCGCGGTGACGACGAACCCGCGGGCGGGGTCGACCTCGCGCGGCAGCGCGTCGAGCGGGACCCAGCCGTGCCAGCCGTGGTCGTCGTCGCCCGGAGACGGGGTGAGCCCGTCGCCGCTCCGCCGGACGGGGTGCAGCCCGGTCACCTGCAACGCCACCGTGCCCTCGACGTCCGCGTAGACGAAGTTCTGGCCGGGGCAGCCGACCTCGAGGACAGCGGCACGGAACTCCTCGAACGACGCGGCGCGCGCGGCGTCGAGCGCGAGCGAGGGGCGGATCCCGTGCTCGTGTCCCGTCCATGCCAGTGCATAGGTCTGCTCGAGCGGCACCGAGACGGGGTCGAGCAGCCCGACCTGCACGTGGGTGAGGACCGGTCCGAACCGCGTCTCGCGCACCGTGAACGTCCGGGGCTCGGGCTCGCCGCGGACGGCCACGACCTCGGCACGCTCCTCGGTCACGTCGGCGTCCCCGACCTCGAAGAGGTCCTGGACGTCGCCGGTGACGTTCGTGGCCCCCCACGCGTGATGCGGGGTCGCCCCGAGGATCACGCCGGGGGAGAAGCACAGGGCGACCCCGCGGGCGAGGTAGCCGGGCGCCGACAGGTGCAGTTCCAGCCAGGCCCCGGGCTGCAGCGCGAGCAGGTGCGGGTCGTTCGCGAGCAGGGGGCTGCCGCTCGCGGTGCGGGACCCCGCGAGCGCCCAATCGTTCGAGCCCAGGCCGGTGCCGCCCGCGGTCGACGGGAGCAAGACGCTCGCCGCCTCGGCGCCCATGGCGGCGGCGAGTTGGGCTCGTAGGACCTCCTTGTCGTGGTTGTTCGACAGGCCCCACGCGAGGTAGGCGAAGCACGCCGACCAGTCGGCGGGGTCCTCGGGCAACACCGGGTCGAGGTCGAGCAGCTGGTACTCGATCGGCCTGGCGGGCATCGCCTCGACCCACGCGCGCACGCCGGCGCGGAAGCGCGCGTGCATCGCGTGGTCGAGGTCGGTCCAGCGCTCGAGGTACCGAGCGCCCGCTCGGTGCAGCCCGACCGTGCGTGCGAACACGTCGGCGTCCACGAGCGAGGGGCCGAACACCTCGGCGAGGCGGCCGGTCGCCGCGCGGATCGCCAGGTCCAGCTGGAAGAGGCGCTCTCCGGCCGTGACGAGCCCCTGCGCGAACCAGAGATCCTCTCGCGAGGCCGCGTCGATCGCGGGGGTCCCCCAGGCGTCGCGGCGGACCGTGACCGGGGCTGCGAGCCCGGGCGCCGACAGCTCGCCCTGGACGGGGAACAGCGAAGCCGCCGCCTGCGCGCGGAGCGCCTCGAGGAAGTCCTCGCCCATACGAGAGGCGAGCCTATCGGGTCACGCGGCGCGCCCTCATCCCTCGGCGACCCGGACGTTGCCGAGCCAGCTCGCGTACAGGCCCGCGTAGACGCCGCCCCGCTCCACGAGTTCGGCGTGGGTGCCCTGCTCGACGAGCCGCCCCGCGTCGAACACGAACACGTGGTCGGCCGCCTCGGCGGTGGAGAGCCGGTGCGCGATCGTGACCGTGGTGCGGCCGACCGAAAGGCGACGCAGCGCCTCCGTTATCCGCCGCTCGGTCGCCGGGTCCACCGCGCTCGTGGCCTCGTCGAGGATCAACAGACCCGGGTTGCCGATCTGCGCCCGCACGAGCGCCACGAGCTGGCGCTCGCCGACCGACATCGCCTCGCCCCGCTCGCCCACCCGCGTGTCGAGCCCATCGGGCAGCGACGCGACCCAGTCGCCGAGCCCCAGCTCCTCGAAGGCGGTTCCGACCTCGAGGTCGGTCGCGCCGGGCCGCCCGTACCGCGCGTTCTCCCGGACCGTCGAGTCGAACAGGAAGCCGTCCTGGGGGACCATCCGGATCGCGCTGCGTCGGCTCGCGGGAGAGATCGCGCGCAGGTCGACGCCCCCGACCTCGATCGTGCCGCCCAGCGGGTCGGCCAGGCGGGTGAGCAGCTTGACGAAGGTCGTCTTGCCGCAGCCGGTCTCGCCGACGATCGCGACGTGCCCGCCCTCGGGGACGCCGAGCGAGATCCCGTGCAACACCATCGGGCCCTCCCGATAGCGGTACGTGACGTCGCGCACCTCCACCCGCAGGGGCCCGTGCTCGAGCTCGACGCCGGGATCGGGCTCGACCACCTCGATCGGCAGGTCCATCACGGCGAGCACCTTGCGCCATCCCGCGATCGCGGTCTGGGTCTCGCTGTAGATCTCCGGGATGTCGGTGAACACGTGGAGGAACACGTCGGCGAGGAACAGGAACGCCGACACGCGCCCGAACGTGAGGCCCCAGCTGGTGCCGAAGAACGCACCGAGGGCCACCACCGTCGACAGCGCCACGCCGTAGAAGACCGACGACATCGGCCAGAGCGTGGCGGCGCGGAAGTGCGCGACCACCTCGGCCTTGTATCGCTCGCTGATCGCGCGCTCGACACGGCGGTGCGAGGTCTCGTCCAGGCCGTAGGCGCGCACCACGGCGGCGCCCATCACGCTCTCGCTCACCTCCGAGAGCATCTCGCCGACGCGGGTGCGAGCCGTGTTGAACGCCTGCGACAACCGCGACTGCATCCCCCACATCACCAGCATCAACGGGACCAGCAGGAGCATCACCGCGAGCGTGAGCTGCCAGGAGTAGACGAGCATCAGCGACGCCGCGCCGATCGCCTGGGCGATCGAGATGATCCACGCGATCCCGCCCCACTCGGTGAACTGCTGCAGCGCGTCGATGTCGGCGGTCACCCGCGCCACGAACACGCCGCGCTTCTCCTCGGACTGCTCCGCGATCGACAGCGCGTGGATATGGCGGAACGTGCGCACGCGCAGGTTCTTGAGCGCGCGCTCGGAGGCGGTGACGAGCCGGCGTCCGGCCGCGCGCGCGGCGACGAAGGTCAGCAGGACCAGCCCGAACGCCGCGGCGCAGCGCGTGTAGACGAAGACCGGGTCGAACGTCGGCGTGAACCCGTCGTCGAAGACCTGCTGGACCAGTACGGGCGTTACGAGCGAGGAGATCGTGACGCCGAGCGAGACGACCACCGTGAGCCACAGGCCTCGGCGGAGCTCCGGGCTCTCGCTCAGGCCGCGACGGAGCACCGCCCACGCGCCCTGGAGGTACTCGGGGACCGGCGTCTCGTCTTCCTCGCGCAGCAGCTCGAGGGTGCTCATCGTTCGCCCCGTTCGTACGCGTGGATGATCCCCGCGTAGCCGGGCTCGCGCGCCAGCAGGTCCTCGTGAGCGCCGGTGGCGCGCACCTTGCCGTCCTGCAGGTAGATCACGCGGTCCGCGAGGCGGATCGTCGACAGGCGGTAGGCGACCACGATCAAGGTGGTCGAGAGCTCGCGACGGAGCGCGCCGAGGATGTCGGCCTCGATCGTCGGGTCCACGCTGCTGGTGGCGTCGTCGAGGATCAGGACCCGTGGCGCGCGCACCAGCGCGCGCGCGAGCGCGACCCGCTGGCGTTGCCCGCCCGAGAGGGTGTGCCCGCGCTCGCCGACGACGGTGTCGTACCCGTTCGGGAGCTCCCGGATGAAGCGGTCGGCCGAGGCGATCATCGCCGCGCGCACGACCTCTGCCTCGGTCGCATCGACGTCGAGCGCGATGTTCTCGCGCACGCTCGTCGCGAACAGGAACGACTCCTGGAACACGATCGAGACGTCGCGGTGCAAGGATGCGGGGTCCGCGTTGCGCAGATCCACGCCGCCGACCAGCACCCGACCGCCCCCGGGGTCCGCGAGCCGCACCAGCAGCTGCGCGAGGGTGGACTTCCCCACGCCCGTGGGCCCGACGATCGCGACCGACTCCATCGGCTGCACGTCGAAGGTGACGCCGTCGAGCACGGGCTGGCCGTCGAACAGGTGCCGCAGCCCCTGGACCTGGACCCCGAGCGGGCCCGCCGGGAGCGGCTCCGGCGCGGCCGGGGGCTGCACCGTCACGCGCTGGGCGAAGACCTCCTCCAGACGCGCGTAGCCGACCACCGCCCGCGGGAGCTCGGCGAGGATCCACCCGATGAACCGCATCGGCCACGACAGGAGGCCGAACAGCGCGATGAACCCGATCAGGTCGCCGACCGTGATCGCGCCCGAGGCGACGCGCCACGACCCTACGGCCAGCAGCACCGCGGTCGCGAGCGTCGGGAGCGAGTCCAGCGCCGCCTCGAACGTCGCGCGGACGTACCCCGCGGTCACCCGGTCCGATCGCAACGCCTCGGCCTTGTCGGCCAGGCGCTGGGTCTCCGCCTCCTCGCGGCCGAGGGTCTTGACCACGAGCGCGCCGTCGATCGACTCATGGGCGACGGCCGAGACGTCGCCGATGTCCTCCTGGGCGCGCCGTGCCGGCTCCTCCATCCGCTTAGCGAAGCTCCGGTTCATCAACGCGAGCATCGGGAACAGGATCAGGCCGATCAGCGCGAGCCACGGGTCGGCGCGGAGCAGCGTGCCCATCGCGAGCACCGTGAGCACGATCACGCCGACCGCGAACGGCACCGGCCAGAACACGTCGACCGCCGCCTTCACGTCGGCCTCCATGTGCGCGAGCAGCTCGCCGGTGGGGGTCTCGCGGTGGTACTGGAGCTGCAGCTCCCGGTACCGGTCGGCGACGGCGTGGCGCAGCGACGCCATCACCCGCTCGCCCGCCACCCCGCTGTAGTAGCGGCGGACCATGATCCCGATCGCCCGTCCGCAGGCGAACAGCATCAGCCAGAACACGGCCGTCCAGACGTCGTGGGCCGGCACGGTCCCTTCGAACGAGGGCGCCACGACCGCGTCGGTGGCGTGCGCCAGCGCGTCGGTGAGCAGGATCGACGACCAGGCGAACACGACCGCGCCGACGACCGACACGGCGAACGGCCGCGGGTGCATGCGGATGTAGGACGCGACCAATCGCATCCCGCGAACGAAGAGCCCCCTCTGGGGTGGGGTGGCCTGCAGCGCCGACTCCATCCCACCTATGATGCGGCAGATGAGAGAGGAACGGCCGTGGCTCCGCAGCTACCCGCCGAACGTGCCGCCGACGCTCGAGCCCTATCCGGTCGAATCGCTGTTCTCCTTGCTCGAGGGGTCGGCCCGTCGCTTCCCCGACCAGCCCGCGATCGCGTGGTTCGGCCGGCGCCTGTCCTTCGGTGAGGTGCTCCGCGACGTGGAGCGGTGCTCGGCGATGCTCGCCTCGCTCGGGGTGGCCAAGGGCGACCGCGTCTCGCTGATCATGCCGAACTGTCCCCCGTTCGTGATCGCCTTCTTCGCCTGTCAGCGCCTGGGCGCGATCGCGGTCGGCAACAACCCGCTGTACACGAAGCGCGAGATGGCACATCAGCTGAAGGACACGGGGCCGGCGGTCGTGGTGGTCGCCGACCTGATGTACGCGGACTTCGCCGACGTCTTCGCCGAGCTCGGGATCGAACAGGTGGTCGTCGCGCGGCTGAACGACTACATGCCCTTGGTCAAACGCCTGCTCGCGCCGGTAGCCGTCCTGCGCAAGCAACAGAAGGCGGCCGGCAAGCCCTGGCCACCGGTCCCCAAGGGCGCGCGCGTGCAGCGGTGGCGCGCCGGGCTGAAGACGACGGCCCCGGTCCCCCCGGTCGCCACGATCGACCCCAAGTCCGACGTGGCGGCGTTCGTCTACACGGGCGGGACCACCGGGGTGGCCAAGGGCGCGATGCTCTCCCACGCGAACCTGACGGCGAACGCGCGACAGTCGGCGGCGTGGATGGAGATCACGCAGGACGGGCAGGAGGCCGTGCTCGCCGCGATGCCCTTCTTCCACTCGTTCGGCATGGTGTCGATGAACCTCGCGATCCTTAAGGCCGCGAAGCTGATCCCCGTGGCGAACCCGCGCGACCTGCACATGATCCTCGAGCTGATCGACCACGAGAAGCCGACCCTGTTCCCGGGCGTGCCGCGCCTCTACATCTCGCTGAACGAGCACCCGCAGACGCCGTCGTTCGACCTGAAGTCGCTCAAGGCCTGCATCTCGGGCGCGGCGCCCCTGCCGACCGCGGTCGCCAAGGAGTTCGAGCGGATCACCGGGGGCGCGCAGGTGGTTGAGGGCTACGGGCTCACCGAATGCTCCCCGGTGACCCACGCGAACCCCGTCCACGGCATGCGCAAGGAGGGCCATATCGGCCTGCCGATCCCCGACACGCAGTGCCGGCTCGTCTCCCTCGAAGACCCCGACCGCGAGATGGGGGTCGGGGAGCCCGGCGAACTCTGCATCAAGGGGCCCCAGGTGATGCTCGGGTACTGGAACCGCCCGGAGGAAACGGCCCTCGCGATCCGCAACGGCTGGTTCCACACCGGCGACGTCGCGGAGATGGACGAGGACGGCTACTTCAGGATCGTCGACCGGCTGAAGGACATGATCCTCGTGTCGGGGTTCAACGTGTACCCGACCGAGGTCGAGGAGGTCCTGTACCGGCACCCGAAGGTGCTTCGAGCCTGCGTGGTCGGGGTCCCGGACCCGAGGACCGGGGAGGCGGTGAAGGCCTACCTCGTGCTGCGGAAGGGCGAGACCGCGACCCTCGAGGAGATCCGCGCCTTCTGCGGCGATCCCGAGCACGGCCTGGCGGCGTATCGAATGCCCACCCAGGTGGAGTTCCGCGACGCGCTTCCGG
>JBLMXP010000160.1:0-25330 GCA_050257835.1 Planctomycetaceae bacterium | reverse complement strand
GCGAAGTTCCTCGACGTCGAGGTCGACACGCTGAACGTCTACCTCAAGGTGGCCGTGTTCGTGCTGCCGATCCTCGTGGGCCTCGCGACGTTCCGGATCTGCCGCGACCTCGGCGCGCGCGATCCCCACCCGATCGCCGAGCCCCAGCGGGTCGTGGTGCGCCGCAACGCCGAGGGCGGCTTCGACGTCGAGCACGAAGAGCGCACGGGCTCGGAGACCCACGGATGAGGCGCCTCCGGCTCGTGGCGGCGGTGGCGGCGCTCGCGCTCCTCGGCACGGCGTGCTCCGCGACCTTCGGCCTGCCGAAGGGCCAGACCGAGCAGGGCGGCGACATCTCGAGCCTGTGGACGACGTTCATGACGGCCGGGATCGTGGTCGCCGCGATCGTCTACGTGCTGATCGTGTTCTCGATCCTGCGGTACCGGCGCCGCCGCGCCGACCCCGAGGATGCGCTCGGGCGGCAGTTCCACGCGAACATCCCGCTCGAGGTTGTCTACACGGCGATACCGGTCCTGATCGTGATCGGCCTGTTCACGCTCTCGCTGCGGACCGAGCACAAGGTCGACGCGGTGTCGAGCAGCCCCGACGTGGTCATGGACGTGCAGGCCTTCTCGTGGGGCTGGCGGTTCTCCTACCCCGACCTGGGCGTGCAGGTGGTCAGCGCGCCCAGCGGCCCGGGCGTGCCCGGTCCGGTGATCGAGCTGCCCGTCGGCGAGACGACCCAGGTCAACCTGTCTTCGCAGGACGTGATCCACGCGTTCTGGGTCCCTGCCTTCAACTTCAAGCGCGACGCGATCCCGGGCAACCCGACGTCGTTCGACCTGACCCCGCAGGACCTGGGAGACTTCCGCGGCGTGTGCGCCGAGTTCTGCGGGCTGAACCACGCGTACATGGGGTTCACCGTCCGCGTCGTGGACCGCGCGACCTTCGACGCCTGGGTGGCACAGCAGGGGCAGGCGAGCGCAGGAGGGACCGCGTGAGCGCCGCCCGCACGGGTCCGGTCACGTGGCTCACGTCGACCGATCACAAGCGGATCGGGCTGCTGTATTGCGTCACGTCGTTCGTGTTCTTCCTCGTCGGCGGGGCGCTCGCCGGGGCGATCCGCGCCGAGCTGGCCCGCCCCGGAGACCAGTTCCTCTCGCCGCAGGCGTACAACGGCGTGTTCACGATCCACGGCACGGTGATGATCTTCCTGTTCGTCGCGCCGTTCGCGTTCGGGTTGTTCAACTACCTCGTCCCGCTGCAGATCGGGGCGCCGGACATGGCCTTCCCCCGCCTGAACGCGATCTCGTACTGGTTCTTCGTGGGCGGGGGCGCCCTGATCCTGCTGTCGGGCTTCGCGTCGGCGGGCGGCGGCGCCGCGCAGGGTTGGTACTCCTACCCGCCGCTGTCGGGGCCCCGCTGGTCACCGGGGACCGGCGTGGACGTGTGGATCCTGGGCCTGGCGATGGTCGCCGTGTCCACGCTGATGGGCGGGCTCAACGTGATCACGACGACGTTCCTGATGCGCGCGCCGGGCATGACGATGTGGCGGTTGCCGATCTTCACCTGGAACGCGGTGGTGACCTCGATCCTCGGGTTGGTCGCCTTCCCACCGGCGATCGCGGGATTCGTGCTCCTGCTGATCGACCGGCGCCTCGGCGGGCACGTCTACGACCCTCTGGGCGGCGGGGACCCGGTGATCTACCAGCACCTGTTCTGGTTCCTGGGCCACCCCGAGGTCTACATCCTGATCCTGCCGTTCTTCGGCGCGATCACCGAGATCATCCCGGTGTTCAGCCGCAAGCCCGTGTTCGGCTACACGGGGTTCGTGCTGGCGACGCTCGCGATCGGGGTGCTCTCCACCGGCGTGTGGGCGCACCACATGTTCACGACCGGCGTGGTCTCCAACCCGTTCTTCTCCGCGATGACGCTGCTGATCGCGGTGCCGACCGGCGTCAAGTTCTTCAACTGGATCGGCACGATGTGGGGGGGCAAGATCCGCCTGGCAACGCCGATGCTGTTCGCTATCGGGTTCCTCCTGAACTTCCTGATCGGCGGGGTGACCGGCGTGATGGTCGCCTCGGCGCCGCTGGACTACCAGTTCGCCGACTCGTACTTCCTGATCGCGCACTTCCACTACACGATGATGGGCGGGTCGGTGTTCGGGATCTTCGCGTCGATCTACTTCTGGTTCCCGAAGATGACGGGTCGGATGCTCCGCGAGAAGGTCGGACGCGTCGTGTTCGCCTTGCTGTTCGTCGGGTTCAACCTGACGTTCTGGCCGCAGTTCATCCTGGGGATGCGGGGGATGCAGCGCCGGATCGTCGACTACCCCAGCGGGATCGGGTTCGACACCCCGAACCTGCTGTCCTCGCTCGGGTTCGTGGTGATGTCGGCGGCGGTGCTGCTGTTCCTGTACGACTGGTGGTGGTCGCGCCGCCACGGCGTGCCCGCAGGCGACGACCCGTGGGGCGGGTTCTCGCTCGAGTGGGCGACGTCGAGCCCGCCGCCGGAGCACAACTTCCTGCGGCTGCCGCGGATCCGCTCGGAGCGCCCGACCTTCGACGCGGCGCATCCGGAGCTCGTGCCGTGACCACCTGGGGCCGCTACCTGCTGGCGATCACGGCCTACGGTCTGATCTCCGGCACGATCTACTGGTTCCTCACCTACGAGTGGGCCGGGGCGATCCTGCTGTGGGTCCTCGCGCTCGTGCCTGCGGTGATCTGGCTCTACGCTGCGCGCCGTGGTCTCTTCCGCGCGCGGACCCCCGAGGACGACCCGGGGGGCGACCCCTCGGCCGGGTCGGGCGAGGAGGTCGGCGAGTTCCCGGCCACCACGGCCTGGCCCGCGTTCTTGGTGCTCGGGGTGATCGCGACGGGCGCGTCGATCGTGTACGGGCTGATCCTGCTCCCGATCGGGATCGGCGTGCTCGGGTGGTCGGTGCTCGGGCTGATGCGCGAGAGCAAGGGCTGAGCAGCCGACACCCAGAGGTCCGCGCGGAGCCTCAGACCTGCTCGCAGCGCCAGATCCGGAGCTGCCAGAGCAGACGGCTCCCCCGCTGACGGAAGCTGACGAGCCCTTCCTTCACCATCCGCGCCACGGCCTTGGACCTCGCGACGAGGTCAGGCAGGGGGAACTCGCGCTCCAGGACCGGCTCGATACGATCCCCGAAGACCTCGTGCGCGACCTCGAGGATCGCCTTCTCGTTCTGGATCGTGCCGGTCGGCAGGTACAGGCGCCCGCCGGGGACGAGGATGTTGCCGATCGAGCGAAGGAACTTCGAGGGCAGCTCGGCGCCGGTCGGCCCGCCGGCCGGGACGTCCTCGAACCAGCCGGAGGCCTTCGCGATCTCGTCGGGGATCCCCGACACATCGCCGATCAGGACCGAGGCGCGCACGTCGCGCACGGGCTCGAGCAGGTCGCCCTGGCGGAACTCGCAGACGCCCTCGAGGCCGAGGGCCTTCGCGTTCTCCGCGGCCGCCTCGACGGCGGGCGCCGACAGGTCCACCCCCCACACGCGCTTGGCGCCGAGCTTGGCCGCCACGAACGCGAGCACGCCGCTGCCGCACCCGACGTCGATCACGGTGTCGTCGGGGCCGATCTCGAGGGCGTCGGCGAGGGTCTTGCTGGTGGAGGTGGGGCTGAAGACCCCCGGACCGATCAGGAGCGGGAACGGACCCGTCCGCCCCCTCCACTCGGTCTGCGCTGCGCTGCTCATATGGGCTCCGATGCTGGCCGGTTCGACCACGCGCGGCTTCGACCGCGCGGACGGAAGGCTACACCTGGACGGGGGCCACCGTCGCGTGCGGACCGGGGATCAGCGCTCCGGTCTCGACGGCCGCGGCGTCGGCCTCCAGGCGCTCGGAGAGCGCCTTCGTCGCGACCCCGCGATGGCCGTCCGGGTACGCCCCGACCCGGCGGGCGGCGCGCCGCAGGAGGGTGACGGCACCGTGCGCGTTGCCGCGGCGCAGGTGGACGTAGCCGGCCCCCATCTGCGACAGCCCCTTGAAGAACTCCTCGTCGCCGGTCCCCCGCGACTGCTTCCACGCCGTCTCCCACGCCTCGTGGGCGCCGAACCATCCCTGCGCCCGCACATAGGCGCGGGCCGCGGCGTCGTTGTCCTCGAGCGTCATCGCGTCGAAGTCGGGCAGCTCGAGGGTGTTCTCCGCGTTCCAGGGGAGCGGGCGGCCGAGCTCGTCGCGGGGGCGTTCGGGCTTCTGCCGCGTCTGGCTGGGGACGCCCGTCTTGCCGGTGGCTTCGGCTGGCATGGCCCGATGCTACCCCGCTTCGGCCGTTCAGCCGTTGCCGCGGCGGAACTGCCGGATCCGCGGGACCCGTTGCTTGCCGTGGAACACCTTCGCGTCCATCGGGATCACGCTGATCGTGCCGTCGGGTTCGAGGTAGGCGGCCCGCACCGCCCGGACGTCGTCGATCCCGTGTTCGCGCACGGCCATCATCACCTCATCGGGAGCGAGCCCCTCGTGACGCAGGGCTCGGTCGACGAACGCGCCGTCCTTGACGAGCAAGGTCGGCACGCCTTCGAGGAACCGCTCGGCGCGTCCGCCGCGACCGACGAGGCGTACGACCACGAAGTTGACCAGCAGCAGGACGCCGGCGGCGGCGAGCCCGCCGAGCAGGGAGACGTCCGGGCCGACCATCGCGTTCTGCACCGCGTTCGCGATCAACAGGATCAAGACCAGGTCGGGGACGCTCATCTGTCCGAGCTGGCGCTTGCCGAAGAGACGGAACCCCACCACCACCACCAGGTAGACGACGAGCGTGCGCACCGCGATCTGCCACAGCGGCGTCCCGAGGTGCAGCATCATCGATCCTCTTCGCCCTCGCCCACGAGGACCTCCAGGGCCTCGCGCAGCTCGTCGTAGGCGCGGTCGCCGAGCCGGCGTTTCGCGCGCTGTTCGATCGTCTGGACCGCGCGGCGGCACTCGGTGGCGGCCCCGCGCCCACGGGCGGTGAGCCGCACGAGCTTCGCGCGGGTGTCGCTGGGGTCGGCCACACGACGGACGTAGCCCCGCGACTCGAGGTCGTCCACCAGGGCCATCATGGCTTGCTTCGTCAGACGCGCGGCCGCGGCCATGTCGGTGAGGCGCGAGCCGGTCCGCCGGTCGATCGCGAGGAACAGGGCGGCGTGCCCGGGCCGGAGCTCCGGGTAGCCGCGGTCGGCGAGATCGGTCGAGAGCTCCTCGGCGAGCGAGCGCCGGGCCTCCAGCAGCAGGCGGGTCAGGTCGGCCACGGCGCGGATACTGCCCGGGCGACCCGGCTCGGTCAACCCTGTTGACCGCGCGGGAAGGCGTTAGCCTGCGGTCAGATGGGACTGTCGGATCAGGATCGAGAGACGAAGCGGAGACTGCCGGAGCTGCTCGCCGCGCGCCGGCGCCTGCGCCAGCGCCCGATGGTCCCCCACGCCGGGCCCTACGAGGGCGAGCAGGCCTCCGCTTCCGGCAAGAGCGGGACCCTCCGCGCGGCGATCTTCGGGATGAACGACGGCCTCGTGTCCAACGGCGCCTTGATCATGGGGTTCGCCGGTGCGGACCAGGCGCGCGGCGTGATCTTGCTCGCGGGGATCAGCGGGCTGCTGGCCGGGGCCTTCTCGATGGGCGCGGGCGAGTACATCTCGATGCGCGTCCAGCGCGAGGTCCTCGAGCGGATGCTCCACCTCGAGGCGCACGAGCTCCACGGCGACCCGGAGGTGGAGCGGCGCGAGCTCTCCGAGATCTACCGCGCCAAGGGCCTGTCACCCGAGCTCTCCGACGAGGTGGCCACCGAGCTGATGCGGGACCCGGCGACCGCACTGGACACCCACGCCCGCGAGGAGCTCGGGATCGACCCCCAGGAGGGTCTCGGCTCGCCCTGGGGCGCGGCGGTGTCGTCGTTCCTGATGTTCTGCATCGGCGCCGTGATCCCGCTGATCCCGTTCCTGTTCGCGTCGGGGTCGACCGTGACGCTGCTCGCGGCGGGCATCACCGGACTCGCCCTGCTGGTGATGGGGGCCCTCAGCTCGCGCCTGACCGCTCGATCACTCTGGTGGTCCTCGTTCCGGCAGTTCGCGATCGGCATGAGCGCCGCCCTCGTGACGTACGCCGTAGGCAGGCTCGTCGGCGTCTCCGTGGCGGGATGACGCGAGCCGGCATCCGAACCCGCGAGGCGCGCCCCGACGAGTACGCGGAGGCTGGCCGCGTGACGGCGGCCGCGTACCGCGCCCTGCTCCGCCCCGACGACGACCTCGAGGACTGGGGCTCCTACCTCGCGCGGATCGCCGACGTCGCCGATCGCGCGCGCAGGACCGTCGTGCTCCTGGCCCTCGACGGGGACGCGATCGTCGGAAGCGCGACGCTCGAGCTCGACGGCCGCACCGAGGAGGACGACGACCCCCTCGACACCGGGCGCGCGCACATCCGGATGCTCGGGGTCGACCCCGCCGCACAGGGCCGCGGGGCCGGACGGGCGCTGATGCGCGCGTGCGAGGACCGGGCCCGTATCGCGGGCAAGACCCGGATCACCCTGCACACCACCGAGCGGATGCAGGTCGCCCAGCGGATGTACGCGGCGCTCGGGTACGAACGGTCCGAGGATCACGTGTTCCCTGACGGGTTCCGGCTCCTCGGCTACGAGAAGGAGATGCCGCTCAGCGATCCGCCGGCGTCGCCGTGACCTGCGGATCCAGCGGCTGGTCGCGGAACTGCTGCTCGTACAGGCGTGCGTAGAGCCCTCCGCCCGCGAGTAGTTCCGCGTGGGAGCCCTGCTCGACGATCCGGCCTCGGTCGAGGACGAAGATCACGTCGGCGCGCAGGATCGTCGAGAGACGGTGGGCGATCGCGATCGTCGTGCGGCCCTGCATCAGCGGCTCGAGCGCGGCCTGGACCAGGCGCTCCGACGTGGTGTCGAGCGAGGAGGTGGCCTCGTCGAGGATCAGGATCTCGGGGTCCTTCAAGATCACGCGCGCGATCGAGAGGCGCTGCTTCTCCCCGCCGGAGAGCTTGTAGCCGCGCTCGCCGACCACGGTGTCGTAGCCCTCGGGCAGCTCCATGATCCGGTCGTGGATGTTCGCGGCGCGCGCCGCCTCCACGAGCTCCTCCTGGGTGGCGTTCGGCCGCCCGTACTGCAGGTTGCGCCGGATCGTGTCGTGGAACAGGTACGTCTCCTGGGTGACGGTCCCGATCGTCTCGCCGAGCGACTCGAGCGAGACGCTCCGCACGTCCTTGCCGTCGATCCGCACGGCGCCCTCCTGCACGTCGTACATCCGCGGCACGAGGTAGGTGATCGTGGTCTTGCCCGCTCCCGAGGGGCCCACCAACGCCGCCAGCTGCCCGGGTCGGATGTGCAGCGACACGTCGTCGAGCGTCCACAGGCGAGCCTGGGTGTGACCGGCGAGGTCGCCGTCGCTGTCGGGCGAGACGCGCACCTCGGGGTTCGGGGTCTCGTAGCGGAACCGGGCGTGGTCCAGCTCGACCTCCCCGCGGACACCCACGAGCGGCTCGACGTCGGGGGCGTCGACGATGTCGTGCGGCAGGTCGAGGTACTCGAAGACCCGGTCGAACAGGGCGAGGGAGGCCTGCACGTCGGTGGAGACCTGCAGCATCGAGCCGATCGGGAAGAACAGCCGCGACTGCAGCGTGGTGAACCCGACCAGCATCCCCGACGCGATCACGGGGTCCACGTGCCCGTTGTTCACCCAGCCGGCCACGAGGTAGGTGAGGGCCGGGGTGATCGAGAAGAACGTCCCCACGACCGCGAAGAACGAGCGGCCGATCATCGTCTGGCGGATCTGCAGCTTCGTGAGGCGCTCGTTCTCCTCCCCGTAGCGCCCGATCTCGAAGGCTTGCCGAGCGAAGGACTTCGTCAGCAGCACGCCCGACACCGACAGCGTCTCCTCGGTGATCGCGGTGAGGTCGGCGAGGGAGCGCTGCGTGCTCATCGCGACCTCACGCCTGGCGGCGCCGACCTTCACCGTCAACCACAGGAACGCGGGCAGCAGGCAGAGCGATAGCAGGGTGAGCGGGACCGAGACGATGAGCATCGCGACGATCGTGCTGAGGATCGTCACGGTGTTCGCGAGGATCGTCGAGGCCGTGTCGGTCACGATGGCCTGCACGCCGCCGACGTCGTTGCCCAACCGCGACTGGATCTCGCCGGTGCGCGTCTTGGTGAAGAACGCGAGCGGCATCGCCTGCAGGTGCCGGTAGAGCCCGTTGCGCAGGTCCTGCATCACGCGCAGGCCCACGAGGTTCGCGAGGTAGGTCTGGCCGATCCCGATCACGCTGGTGATCACCGGGATCGCGATCATCAAGGCGACGTAGCGGTAGAGCAGCGGCATGTTGGGGCAGGCCGAGCCGCCGCAGCTGCCGTCCTTGCCGAACAGCGCGTTGTCGAACACCTTGATGATCAGCAGCGGGTTGACCACGCCGAGCGCGGACGTGACGACGATCGCGAGCGCGACCACCACCACGCGTCGCCGGTACGGCCGGAAGATGTCGACGACCCGGCGGACGGTCCCGGGCTTGATCTCGCGCGGTTCCACCTCCGGGCGCACGGCGAAGTAGCGGTGGCGCCCCATAGGGAGCAACGATACGCGCGGGGCCCGCGAACGCCCCCGGCTCGCGCTGCCGCTCAGCGGCCGGCGCTTACCCGCCCACGCACGAGATGCTGCGTTCGACCGTGAAGTGCCGGTCGCCGGGGTCGATGAAGTAGACGTCCCGACCGGGGCCCCCGACCACGGTGTCGTCGCCGTCGCCGTCGTAGGTGGCCAGACATGTGTCGGCGCCACCGCCGCCCTTCACGAGGTCCGTGCCCGACCATCCGTACAGGAAGTCCCGTCCGAGCGACCCGAACAACCGGTCGTCGCCGCGCCCGCCGATCCCCCGGTCGTTGCCCGGGCCGGCGTCGATCTCGTCGTCGCCCGCGCCCGCGTAGGCCACGTCGTTGTTCGCGCCGCCGATCAACCCGTCGTTGCCGCGTCCGCCCCAGAGCTGGTCACGGCCGTCGCCCCCGTAGAGGACGTCGTTGCCGCCCTTGCCGAACAGTTGGTCGTCGCCGCCCAGCCCGCACAGCACGTCCTTGCCGGCCGTGCCCTTGAGCACGTCGTCGCCGGAGGTCCCCACCATCGTGCAGCCCGACGGCACGGCCCCGACCGGCTCCGCCGTCAGCAGCGCCGCCCCCGCCAGCATCGACGTGGCCAGCGCGACCACGGATACCGGCGCCGCGATCCTCGTCGCTCGCCTCACGGATCCCTCTCCTCGCGTGTCGGTGCGCCCCCACGGTGGCACGCGGGCCCGGACGGGTCAACGCGCGAGGGCGCGGGCGCGCGCGAACACGTCGTCGATCATCGCGGCGGTGAGCTTGCCCGTGAACGTGTTCTGCTGGCTCGGGTGGAAGCACCCGAGCAGCACGAGAGGCCCGACCTCGGCTTCGGCGCCGTGACCGAACCGGGGCTTCGGGCGGACGGGGTGCCCGAGCCCCGCGAGCGCGCGGAGCGCGCCGTCCCAGGCGTAGGAGCCGAGGGCGACGACCACGCGGAGCCCGCGCAAAGCGGTCAGCTCGCGTTCGAGGAACGGCAGGCACCGGTCGCGCTCCTGGGGTGTCGGCCTGTTCCCCGGCGGCGCGCACCGGTTGACGGCGGCGACGTAGGCGCCGCGCAGCCGCAGACCGTCGTCGAGCGCGACCGACGTGGGCTGGTTCGCGAGCCCGGCGCGATGCATCGCCGCGAACAGGAAATCGCCCGAGCGATCGCCCGTGAAGATCCGGCCGGTGCGGTTCCCGCCGTGGGCGGCGGGCGCCAGCCCGAGCACGAAGATCCGCGCGGCCGGGTCGCCCCAGCCGGGCACCGGACGGCCCCAGTACTCCTGGTCGGCGAAGCGCGCGACCTTCGTCCGCGCGGCCTCCTCGCGCCAGACGACCAGGCGCGGACACGCGCGGCACGCGACGACCTCGTCGCGGATCGCGGCGAGCTCAGCGTCGGAGCGCACGGAAGCGCTCCTCCGCCGCCTCGAACGGTTCCAGCGGGTCCAGCAGCTCCTCGACCAGGCCGAGGAGCCCCTCGAACCCGATCACGTCGGGAGCCTCCTCGCGCGCGCGGTGCGTGAGCGCGAGCGCCGACGCGAGCCCCGTCTCGCACCGGCTCCAGACCTCCTGCGTCTGGGGACGGCGCCACGCCGGCATCAGCGCGGCGGCGCGCTCGAGCCCTCCCTCGAACGCCGCGAGCGCATCGTGCAGGGGCCGGCCGGGCATCCGCGTGCCGGGCAACACGTCGGTGATCGCCTCCTTCGCCGGCTCCAGCTGCTCCAGCACGGCCTGGAAGCCGGCCTCGGCCTCGGCCAGCTCGGGGGGGAGCTGCTTCTTACGGAACATCAGCCGAAGGCCTCCCGGCGAGCCGCCACGATCGCGGCCGGGTCGTTCGTCGCGACCGCGTCGACGCCGGCGCCCAGCAACGCCACCGCGTCGACCGGATCGTCGACGATCCAGGTCCCGAGCCGGATCCCCGCCCCGTGCACCCGCGCCGGGTAGCCGTCCCCCGCCTCGCGCACCATCACCACGAACGGCAGCACCCACGGGTGGCCCCCCGCGGTCGCCGCGGCCAGCGCCTCGGGCGCCCTCACGGACAACGCCGTGAGCAGCCCGGTGGCCACGCCGAGCTGCGCTCGCCGCGCGTGCGCGATCGAGGCCGGGTTGAAGCTCGACACGAGCACCGCGCCTTCGAACGCCACGGCCTCCAGCGCCGCGAACAGGGCGTCGACCGCTCGCTCCCGAGCGGGCTCGAAGTCGGGCTCGCCGGGGAGGTTCTTGATCTCGACGTCGACGGCGATCCGGCCCGAGCAGCAGCGCAGCGCCTCCTCGAGCGTGGGGACGCGTTCGTCGGACCCGCCGACCCGCAGAGCGCGCACCTGCTCGAGCGTGAGATCGCCGACCAGCCCGGCGCCGTCGGTGGTCCGCTCGACGGCGGGATCGTGGAGCACCACCGCGTGTCCGTCCGCCGTGATCCGGACGTCGAACTCGACCGCGTCGGCGCCCACCTCGATCGCGCGTTCGAACGAAGCGAGCGTGTTCTCGGGCCGCTCGGCGCTCGCGCCGCGGTGCGCCACGACGAGCGGGAACCCCTCTTGACTGAACGACCGTTCAACCACTAGCGTCCCCTCTCACGAGCCGCGTCGGCGAGGAAGGGCGCCGGGTGATGGACGATGACTGAACACCGATTCAGGCACGATCCGGGTGACACGTGGTGGGTGGCGCAGGCCCGGTGCATCGGGGAGGATCCGGACCTGTTCTTCCCCCAGGGCACCTCGCCCGAGGCGCAGACGCAGACCGAGGCGGCCAAGACCGTCTGCCACGGGTGTCCCGTCCGCGATGCCTGCCTCGAGTGGTCGCTCGTCACCTGCCAGGACGCCGGCGTGTGGGGCGGTCTGGACGAGGAGGAGCGCCGCGACATCCGCCGGGCGCGCCGGCGCGCCGCCGCGGCCGCCGCGATCGACGAGCGGTACGCGGTCGCCGGCTGAGCCGCGCTCACGCCTGGCTCGACGGACACAGCCCCTCGATCGGACACTCCGGGCATCGTGGCTTGCGCGCCACGCAGAGCGCACGGCCGTGGTCGATCAGCACGTAGGTGAAGTCGAACCAGCGCGTGCGAGGGATCAACCGCATCAGGTCCTGCTCGATCTGGACCGGGTCGTCCGAGTCGCTGAACCCGATCCGGTTCGCGAGCCGGCGCACGTGCGTGTCGACGGCGATCCCCTCGACCTTCCCGTAGGCGTTGCCCAGCACGATGTTCGCGGTCTTCCGGGCGACCCCCCGCAGCGTCGTGAGGTCCTCCATCGTGTCGGGGACGCGGCCCCCGTAGACCTCCACGATCCGCTGGCACGCGGCCCGGACCGACGCCGCCTTCTGGTTGAAGAACCCGGTCGGCTTGATGTCGGCCTTCAGCTCGTCCTCGGGCACCCGCAGGTAGTCCTCGGGCGTGCGGTACTTCCGGAAGAGGGTCGCCGTGACCTCGTTCACCTTCTCGTCGGTGCACTGCGCCGACAGGATCGTCGCGATCAGGCATTCGAGCGGGTTCGTGAAGTGAAGCGCGACGTGCGCGTCGGGGTAGGCCTTCGACAGCCGTCGGATCACCTCGGGCGCACGGGCCTCGATCGGGTCCTCGCGGGTGAGCTTCGCGCTGGCCGGCACGCGCCGGATGCTACCGCCGGCGCGAGGTGCTCAGCCCTGGCGGATGGGAAGCGGCAACGCGAAGCGGGCGCCGGCGGCGTGCTCGGTCCAGACGCCGTCCTCCAGGACGTGCACGGCCTGGCGGCCGTGGACGTCCCACTCGGTCCCGTCGCCGACCATCGCGGTGTCCTCGTCGATCGCCACCAAGGTGTCGGGGGGCGCCGCGGACGCGATCGCCGCGCGCGCGCCCGGCACCCAGTCGTCCACCACGTCCCAGTGCGGCGCGAAGAGCACGCCCGGCACGACCCCCAGGCCCCGTTGGAAGACCCGTTCGAGGTCGGTCGCGTCGCTGTCGTAGGTCCGCGCCGCGAGGCACGCCACGCCGGCGCTGCAGCCCGCGTAGGCCATCCCTTCGCCCAGGCGTGCGCACATCCGCGCGAGGAACGACGTGTCCTCCAGCGTCTTGGCCACGTGCCACGGATTGCCGCCCGAGAAGAAGATCATCGAGGCGCCCTCCAGCATCGCGACCACCTCGGGACGCTCCGCGTCGCGGCGATCCTTGAGCGGCAGCACCTGCGCGGGGACCCCCAGCCGTCCGAAGTGGTCCAGGCCCTTCGCGGCCCACGACGCGAAGGACTCCTCCCCCTCGGGCGCCGCGGCAAGCGGCGCCACCAGCACCCGGCCGTCGCCGTCGGCGTGAGCCAGCAGCCACCGGTCGACCTCGGCGTGCCAATCCTCGAACTCGCCCGCCCCCAGCAGCGCGATCGGCATCATCGGCGGACCTCCGCGATCGCTTCGGCGAATCGGGGCAGCGCGCGGTCCACCATCTCGTCGTTGGCCGTGAGCGACAGGCGGAACCACCCGGGCATCTCGAACATCCGTCCGGGGAGCACGAACACGTCGCGCGCGGCGAGCGCGCGCGCGTACGCGAGGTCGTCGTCGACCGGCGAGCGCACCAGCACGTAGAAGGTGCCCTCCGGCTCGACGACCTCGTGCCCCTGGTCGCGGAGCGCGGGCACCAGGAGGTCGCGCCGCCGCTGCAGCGCCTTCACGTCGACGATCTGGCGGTCCAGGTCGGCGAGCGCGTACTGCAGCGGGGCCACCGGGAAGGCCCACCCGTTCGCGATCTGCGAGACGAGCAGCGGCCCGCGGAGCTCGTCGGCCTCGGGCAGGTCCGGGCGCCACGCGACGAACCCCAGGCGCGAGCCCGGGGCGAGGTGCGTCTTGCCGTACGTGTAGACGTAGAAGGAGCGCGCGTAGGACGCGACCGGGCTCGCGTACCCGCGATCGTCGAACACGATCCGGTTGTACGCCTCGTCGGACAGGAGGAACACCGGCCGGCCGTGGCGCTCCCCCGCCTCGGTCAAGATCGCGCCGAGCGCGTCCAGGTCCTCTCGCGGGTAGATCCGCCCCGACGGGTTGTTCGGCGAGTTGACGATGATCGCCCGCGTCCGCGGCCCGATCGCGTGGGCGATCGCCTCCAGGTCGAGGTCGAACGTGGGGCGCGACGCGTACACGCGCACGGGGGTGGCGCCCGCGGCCACGATCAGCGCCTCGTAGAAGAACCACGGCGGCGAGACGAACACCACCTCGTCGCCGGGGTCCACGAGCGCACGCAGCACGATCGACAGGCCCGAGAAGTTACCGTTCGTCATCGCGACGTCCTCGGCGCGGAACCCGATGCCGAACCGCTCGCGGAGCGAGGCCGCCACCACCGTGGTCGCCTCGGGCTCGTTCATCTTGTAGGCGAAGTGCTGCGGTCCGGTGGGGGTCGTGGCGCGTTGCAGGGCCTCGACGTAGGTCGCCGGTGCGACCTCGTGGGGGTTGCCGAACAGGAAGTCCGAACCGGTCGGCGTGGCCGTTCCCTCGGTCCGGGACCACTCGGCGAACGCGCCGATCGCGTCGAGCATCCGCTGGATCTGTAGCGAGGCGACGGTCATCACGCCTCCTTCCGGGCGCCGAGCACGAAGTACTCCTCGGCCATGAACCGCTTGAGGCCGTCCTCGCCGAAGACCTCGAGCAACCCCTCGATCTGGCTCCGGTGCGCCTCGATCGCCTTGACCTTCAGCTCGAGCACGTCCGGGTCGAGCGGGTGCGCGATCGCGAGGTCCTCGCGCGGGGTCCTCGGCGGGGTGCCCGGCAGGAAGATGTCGAAGGGCGCGAGCTTCGGGGCCCACTCGTCGGCGAACTCCGGGGTCTGGGTCGCGTAGAACAGGCGCGCGCCCGGAGGCGCCGCCGCGTGGAACGCCTCGGTGGCCCACCGGTGGACGTCCTTGTGGCCCTGATGCCCCGTCATGCCCTCGGGCCCGAAGGTCAAGATCGTGTCGGGCTGGATCTCCTCGACCAGCGCGCGCACCTGCTCGGCGCCGGATCCGTCGAGGTGGGCCTCCATGTCGACGTCGACGGGCCCCTCGAGGAACCGGTGCTCCCCCACGCCCAGGATCTCCAGCGAGCGCAGCAGCTCGGCGGTGCGGACCTCGCCCATCGTCTCGGGGGGCCAGCGCTCCTCGTCCATCGACCCGCCCTCGCCCCGGGTCGCCGTGACGTCGACGACCCGGCTGCCGGCCCGGACCGCCCGCACCATCAGCCCCGACGACAGGTAGATGTCGTCATCCGGGTGCGCCCAGATCCCCATCACCGTGCCGAGGTCGTCCATCTCAGGCGACCCCCCGCACGAAGTGATACGCGAACGCGTGCCCGCCGTAGGAGAGCGGCACCATGTCGGTCTCGGCCGCGAACGTCGACCCGTCCTTGCGCACGCCCGTGAAGCGGAAGGTCACCGGGAACGCGAGCGGCTGGACCCGGTGCCAGTAGTTCCACGAGAACACGCCCTGGTCGTCCTCGGCGACGAGCCGGTTCAGCAGTCCGGGCGTGTCCTGCAGCTCCGTCGCGCCCCCGTAGCCGAACAGGGCCGCGAACCGCTCGTTGCAGCGCCAGTGCTCCTCGTCGAGCCAGACGTAGACGCCGTCGGGGCTCGCCTCGAAGACCTGCGACAGGTGCGCCGCGAGCTCTTCGGCGGCGCGTTCGTGCGCGATCGGCTCCATCCGATGTCCCCCCTCCCCCGGTGGTGAGAGCGATCAGACGTGCAGTGTGCCCGAAGGAGCGCGTTCGCGCCATCCCGGTGAGCCGCGATGCGGGGTCAGTCGCTCCCGAGGGACCGGAGCCGGCCGAGGATGCGATCCTCGAGCCCGGCCGGCAGCTCGTGCTCGCCGCACTTCTCGTGGATCAGCACCTTGACGTGGCGGCGGAACTCCGTGCGCTGCATGCACGGGTTGCACAGGCTCAGGTGCTGTTCGATCCAGACCGTGACATCCGCGGAGACCTCGCCGTCGAGGTAGCGCTCGACCTCGCGCAGCGTCTCCTCGCAGTTGTGTCCGCAGTCAGGCATCGACCAATCCTCGCTCTTTCGCCGTGTCCCACAACGCCTTCTCCAGCGCTTTCCTTCCCCGGTGCAGGCGCGACATCACCGTGCCGATCGGGGTGTCCATGATCTCGGCGATCTCCTTGTAGCTGAAGCCCTCGACGTCGGCGAGCAGCACGGGGATCCGGAAGTTCTCCGGCAGCGACTCGAGGGCGGCCTTCACCTCGGCATCGGGGATCCGGTCGAGAACCTCCTCCTCCGCGGACTCCTCCACGCTCCGGCCACCCAGGCGGTCGTAGAGGTACCACTCGTCGATGTCGTCGGGGCCTTCGACGATCTGCGGCTCGCGCTGCTTCTTGCGGTAGGTGTTGATGAAGCCGTTCGTGAGGATCCGGTAGAGCCAGGCCTTGAGGTTCGTGCCCTCCGTGAAGCCCGCGAACCCGCGGTAGGCGCGCAGGTAGGTGTCTTGCACGAGGTCCTCGGCGTCGGCGGGGTTTCGCGTGAGGCGAAGCGCCGCGCCGTACAGCGAGGGCAACAGCGGCAGGACGTCGCGCTCGAACCGCTCCCGCAGTTCCGGGTCCTCGCGCGCGGCGGAAGGTTGCGGCGCCATGGACTACAGCCTACCCGGCGGCCCCGACGTGCCCGTTCGCGGCCACCACGCGAGGGCAGCTCGCTGTCATACGCGCGGGCGGATGTCATCATGGGTTCATGCCCGACAACGATACGAACGGTCGCCGTCCCGGCCTGAGCGGTCCCGGCAGCGGGCCCGGCATGCCCCGCTCGCGCATGACGCCGTGGGTCGTGATCGCCCTGATCGTGCTCGGGCTGCTGCTGTTCAACGGCCTGTTCCAGACCGCCGGGCGCCAGACGATCCCGCTCTCGGACTTCATCGGCTACGTCAACGACGGCAAGGTGACCGGGCTCGTCACGATCTCCGACACGTCGATCAGCGGGACGTACGTGAACGACCAGGGCCAGAACGCGAACTTCACCGCCACGCTCAGCTCGAACTACGACGTCAGCCAGCTCACGACCCTGCTCGACACCAAGGGGGTCCAGTACCAGATGTCGCAGCCGAGCGTGTGGCTCTCGCTGCTCGGCAGCATCCTGCCGCTGGTGCTGCTGATGGGGCTCGTCTACTGGTTCCTGTTCCGGCGGATGGGCGCCGGAGGCGCCGGCAACCCGCTCACGATGGGCAAGAACAAGGTCAAGATCTACGACCGCAAGGAGATGAAGACCACCTTCACCGACGTCGCCGGGGTCGACGAGGCGAAGGAGGAGCTCCGCGAGATCGTCGAGTTCTTGCGCAACCCGAAGAAGTACCAGCGTCTAGGCGGCCGGATCCCCAAGGGCGTGCTGCTGCTCGGGCCTCCCGGGTGCGGCAAGACGCTGCTCGCGCGCGCGGTCGCCGGCGAGGCCAACGTCCCGTTCTTCTTCATGAGCGGTTCGGAGTTCGTCGAGATGTTCGTCGGCCTGGGCGCCGCGCGCGTGCGCGAGCTGTTCCAGCAGGCGAAGGAGAAGGCGCCCGCGCTGGTCTTCCTCGACGAGATCGACACGATCGGCAAGGGCCGCTCCGGCGCGATGGGCGCGGGCTTCGGCGCACACGACGAGCGGGAGCAGACCCTGAACCAGCTGCTGGTCGAGATGGACGGGTTCGACTCGAGCAAGGGCGTGATCATCATGGCCGCCACGAACCGGCCCGACGTCTTGGATCCCGCGCTGGTGCGGCCCGGCCGGTTCGACCGGCAGGTCGTGGTCGACCGTCCCGACCTGAGCGGGCGCGAGGAGATCCTGCGCGTGCACGCCCGCGGGGTCGCGCTCGACCCGGGCGTCGACCTGCGCACGATCGCCGCGCGGACCCCCGGGTTCACCGGCGCAGACCTCGAGAACGTGGTGAACGAGGCCGCGCTGCTCGCCGCGCGCCGCGAGAAGAACTCCGTCACCGAGGACGAGCTCGAGGAGGCGATCGACCGGGCGTCGATGGGCCTTGAGCGCAAGTCCCGCGTGATGAGCCAGAAGGAGAAGACCCGCGTCGCCTCGCACGAGATGGGCCACGCCCTGGTCGCGAACTTCTGCGACAACCTCGACCCGGTGCACCGTGTGACGATCATCCCGCGCGGCACCGCGGCCCTCGGCCTCACGATGACCCGCCCGCTGGAGGACCGCTACCTCGCCACGGAGCCCGAGCTGAAGGACATGCTCGCGTTCGCGATGGGCGGGCGCGTGGCGGAGGAGATCGTGTACCAAGAGATCTCCACCGGCGCGCAGAACGACCTCGAGAAGGCCACCCAGATCGCGCGCGCGATGGTCGCCGAGTACGGGATGAGCCCCGAGGTGGGCCCGCTCTCGCTCGGCCACGAGGACCAGATGAACCCGTTCGCTCCGGCGCCGCGGATCTCCGGGGGCACCGCCGAGAAGATCGACGAGCAGGTCCTGAAGCTGCTGAACGAGGCCCACGACCGCGCCGAGCAGATCCTCACCGAGCGGCGCGAGCTGCTCGACAAGCTGAGCGCGCTGCTGCTCGTCACCGAGACGATCGACGGCGCCGACCTCGAGGCCTACGCGACCGGCGCGAAGCGGATCCCCGAGCCCACGGAGGCCAAGCGCGAGCTCGAGCGCCGCGTAGCGGCGGCCTCGGTGGCGAAGTCCTCGGCGCCGATCATCCACGCGACGCCCGGTGGGCATCCCGTGATGCCGCCGGCCCCGCCACTGCCCGCCGACTGAGCCGCGCTCACGCGCGCGGGGCGTCGGAGCCGGGTTCGCCCGAGAGCACGAGGTCCCAGCGGTCGCGCCAGCGGTCGAGGAACCGGTAGAAGTTGCGTTTCGACCACTTCGCGCGCTCGGCCGGCGGCGTCTCGAACCACATCCGGTGCTCGTGGCGCTCGACCGGCACCGGCACCAGCTCGCACCGGTAGCCCGCGTCCTTCACCCGGAACGACCACTCGATGTCGGCGGTGCGGTACCACCGGAACTTCTCGTCGAAGCCCCCGACCTCGCGCAGGACCTCACGCCGGAACGCCATCAGGTATCCCTCGACCGCGTCGCACGGCCCCGGCCCCGGCGCCTCGTCGAACTCCCGCAGGTCCGTCGTGACGACGCCGAAAGGGCCGCACACGCCGATCCCAGGGTCTGCGAGCGCGGCCTCGAGCGGGCCGAAGACGTCGCCGACGGGCTCGACCGAGCCGTCCATGGCCAGCACGACCGGCGCGAGGGAGCGCCGGAGCCCGGCGTTGCGCGCCGCCGCCCAGCCGGTGCCGGGCTCGAGGGTCAGCACCTCCACGTCGTCGGCGGAGGCCCATCGCGCGGCCGCCTCACCGGTGACGTCGGCCACGACGTACCGCACGCGACGCCCCCCCGCCTGCGCCCGGAAGGCGGCGAGTCCTCGATCGATGTCCTGCGGCCATCCTTCGCAGACCCAGTGCACGGCGGCGTCGTAGGCGGTCGGTTCGTCCAGGAGCGACGCGACGTCGTGCGCGGCCACGGGACGGGGACCCGCCTCGGCCGGCGCCTCCGACGGGGCGAGCGCGAACCCGCCCGGCACGTCGGTCACGACCCACCCGAGCGCGTGGATCCGGTCGCGCAGGGCATCGGCGCTGGCGAAGTCCTTCGCGTCGCGGGCCGCGGCGCGCTGCTCGGCGAGCGTGACCACCTGCGGGGGCGGCGCGGGATCGGCCATCGACGCCGCCGGATCAGACCGTGGTAGGCCGCCGCGCGGCGGCCTGGGTCGCGCTGCGCAGGCGGGCCGCCATCGCCTCGAGCGTGCGGATCGCGATCGAGGGGTGCTCCACGAGCAATCCACGGAACACCCACTCGGTGAGCGCGAGCAGCCTGACGTCGGTGGTGGCGATCACTGTCGCGGTGCGCGGCCCACCATCGAGCAGCGCCATCTCGCCGAAGAAGTCGCCCGCCTTCAGGTGGTTCACCGTGCGGCCGCCGATCGTGACGTCGCACTCCCCCTCGTCGATCACGAACAACCCGGCGCCCGGCTCGCCCTCGCCGGCGATCACCGTGCCCCGCTCGTGCTCGATCGGGCGCACCGCCTTCGCGATCGTCTGCAGCTCGCGATTCTTGCACCCGGCGAAGATCGGGACCTGCGCGAGGCGGTCGATCACGTCCTTCGTGGCCATGCACCCTCCTCGTCGACGTCGGCGTGGGTCAGGCGGATGCTACGCGGCGGCACCCCCGCCGGTCCACCCGGCGCCCGGCCGCGGTCACGAGCCGGTGCGGACACGCCACGTCGACCAGAACGTCGCCGGGTCGAAGCCCGTGACGTCCTGCGCCTCGGCGGCGGCGTCGATCGCGTCGACGAAGTCCGGCGTGCGCACGATCGCGAACGCGTGCGCCGCCGCGTACGCGCGCAGGACGCGCTCGAACGCGGGCAGGCCGAACAGCGACGCGAGGTCCGCGAGCATGCAGCCCCCACCGGCGTAGATCGCCCCGTAGTCGTCCCGGTGGCGCGCCCAGTAGCCCATCCCGTTCGTGAGGTAGGCGCTCGCCGACGGCCACGCGTAGGAGGGACACGACACCCATGGGCGGAACGGCAGGAACTGCGACCAGGTCGCGAAGGACTCGTCGAGCCACGGCGAGTCGTACTGATCGTCGCCGACGAGCCCGTACCACCACTGGTGCGCGAGCTCGTGCGCGACCGGCTCCCTCCCCGGGTTCGTGAACACGATCTGCGGGTACTCCATGCCCCGGTACGCGACGAAGGCCGTGACCACGACGTCGACCTCCGGGTAGGGGTAGGCGCCGAACGCGGCGTCGAACGTGCGCATCGAGCGGACCGCGATGCCCAGGACCCGGCGCGCGCGATCGGGCGTCAGCATCTGGGGTCGGTACCAGACGCGCACGCGCGTGGACCCGACCGTGCCGGTGAGCGTGTTGAACCCGCCCGCCGCCCACTCGAAGTCGCGGACGCGCTCGGCCGCGTAGGTCCGCACGATCCGATCGCCCTGGGTCCGCTGCGAGATCGCGATCCCGGTGGCCGCGGTCTCGAGTCCCGCGGGCACGTCGAGGGCCACCCGGTAGGAGCCCGTGACCGAGTAGAAGCTCTCCCCGATCCGCACGAACGGAGCCAGGTTCCACCCGTGATCGTCGTGGATCGCGAGGGTCGGAAGCGCCGTTCCGACGAGCGCCGTGCCGTCGTGGTAGCCGAAACGGTCGTTGCGGATCGGCAGGCGGATCCGCACGCGCATCGCGAGCGAGGTCGTCGCGCCGGGCGCGAGCGTGGCGTCCAGGTCGATCGGCAGGGCGGTGCAGTCGACCTGCGCCGCGCCGAGGCGCCCGCCGGTGAGGTCGGTGACGTCGATCGCGAGCGGACGGCAGCCGTCGATCCCGTTGGACCACACGCGCAGCCAGATCCTGTCGAGCGCCTCCGGCCCGGTGTTCGTGAACGTCACCCGCTCGGAACCGGTCCAGGTGCGCCCGATCGCGTCTGACCGCAGGCGCACCTCGTAGCGAGGGTCGCCCGGCGTGCGGCCGAACGCCGTGACCGCCGGCGGGGAGGTCGCGGGCGACGAGGCGGGCGAACCGGTGGAGGGGGATCCGGTCGGCGGAACGGTCGAGGTGCTCGCCCCCGTGCAGGCGGCCGCGCAGACGACGATCAGGGCGGCGAGCGCCGTCGCCCGCGGGAAGGCGGCCATGGGCCCAGTGTAGGAACCGCCGCGCCCTCAGGCCTGACGGTCGGTCCGGCGCTCGCGCCGCCTGCGCACCACGACCGCGACCCCCACGCCGGCTACGACGATCGCGAGCGCGCCCCAGCCGATCCGCGACAGCACCCGGTCGACGCGTGGCAGGTTCGTGCCCAGGAAGTACCCGACCGAGAAGATCAGGCTCGCCCACACGATCGTCGTCGGGATCATGAAGGCGAGGAACCGTCGCGGCGCGACCCGGGCCATCCCGGCCGCGAAGGGGATGAACGCGGCGACCCCCGTCGCGAACCGTCCGAGCACGAGCGCCTTCCCCCCGTGGCGCTGGAGGAAGACCTCGGCCTCGTCGAGGTGCCGTTCGACCCGGTTGACGAGGGGCAGGCGCCGCACGAGGCCCTCGCCGTAGCGGCGCCCCAGGAAGAATCCGGTCGTCTGCCCCGCCCATGCCGCCACGATCGCGAGCGGGAGCAGCACCGGCACCGCGAGATCGCCACGCGCGCAGTAGACGCCCCCGAGCGCGAGGATCACGTCTCCCGGCACGAGCAGCCCGATCAGCGCCGAGGTCTCCAGGAACACCGCGACCGGCACGAGCAGGTACCCGATCGTCGTGAAGACCGGACCCACCCACTGCACGAGCTGCTCGATCAGCGCCAGCGTCGGCCGGGGAGCGGACATGCCCCGAACGTACACGCCGAAGGGATGTCCGGGCTCCGCCCGCGTTGCGACGCGCAGGCGCGCGCCTTGCTACGGCGACGACGTCCGGCTCCCTGCCGGCCTCTCTCCGGCAGGGAGCCTGGATCGTCTCAGGTCCGAACCGGCCGCTTCACGCGTGATGGATCCCGGCGCGGACCGCCGAGACGTGAACGAGCCCCCCGCACGGCCCGAGCGTCGCGGGGATGAACAACGGCTGCGCGACGCCGGGGGCGTCGACCTGCATCACGGACGACATCGGGCACGCACGGCGTGAGGAAGGAACGTCGCTGTAGCTCGTGCGGAACGTCGCCGAGGCGCCCGGAGCCAGCGTCACGAGCCGAGGACCGGGCAGGAGGTCGCGCTTCTCGGTGGTCGGGATCGGCCGCCCCCTCGTCCCGTAGAGCGCGAGGGAGGGGTATCCGGTGAGCGTGCACGTCGTCTTCGAGACGTTCGTGAAGACCCACGCCCCGTAGATCGTGCCGGCGGCTCCCTGGGAACCGTTGGACCTCACTCCGAGCTGGTTGCGAACGCACGTCGCCGTGCTCCTCGCGTGCAGCGCCGCCATCGACGCGGGCACGGCCGCGAGCACGACGACCGCCGCGATGCCGACCGCGAGGAACGCTCGGGTACGCGTCCGGGTCCGATGTCTCATCGCCATCCTCCTTCTGGGTGACCTGACGGCAGACAAGACGCACGACGCGGGCATCCGGTTCCATCGCCGGCCCGTCGATCCTCACGACGCGGGCGGATGGCAACGTCATCGGCGAGCCGCCCCCTAATACGGTTCGGCCCCGGAGGGAACAGATCCCGCCAGGGCCGCATCGCCGCGCTTCCTTCGTCGCGGGGGAAGGATTTGAACCTTCGACCTCTGGGTTATGAGCCCAGCGAGCTACCGGACTGCTCCACCCCGCATGACGAGGCTAGCGGATGCATCCCGCGAGCGACAAGACCGTTCGACGACCGGGTAGGCTCGCCGCCGACGAAGGGAGCCCTCGATGACGCAACCGCAGTCCCGCGCGCCGGAGGAGTTGACGATCCCGGCGCTGACCACCCCCGGCATCGACCGGCGGGAGGCGTTCGCCGACGAGCACGTGTGGGTCGGCACGATCGCCACGGAGCCCCACACCTGGTCGGACTGGCACGTCCATCCGGGGCACGACACGTACGGCTACGTGACGCAAGGGCGCAGCCGCGTGGAGTTCGACGCGGAAGGCAACGGCGTCGAAGCGGGGCCGGGCGGGTTCGTGTCGATCCCCGCGGGCGTCCCGCACCGCGAGGGGAACCCGGGGGACGTCGCCAACGCGGGCGTGATCTTCCGCATCGGACACGGACCGGTGATCCAGGCGCTGGACGGCCCGCCCGGCCGTGCCGAAGCCCCCGGGCGAGACGCCGCGGGGTAGGCGGGGTCGGGCTCTCAGCCCTCGAGGGGCGCGCGGGCCGGTGTGGCGCGGCGTCTGGGCCCCGGCGCCAGCCACAGGATGCCCGCGACGATCACCGCATCCACGACGAAGAGCAGCGTGACCTCTGAGGCCCAGCCGCCGAGGACGTCGACGTCGTAGAAGCAGAGGCCCGAGCCCTTCGTGACGTAGAGAGGGCACGCGGACTGGATCGCCAGGAGGAACGCGGAGGCGGCGAACGGGGTGGCGGCGAGCAGCCACAGCGCGTCCCGGCGCATCGGCCACTCCCCCGGGCGTCGACGTCGGGTCGCGACGAGCCCGAGCAAACCCCCGATCACGAGGCCCACACTGAACGCTTCGGCAACGTGGGCGGGGACGCCGCGAGGTCCGTCCGCGCGGGCGACGACGTAGGAAGCGATGCCTGCGGCCACCGCCGCGATGAGCGCGACCGTGACCGCGGGTGCGGGACGCCACGCCGCGACCGCGCCGAGCGCGACCATGGTCACGAGCACGGTGGCGACGATCCGCAGCGTCACGTGTCGACCCTGATCCCTCCGACCGCCCGAGGGAAGCCTCGCCACATGACCCGCATCCGACCGTCACCCTGACGCCACACCCGGAAGCGCCGGCGCCGTTTGAGATGCTATGCGTCGGAGGAGCAGGGCGGATGGAGGACGCGGCGGCCGGCGAGCAGCACGAGCCCGACGCACGGCTGGACCGGCGTATCCGGTGGCTCTTCGCGCTCGGCGGGATCTCGACCGCGGCGCTGCTCCCCTACTTCAGCCCGCTGCTGCAGTCGCGCGGGCTGACGCCCGACAAGATCGGGCTCGTCCTATCGGCGATGGCCCTGGCGAGCGTGCTCGCCGCCCCGGTGTGGAGCCACGAGGCCGACACCCGGATGGGGACCGCACGGGCGCTGGTCGTCTCGACGCTCGCGACCGCCGGCTGCGCCCTCCTGTTGATGCCGACCGGCCGGGGGATCTGGGCGATCGGGGCGATCTCGGTCCTGATGGCCGCGGCGTCGGCACCGGGCACGGCGCTCGGCGACGCGCTCGCGCTCGGGGTGCTCGGTCCGGAGCGCGCGGACTCCTACGGCCGCGTCCGCCGGTTCGCGAGCCTCGGATGGGCCGTCGCGGTGATCGCGTTCGGCGCGTTGTACCAGGCGGTCGGCCTGTGGCCGCTGCTGCCCCTGTACGCGGCCACGTGCCTCGCCTACGTGGTCGTGGCCGCGCGGTTCCCGTCGCCGCCCGGCGTCCACCTCGGCGACGAGCGGCCGACGCGCCTGGGCGCGATCGGGGCGGCCCTCCGGGAGTCGCCACGCCTGCGGCCGTTCCTCGCCGGTCTGCTGCTGCTCAGCGTCGCCACCTCCTCGACCGACGGGTTCGTGCCGCTTCGGATGCTCGGCGCGGGCGGCGGGCCGTTCCTGATCGGCCTGGCGGCCGGGGCGGCCGCGTTCATCGAGATCCCGTTCTTCACGTGGGGGTCCTCGCTCGGCGCGCGGTTCGGGATGCGCAACCTGTTCCTCGCCGGCGTGGCGATCTCGATCGCGACCCTGTTCGGGTACTCGCTGTCGCACACCCCGGCGGCGGTGGCGTTCTTCCGGGGTCTGTCCGGGGCGGGGTTCGGACTGAAGTACGGCGCGCTCGTGGTGCTCACCGACCGCCTGGTCTCGCGGCACCTGCGCAACACGGGGCAGGCGCTGATGCAGACCGCGCACTGGTCGATGGGCCCGATCGTGGGGCCGGCGATCGGAGGGTTCGTCTACGTGCACCTGGGACCGCCGACGCTGTTCGCCGCCGCGGCCGTGGTCGCGAGCGGCGCGGCGCTCCTGTCGTGGTGGGCGTTGCGCGGGGTCGGCTCGCCCGAGCGAACGGCCTCGCGGACCCGCGCGTGAGCGCCGGCCCACGCGTACCATCGCGCGCATGCGCACGGTCAGCTCGCTCCTGAACGGCCGCCCCACCGACGACGCGCCGGTCGGCGTCCGCACGATCGCCAACCCCGCGCGCCTGGACGACGTCGTGGCCGAGGCACGCCTGGGCGACGACTCCACCCTCCTCGGGGCCGCCCGCCTCGCGAAGGCCGCGCACCCCGTCTGG
>JBLMXP010000159.1:0-5246 GCA_050257835.1 Planctomycetaceae bacterium | reverse complement strand
TGGGGAAGGCGGCCCCCGATGCTCCCTTCCGCGTGCTGCATGAGTTCAGGGGCTTCACCACCGACGATCGCTGGCTGCTGTTCACGCCGTCCGCACCGTGGACGAACGTCCGCATCCTGAGGGTCAGAACGACCGACAGCCCCTCGTGGGTCGCGTGGCGAGAGATACGGGTGCTCCCCGCGACCTGAACCGGGCGCTTCTGCCCGAAGCGACCCGGAGATGTGGCGACCGGCCACGAGCACGTCGACGGTCGAGCGATCTTGTGAACGTCTCATGGCGGCCGCAGGCTGGTGGCCAGCGCGCCTGACGGGCTTCGATCCCGCGATCTTCGCCTTGACAGGGCGATGAGGACTCCGGACTCCTCCACAGGCGCATGTTCGGTTGTGCCGGCGCGAGCGCCGGGTGATGCCGTGCCCCCAACGGGATTCGAACCCGTGCTTCCGCCTTGAAAGGGCGGCGTCCTGGGCCGCTAGACGATGGGGGCGCGGGTGCGAGCCTCCTGCTGGGGCGCGGGCCAAGGATAGCGGCGCCCGTCGAAGGCTGTCACCAGCGGGACCCGGGGCCCTCGGGGGTGTAGGGTCGCGCCGAGCACGGATCACCTTTGGGGGCTGATCCCTCGGTCTGGCGAGGGGGAGGATCGGTGAGGGTCCGGTACCGTCGGGTCGTGGTGCACGACCCGTTCCACGACTGGCTCGACGCCTACTTCGGGGCGTGGGAGTCCAACGACCCCGACGAGGTCGCGGCGCTGTTCACGGAGGGCGCCGTGTACTCGGTCGGCCCGTTCGCCGAGCCCTGGCTCGGCCGCGAGGAGATCGTCCGCCGCTGGACCGAGGCGCGCCAGACCGACGTCGCGTGGACCTACGAGGTGCTTTCCTACGAGGACGGCCAGGGTCTCGCCCACTGGCGGGTGGCGGCGCGCGACGACGATGGGGTGCGGCGCGAGCGCGACGGGATCCTGTGGATCAGGTTCGCCCCCGACGGCCGCTGCCAGGAGCACCGCGAGTGGGTCTCGAGCCGGGACCTGCCGGAGAGGACGTGAGGCGAAGCCCCGGACGCGGGGCGGCCCCTTCGGCCACCTCCAGGACGTGACGGACCCCCAGACGGGGGAGCAGCAGTCGGCGAGGCCGCATCGGCACAACCCGCACGACCCGCCACCGCCGGTCCAGCAGCACGACGTCGATCGGGAAGCCCATCCCGAACGTGTGGACCGACCGGCACCGCTCGAGCAGCAGGCCTCGGCCCTCGGCGAGCCCGCTGCGCCCCAGGAGCCCCCGGGCGCGCTCGCGCCGGGTCTCGGGGACCTCCACGTCGAACGGTCCGAGCCGGGCGCACCGCATCGCGGAGGACCGTACCCGCAGGGGCCGACACGGCCCCTATCCGGCGCCCGGCGCCGTGTGAGACCATCTGCGGACACCGCCTGCGCCCCCCGCGCCGATGAGAGGGATCGGCGCCGCAGGACGTGGAAGGAGCAACGATGCGTCGCACCGTCGTCTCCCTGGTTCTGGCGCTCGCCACCCTGCTCACGGTTGCTGCCCCGCCGTCGAGCGCGCTCACCAAGGCCGTCACCAACCTGCCCGCGCTGAAGGGGTTCGTCCTGCCCGGTGCCTGCTTCGACGGCGACGTCACGCTCACCGAGCGCAAGGAGCGCACGCTCACGACGTTCCTCGACGGCAAGACCGTCGTGAAGTATGTGATCGGCGGCGGGCAGACGACGCTGTTCGAGAACGAGGCGGGCGCCCAGCTCACGATCGACACCACCGGCACCACGACGCTCACGCCCAACGGCGACGGGACCTGGACGAGCGTGCAGCAGGGCTCCGGCTGGGCGCTCGTGCCGCCGAGCGACCCGACCGGCCCGACCCTCGTGTGGTTCACGGGCACGGTGACCTCGGTCGGCACGCTTGACGAGAAGACGTTCGCGTTCGACCCCGCGACGCAGACGCGCTCGGGCATCACCAGCGACATCTGCCTGATGCTTGTGTCGGGGCTGAAGATCCGGCACTGAGCGCACGGGTCCACGAGAGGCCTCGTCGAGCGGGCGTTCCACGCGGCAGGCAGCTGACACATGCTCCATACATGTGACATGCTCAGCACATGTCCAAGATGGTGCAGGTGAGGAACGTGCCGGACCGGCTCCACCGCGAGCTGACGAGGCGCGCGAAGGCCCGAGGCCAGACGCTGACCGACTACATCCAGGACATCTTGGAGCACGAGGTCGCCAGGCCGCCGGCCTCCGAAGTGTTCGATCGGATCGAGGCTCGAGCGCCGGTGAAGCTGGACCGACGAACGTCCGAGCTCATCCGGGAGGAGCGCCAGCGACGGGGGACCCCCTGAGGGTCGTCGTCACCGACGCGTCGGCGTTGCTCGATTACCTGCTGGGAACCGGCGCGGCTGACCGTGCCCGCGCCACGTTCCGGCTGCCGGACGTCGACCTGCACGTCCCATCGCTCTGCGACGTCGAGATCGCATCCGGGCTTCGAAGGGCAAGGGCCGGCCAGGCGTTGAGCGACGAACGCGCGTCCGAGGCGCTCGAGGACTACCTGGACCTCCCGCTGACCAGGCACGGCCACACCGCCCTGCTGGGACGGGTGCTCGAGCTCGGATACAACTTCTCCGCGTACGACGCGACGTACGTTGCGCTCGCGGAGGAGATCGGCGCCGAGCTCCTCACGGCTGATGACCGCCTCGCACGCGCGGTCGAGGGGCACACCGCCGTCGCGTTGGTTCCGTGAGCTTCGGCGCCGGCAACGTCCGCCCTCACGGTCCGCCCTCGTCTCGCTCGCTCGTGGGCCGGGCAGGATTCGAACCCGCGACAAGAGGGTTAAAAGCCCCCTGCTCTGACCAGACTGAGCTACCGGCCCGGGGAGATTGTAGGGAACCGTCGCCACCTGTCCCGCCGTCCAAGGCGCGTTCGACCGGAGCGGTCGGACCCACCGATCCAGGAGGCACGCGATGAAGCGGTTCGCACTCGTCGTCGCGGGGTTCCTGGCGGGCGCGGTGCTCGCCCTCCAGGTTCCTTCGACGGCCCAGCCGTCCGGCACCGCCGCCGACACCACCCAGCGCACGATCACGGTCACCGGCACGGCCACGATCCACGCGCAGCCCGACGAGGCGGTCGTCTCACTGGGCGTGAGGACACAGGCCGCCACCGCGCAGGCCGCGATGCAGCAGAACGCCCAGAAGATGACCGCGGTGCTCGACGCGATGCACAAGCTCGGGATCGGCGGCGCCGACCTCGCCACCACGAACGTTGCGCTCGACCCTGTCTACAGCAACGGCGGCAACGCCGTGATCGGGTTCCAGGCGATGAACCAGCTCGAGGTCACGGTCCACGACATGAACGCGGTCGGCGGCGTGATCGACGCGGCGGTGGCGGCCGGCGCCAACCTCGCCGGCGGGATCACCTTCCAGCTATCGGACCGGAACCAGGGCGTGAACGACGCGCTCGCCAAGGCCGTGCAACACGCGCGCTCGAAGGCCGACGCGATGGCCGCGGCCGCCGACGCGACGGTCGGTGACGTCGTCACGATCCAGGAGGGCACGACGCCCACGCCGGTGCGCTACGCGGTGCCGCAGGCGGCCGAGGGCGTGGCCACCCCGGTGAACCCGCCGACGATCGAGACGTCGGTGCAGGTCACGGTGACCTGGGCGCTCGCGTGAGGACACCGAAGCACGGGACTTCCCTGCGGGCGGGACGGCTCAGTCCCGCCCGTACCCGTTCGTGATCGGCAGGCGCCGGTCCCGGCCGAACGCCTTCGGCGTGATCTTCACCCCGGGCGCGGACTGACGCCGCTTGTACTCGGCGCGGTCGATCATGCGGGCGACCCGCTCGGCGGTCGGGCGATCGCCGATCCCGGCCGCGACGATCTCCTCGACCCCCAGGTCGTCCTCGACGTAGGCCTCGATCACCGGGTCGAGGACCTCGTAGGGAGGCAGGGAGTCCGTGTCGCGCTGGTCGGGCCGGAGCTCGGCCGAGGGCGCCTTCGTGAGGATCGGCTCGGGGATCGGCGGCGCGAGGCCCGCCGCCTCGGCCTCGGCGTTGCGCCATCGGGCGAGCTCGTACACGAGGGTCTTGGGAACGTCCTTGATCGGGGCGAAGCCGCCGGCCATGTCGCCGTAGAGCGTCGAGTAGCCGACCGCGTACTCGGACTTGTTCCCCGTGACGAGCGCGATCGGGCCGAAGCGGTTCGAGACCGTCATCAGGTAGGTGCCGCGGATCCGGGCCTGGAGGTTCTCGGCGGCCAGGCCCTCGACCGCGTCGAGCGGGCCGAGCGCCGCGCCGTAGGCGGCGAACACGTCGCCGATCGGGACGACGTCGAAACGGATCCCGAGGCGGCGCGCGAGCTCCTCGGCATCGGCCACGCTCCCGGCGCTTGAGTACATCGAGGGCATCCCGAGGGCCCACACCGCCTCGGGCCCGAGCGCGTCGGCCGCGACCACGGCGACGAGCGCCGAGTCGATCCCGCCCGAGAGCGCGAGCACGGCCTCGCGGAAGCCGTTCTTGCGGACGTAGTCGCGGGTGCCGAGCACGATCGCGCGGTAGACCTCCTCCAGCTCGCCCGGCCACGGCGTGCGGCGGTCGGCGGCGAACGCGCCGTCCTCGACCTCGACCACGAACAGGTCCTCCTCGAAGCGTGCGGCCCGGCACGCCACCTCGCCGTCGGGCGCCATCACGAACGACCCGCCGTCGAAGACCAGCTCGTCCTGCCCGCCCACGGCGTTCACGTAGACGATCCACGAACCGGTCTCCGCGGCCCGGGCTCGCAGCACGTCCTCGCGCTCGTGGACCTTCCCGCGGTGGAACGGCGACCCGTTGATGTTTGCGATCAGGCGCAGGCCGCGGTAGTCGTGCCACGGCGGGCCCGGGAGCCACGCGTCCTCGCACACCGAGAGCCCGAGCGTCGTCCCGGCCACGTCGACCTGCACGCCGGCGGCGCCCGGCTCGAAGTACCGCTCCTCGTCGAACACGCCGTAGTTCGGCAGCCGGCACTTCGCGTAGCGCCCGATCACCCCACCGTCGCGGAGCACCGCCGCCGCGTTGTGGAGGCCCCTCTCGGTCCGGTCGACGAAGCCGACCACGACATCGCACGCGGCCGCCGTCCGCCGCGCCAGCTCGTCGAGCGCCGCGAGGTTGTCGCGGACGAACTCCGGGCGGAGCACCAGGTCCTCGGGCGGGTAGCCGGTGATCGCCAGCTCGGGGAACACGGCGAGGTCGGCGCCGGCCGCGCAGGCGTCGGCGGCCATCG
>JBLMXP010000158.1:0-2801 GCA_050257835.1 Planctomycetaceae bacterium | reverse complement strand
TCCATGCCGGCCGACGCGAGCTGGCGCGCGATCCGCTCGACCGGGTCGGCGGTCCACAGCTCGCGCGGCGACAGGTTGAACCCGATCTCGAGGCAGAGCCCCTCGGCGCGCCAAAGGGCGTCCTGGCGGCAGAGCTCCTCGACCACCCACTCGCCGATCGCCTCGATCAGGCCCATCTCCTCGGCGAGGGGGATGAACTCCATCGGCGGGACGAGGCCGCCGTTGGGGTCCGGCCAGCGGATCAGGGCCTCGACCCCCACCATCCTGCCGTCCACGAGGTCGACGAGCGGCTGGTAGTGCAGCGCCCAGGACTTCTGCTCGACGGCCTTGCGGAGCCTGGTGGACAGCGAAAGGCGAGAGAAGACGTCGACGTCGTCGGCCTGGTGCACGACGCAGAGCCCCGGCCCGGCGCTCTTGGCCCGGAACATCGCGGTGTCGGCGTTGCGGAGCAGGCTGCCGGCGTCTTGGCCGTCGACGGGGAACGTGCTGATGCCGATCGACGCCGTCACGTACAGCTCGGTCCCGTCGACGTCGAAGGGAGCCTCGAGCGCCTCCTGCACGCGGGCCGCGACGGCCTGGGCGGCGAGCGCGGCCGCGTCGTCCCCGTTCGCGCCGTCGAGATCGACGTCGGCGACGAGCACGAGGAACTCGTCGCCGCCCTGCCGCGCGATCAGGTCGGTCTCGCGGGTGGCCTCGGCGATCCGCTCGGCGAGCATCGCGATCAGCCGGTCGCCGGCCTCGTGCCCGAGGCTGTCGTTCACGAGCTTGAACTCGTCCACGTCGAGGGCGAGCACGGCGACCCCGAGTCCGGAGCGGTGGGCGCGGGCCAGCGCGCGATCGAGCAGCTCGTCGAACATCGCCTTGTTCGCCATCCCGGTGAGGTGGTCGTGGTAGGCGAGGTAGGCCAGGCGCTGCTCGGCCTCCTTGCGGATCGAGATGTCGAGCATCACGCCCTGGATCAGCGAGGGGCGTCCCTGCGCGTCGCGCAGGACGAGCGCGCTGTCCTGGAACCAGACCACCCGTCCGTCCCGCGCGATGAGGCGGTACTCGAAGGTGAAGGGTTCGCCCGTCGCGCGTCCGCGCTCGTAGACCTCGAGCGCCGTCTCACGGTCGTCGGGATGCAGCATCTGGGTCCATAGGTCGCTGTCCGCGATGTACTCCTGCGGCGTGACGCCGAGGATCCGTTCGATCTGGGGGCTCACGTAGGTCGTCTGCATCCAGGCGTCGGCGCGGTCGACGTACACGATCGCCGGGATCTGCTCCACGAGCGCGCCGTACTTCGCCTGGGTCTCGGTGAGCGTGTCGCGTGCCTCGATCGCCTGCGTGACGTCGACCATCATCCCGAGCCAGTAGCGCGGCGCGCCGTCGGGTCCGGTGACGAGGACGGCGCGCTCGGCGATGTGCACGTCGCGGCCGTCGCGCGTGCGCGCGCGGTAGGTCTCCTCGAACGGCACGCCGTGCGCGACGCAGGCTTCGTTCGCCGCCTCGATCCGAGCGACGTCGTCCGGGTGCACGATCGTGCGCCACAGTTCGGCGTCGTCGCGCCAGGCCTCGGCGGGGTAGCCGGTCAGCCGCTCGACCTCCTCGCTCACGTCGAGCATCTGACCGACCGTGGGCGACTCGACGTAGACGGCCCCGGGCAGCTCCCCCATCAGGTCGCGGTAGCGTTGGACGAGCTCGCCCACGGCAGGGTCGTCCAGACGCGCCTCGAACGGCGCGCCCGACGGGGACGGCGGCTGACGCCCGCTCGCAGGAGGCACCCAACAGTCATCGGTGCCGCTGCACCGGTGCTTGAGATGCCGTGGCGGGCAACGCGCGTCTCGGGGACATGCGCAGCGGGTACGCTCCGGCGGTGAGCGGCGAGACGATGCGGGCGCTGCGCAAGGTCGAGCGCGCCCCCGGCGCACGCTTGGTCGAGGTGCCCGTGCCCTCTCCCGGCGAGGACGAGGTGCTCGTGGGGGTGCACGCCGCGTCGATCTGCGGCACCGACCTGCACATCTTCGACTGGAACGAGTGGGCGGACAGGCGGATCGCCCGGGTGCCGATGACGTTCGGCCACGAGGTCGCGGGTACCGTGGTCGAGGTCGGCCACGAGGTGCACCACGTGCAGCCGGGCGCCTTCGTCGCCGCCGAGACGCACATCGGCTGCGGGCAGTGCTCGACCTGCCGCACCGGCCGCGAGCACATCTGCGAGCACCTGCGGATCCTCGGCGTCGACACCGACGGCGCGTTCGCCGACTACGTCGTGCTCCCGGCGCGCAACGCCTGGGTGGTGGGGCCGGGGATCGACCCGGACACCGCCTCGATCATGGAGCCGTTCGGCAACGCCGTGCACGCGACGTTCGGCCCCGGCGGCGGCGAGGACATCGCGACGAACGCCGTGGCGGTGATCGGCTGCGGTCCGATCGGTCTGTTCGCGATCGGCGTCGCGCGATCGCTCGGGGCCTGGAAGGTGGTCGCGATCGAGCCGAACGCCGATCGTCGCGCGATGGCCGCGCCGATGGGCGCCGACCTCGCGATCGACCCGGTCGCCGAGGACCCCGTGGAGGCCGTGATGGCGGCCACGAACGGCCAGGGCGCCGAGGTGGTCCTGGAGATGAGCGGCAACGCGCGCGCGATCGCCCAGGGCACGCAGATGCTGGCGCGCGGCGGTCGGATCTCGCTGCTCGGCCTTCCCGACGGGCCGGTCACGCTCGACTTGAACGACCAGGTGATCTTCAAGGAGGCACGCGTGCAGGGGATCACCGGCCGCGAGATGTTCCGGACCTGGCAGCAGACGACCACGCTGCTGTCGACCGGGC
>JBLMXP010000157.1:0-3132 GCA_050257835.1 Planctomycetaceae bacterium | reverse complement strand
CGACGCGTCCACATCCGGCGGTCCGGCCTTCGCGAAGCGGACCATCAGCCACACGTCCACCGCCATCAACGCCCCGTAGATCAGCGTGAACCCGATCACCGTCGTCGCCACCAGCGCCGTGCCGACCGTCGGCGAGGCGGCATCGGCCGTCTTCTCGAGGCCGAACACGATCCACGGCTGGCGGCCCATCTCGGTGAAGATCCAACCGGTCGTGTTCGCGATGTAGGGCAGGAACAAGGCGAGCGGCAGCAACCACAGGAAGCGCCTCCCCGACTCGAGCGTGCCCTTGCGCATCTTCCAGAGGCCGTAGAGCGCCAGGAAGATCATGAGGAAGCCGGCCCCGACCATGATGCGGAACGTCCAGTAGGCGACCCAGACGATCGGCCGGTACGAGCCGGGGCCGTACCGCTGCTGGTAGGCGGCTTCGATGTCGGTGATCCCCAGGACCCGGCCGTTCCAGGTGTTGTCCGCGAGCACCGAGAGCAGGTGCGGGACGGTGATGTTGAGCCCCGGAGCGTTCTCGGAGAGGTCGCCGATCGCGAAGATCGAGAACTCCGCCCCGTCCTGGGTCTCGAAGAGCGATTCGGCCGCCGCCATCTTCATCGGCTGCTGCTTGGTCATGACCTGCGCTTGGAGGTGGCCCGTGAACGCGACCCCGATGGCGGCGATCAACCCGGCGACCAATGCGATCCGGGCGGAGTGACCGAACACCTCGGTCTCGCGCTTCCGCAGCAGGTGGTAGGCGCTGATCCCGAGGACGAAGAACGCCGCCGTCGCCACCGCGGCGAGGATCGTGTGGGGGAACGCGACCCACAGCGTCGGGTTCGCGACCAGGGCCGCGAAGTCCGTCAGTTCGGCCCGGCCGGCGGCCTGGTTGACCGTGTAGCCCACCGGGTGCTGCATCCACGAGTTCGCGAGCAGGATCCAGAACGCGGAGATCCACGTCCCGATCGCCACCATCCAGATCGAGAACAGGTGCACCCGCGGCGAGAGGCGGTTCCACCCGAAGATCCACAGGCCGAGGAAGGTGGACTCCAGGAAGAACGCCGCGAGGCCCTCGATCGCGAGCGGCGCGCCGAAGATGTCGCCGACGAACCGCGAGTACGCGCTCCAGTTCATCCCGAACTGGAACTCCTGCACGATCCCGGTCACCACGCCGATCGCGAAGTTGATCAGGAAGAGCTTCCCCCAGAACCGCGTCATGCGCAGGTACACCGGGTTCTGCGTGCGGTGCCACGCGGTCTGGAAGATGGCCACCAGCAGGGACAGCCCCATCGTGAGCGGGACGAAGAAGAAGTGGAAGATCGTTGTGAGCGCGAACTGCAGCCGCGCGAGATCGATCGGACCCATGGCCACCTCCCTGCCCGATGCTTGCGCGGCGGGTCACCGGGACGCCGGGCCGAAGGTCCCGCGCGCGGCGGGACGAATCCCGTCGGTCCCCGCGGGTCGAACCCCGCGGGGCGGAGCCGCCGTTGGCCGGAACCCGCCCCGCTGGGAGAATGCGCCTATGAGCGCCCGGGAGATCAGGGCCCCGCGGGGGACCGAACGCTCCTGCAAGGGCTGGCCCCAGGAGGCCGCCCTGAGGATGCTCATGAACAACCTCGACCCCGAGGTCGCCGAACGGCCGCAGGACCTGGTCGTCTACGGGGGCACCGGGCGGGCGGCGCGCTCCTGGGAGGCGTTCGACGCCATCGTGGCCGCGCTCCGCGATCTCGAGTCGGACGAGACGCTGCTGGTGCAGTCGGGCAAACCCGTCGGCGTGTTCCGCACGCACGAACTAGCGCCCCGCGTGCTGATCGCGAACGCCATGCTGGTCCCGAAGTGGGCGGACTGGGACACGTTCCGCGAGCTCGAACACGCGGGCCTCACGATGTACGGCCAGATGACGGCCGGTTCATGGATCTACATCGGGACGCAGGGCATCCTGCAGGGCACGTACGAGACGCTCGCCGAGGCTGCGGCGCAACGCTTCGGCGGTACCCTCGCCGGTACGGTTACCCTCACCGGCGGCCTGGGGGGCATGGGCGGCGCGCAGCCGCTGGCCGTGACGATGAACGGCGGCGTGGCGCTCTGCGTCGAGGTGGACCCCGAGCGCATCGAACGCCGTATCAAGACGCGGTACCTGGACCGGGAGACCGACGACCTCGACACGGCGGTGAGCTGGGCGGAGGAGGCGCGCGCTTCGCGCGAGGGCGTCTCCATCGGCCTGCTGGGCAATTGCGCCGAGGTCGAACCCGAGCTCCTGCGCCGCGGGTTCGCGCCCGAGGTCGTCACCGACCAGACCTCGGCGCACGACCCCTTGGGCGGCTACATCCCTGCGGGACTCTCGCTGGAGGACGCGGCGCGTCTTCGGGCCGACGACCCGGAGGAGTACGAGCGACGGGCCTTCGCCTCGATGGCCGCGCACTGCGAGGCGATGATCGGGTTCGGCGAACGGGGGGCGGTCGTCTTCGACTACGGCAACAACCTGCGCGCGGGCGCAGAGGCGGGCGGCCTCGCGCACGACCGGGCATATTCCTATCCGGGGTTCGTTCCGGCGTTCGTCCGCCCGATGTTCTGCGAGGGGAAAGGCCCGTTCCGCTGGGCGGCGCTCTCCGGGGACCCCGAGGACATCCTCAAGACCGACCGCGCGGTCGCGGACCTCTTCCCCGGCAACGACCGGCTCCAACGCTGGCTCGCGATGGCCGAGGAGCGCGTCTCCTATCAAGGGCTGCCGGCGCGGATCTGCTGGCTCGGCTACGGGGAGCGCGCGGCCGCCGGGTTGCGCTTCAACGAGATGGTCGCGTCGGGTGAACTTTCAGCGCCGATCGTGATCGGCCGCGACCACCTCGACTCGGGAAGCGTCGCCTCGCCGTATCGCGAGACCGAGGCGATGCGCGACGGCTCCGACGCGATCGCCGACTGGCCGATCCTCAACGCGCTCGTGAACACCGCGGCCGGCGCGCACTGGGTGAGCGTGCACCACGGCGGCGGGGTGGGCATCGGCTATTCCATCCACGCGGGCATGGTGGTCGTCGCCGACGGATCCGAGAGCGCGCGGGACCGGCTCGAGCGCGTGCTCACGACCGATCCGGGGATGGGCGTGATCCGCCACGCCGACGCCGGCTACGAACGCGCACTCGAAGTGGCCGA
>JBLMXP010000156.1:0-17368 GCA_050257835.1 Planctomycetaceae bacterium | reverse complement strand
TCGCGCGAGAAGGTGCTCGCGATGCGGCCGGCCACGATCGTCCCCGGCCACGGCGCCCCGTTCGCGCCGTCGGACGACACGCCGCTCGGCTGAGCGGACGCCGATGAGCCCGACGATCCGCGTCCTCACCTCCGAGGACGTCGAGTCGCTCCTGGATCCCGACGAGCTCGTCGATGCGCTCGCCTCGGCGATGGCCGACCTGTCCGCCGGGCGGGCTTCGATGCCGAACCGGATCGCGGCGGAGGTGCCCGAGCGCGACGCGTTCCTCGCCGCGATGCCCGCCTACCTCCCGTCGGTGGGCGCGCTCACGACGAAGCTCGTCTCGGTGTTCCCGCACAACCGGGACGTCCCCAGCCACCAGGCGGTCCTGCTCTGCGTCGACGCCGCCACCGGCACGCCGACCGCGCTGATGGACGCCACCTCGATCACGGCCGCACGTACCGCGGCCGGCTCGGCCCTGGCCACGCGGCTCCTCGCGCGTGAGGACGCCCGCACCCTGGCCGTGATCGGCACCGGGGTGCAGGCCCGCGCCCACCTGCGCGCGGTGCCGCGCGTGCGGCCGTTCGACCGAGTGCTCGTGGCGGGTCGCGACCACGGCAAGGCTCGGGCCCTCGCTGCCGAGGCGACCACGGCGTCCGGCCTCGCGGTCGAGGCTGCCCCCAGCGTCGAAGAGGCGGTCCGGGCCGCCGACGTCGTATGCGCCTGCACCCACGCCGAGGCCCCGGTCGTCCGGCGCACGTGGCTGCGCCCCGGCGCCCACGTGACGTCGGTCGGCTTCAACAGCGCCGGCGCCGGCGAGATCGACCTGGCGACGGTCCGCGACGCGCTCGTCGTGGTCGAGTCACGGGCCTCGGCGCTCGCCCCTCCGCCGGCCGGCGCGGTCGAGCTGGTGCGCCCGATCGCGGACGGCCTGCTCGACGACGCCCACGTCCAGGTCGAGCTCGGCGAGCTGGTGGCCGGCACGGCTGAAGGGCGAACCACCGAGGACCAGGTGACGTTGTACAAGTCGGTCGGGGTCGCGGTGCAGGACGCGGCGGCGGCGGCGCTCGTCCTCGCCCGCGCGCAGGCACGCGGGACCGGCACCGACGTCGCGATCTGACCGCACGAGGCACCTGCCTTCCGGAGCCGCCCTCCGCGTTGTAGATTGCGGCGTCACTCGGCGCGGGGGGCTCCTGGCGATCGAACGGCGTCGCCGTTCGCCGGGAGGAGGTAGCCGATGCGCAGGTGGGGCGTGATCGTCGTCGTCGGAGTGCTCGCGACCGCGGTGCTGACGGCGTGCAGCAGCAACAGCTCGAGCGGGAGCGCCTCGACGACGGGAGGGGCCTCGACGGGCGGGGTCCTCAAGATCGGGACGTCGTCGGGGATCGACTCGCTGAACCCGTTCGTGGCGTTCCAGCAGGACGCCTATACGACCTTCGAGCAGATCTACCCGATGCTCGTGCAGTACGACGTGACGAACCTGCAGTTCGCGCCGGAGTTCGCCACGAAGTGGTCGACCTCGACCGACGGGCTCACCTGGACGTTCACCACGCAGCCGAACGCGAAGTGGTCCGACGGCCAGCCGCTCACCGCCAAGGATGCCGCCTGGACCCTGTCCACGATCTTGAAGTACGGCAACGGTCCGACCGCGAACTGGATCGGGACCGTCGCGCACCTGAAGACCGCGGTGGCCACCGACGACACGACGCTCGTGCTCACCTACGGGGAGCCGGTGAGCAACGTCCTGTCCAACCTCCAGCAGATCCCGATCCTGCCCGAGCACGTCTGGTCGCGGTACGCGACCGGTGACGGCAAGGAGCTGCGCACCACCCCCAACACCCCCCAGAACGGGCAGCCGCTCGTCTCGGGCGGTCCGTGGGAGCTCGCCCAGTACAAGAAGGACTCCTACGCGATCTTCCAGCCCAACCCGAACTGGTACGGCCAGAAGCCGAGCATCCAAGGCTGGGGTCTGCAGTACTTCTCGAACGAGGACTCGATGATCCAGGCGCTGCAGAGCGGGGCGATCGACTACGCGGAGGGCGTCCCGACCACCGCCGTCAGCGCCCTCAAGGGCGACTCGAGCGTGCAGCTGTACGAAGGCCCCGGCGTCGAGTTCCGCGACTTCATCATCAACTCGAACCCGCAGAAGACCACGAACCGGGAGTTGCTCGACCCGCGCGTGCGCGAGGCGATGGAGTACGCGATCGACCGCAACGCGATCGTCCAGACGGCCTGGCTCGGCTACGCGACGCCCGGCACGACGATCGTGCCGCCCAACACCGGCGGGCCGACCTCGGGCACCGACTGGCACGACAGCTCGATCCAGGCGCTGCCGTTCGACATCGGCAAGGCGAACCAGATCCTGGACCAGGCCGGCTACACGAAGGGCGCGAACGGGATCCGCATGGCCAACGGTCACCCCATGAGCTACCAGGTGATCTTCCCCTCCGACGAGAGCGGCGCCGGCGATCGCGCCTTCACGATCATCCAGAACGGGTTCAAGCAGATCGGGATCGCGATCACGCAGAAGAAGATGGACAACTCCGCGGCGTTCAACGCGATCATCGCGGACAACTACAAGACGTTCGACCTGGCGATGTGGGACTGGGTGCCGCTGATCGACCCCGACTTCATCCTGTCGGTCGTGACCTGCGGCCAGTACGACAGCTGGAGCGACACGGGGTACTGCAACAAGCGGTACGACGAGCTCTACCAGGAACAGGGGGTCGCGGCGACCCCGCAGCAGCGCCTGGACCTCGTGGACCAGATGCAGAAGATGATCTACGACGACCGCCCGTACATCGTCTTGAACTACAACGAGACGATCGACGCGTGGTCGACGAAGTGGACCGGCTTCAGCGAGGCCGAGAGCGTGCAGGGGTGGTTCAGCCCGCTCACGAAGATGTCGTTGTTGACCGTCCACCAGGCGTGAGCTGAAGGAACCGGAGCGACCGGCGGCCGCAGGAGGAACGCGAGGGTGCGGTTCTCGTCGTACGTGGTGAGGCGGGCGTTCTTCGCCATCGTCACGATCTTCGTGGCCATCACCCTGAACTTCCTGCTGTTCCGGACGCTCCCGGGCACCGCGGTCCAAGACCTGTCGCGGGTACCGCACGCATCGGCGCAGCTCCGCGAGGCGCTCACCCGTGAGTTCGGCCTGGACAGGTCGAAGTGGGAGCAGTACGTCGCGTACCTGAACCAGATGCTCCACGGGAACCTCGGGATCAGCTTCCAGGACCAGCAGCCGGTGACGACCCACCTCGCCGACGGCCTCGCGACGACGCTCCCGTGGATCGCCGTGGGCACGTTCCTGTCGATCGTCGTCGGGATCGTGACCGGGTTCCTCGCCGCGTGGCGCCGGGGCGGGGTCGTGGACTACGTCACGACCACGACGGCGATGGTGATGTACGCGCTGCCGACGCAGTTCCTCGGCATGCTGATGCTGATGTGGCTCGGCGCGCACTTCGTCACGGGCGCCGGCAACGCGATCGACCAGTTCTTCGGGCAGGGGCAGGGGGCCGTCTCGGCCGGCCTCAGCCGCGCGGTGCTGCCGACGATCACCCTCGTCCTCACGCTCTACGGCGAGTACACGCTCGTGGTGCGCTCGGCGATGCTCGAGACGCTCGGCGAGGACTACATCCTCACCGCGCGCGCGAAGGGGCTCCGCCCTCGCCGCATCGTGATCCGGCACGCGTTGAGGAACGCGCTGCTGCCGGTGGCGACGCTCGTCGCGCTGTCGCTCGGGTACATCGTCGCGGGCGCGATCTTGATCGAGGAGGTCTTCACCTACCCGGGGATCGGCTACGAGGTCTTCCGCGCGATCTCCTACCGCGACTACCCGGTGCTGCAGGGTGCGTTCCTGTTGCTCACCGTCTCGGTGATCTTCTTCAACTTCGTGGCCGACCTCGTGTACTTCAAGCTCGACCCGAGGATCACGGTATGACGATCTCGCGCGACGCCGCCGTGTTGTCCGACGAGCTCGCCGGGGTCCCACCGGAGAGCGGCCCCAGCCGCCGCGGCGTGGTCGGCGAGGTGCTGCGCAGCCGTCCGGCCGCGATCCTCGGCCTGGTGTTGCTGCTCCTGTTCGTGCTGATGGCGCTGTTCGCGCCGTTGCTCGCCCCCTACAGCCCGACCCAGCAGACGGGCCCCGTGTTCCAGCCTCCGTCCGCCCAGCACTGGCTCGGCACCGACGACGGCGGCATCGACGTGTTGTCCGAGCTGATCTACGGGGCGCGCACCTCGCTCACGGTCGGGTTCGCGGCGGCGCTGATCGCGACGTTCATCGGCGGCGGGGTCGCGATCCTCGCCGGCTACTTCGGGGGCAAGACCGACGGCATCTTGATGCGCATCACCGACTACTTCCTGGTGATCCCGGACCTCGTGCTGATGATCGTGGTGGCCGCGATCTGGGGCCCGAGCACCTTCCACGTGATCGTCGTGATCGGCGTGCTGCTGTGGACGGGCACGGCACGGATCGTGCGCTCGCAGGTCAAGAGCGTCCGCGAGCGTGTCTACGTCAAACGGGCCCGATCCCTCGGCGCCTCGCACCGGCGGATCGTGTTCCGGCACGTCCTCCCCCAGGTCGCGCCGCTGATCATCGCCACGACGGTCCTCGCGATCGCGATCGCGATCTTCGACGAGTCGGCGCTCGCGTTCCTGGGGGTCGGGGTCACGAAGACGTCGTGGGGGACGATGCTCGAGTTCGCGTACGAGCGCAGCGCGGTGATCAACCACTACTGGTGGACGTTCGTGCCGCCGGGCCTCGCGATCGCGCTCGTGATCGTCGCCTGCTACCTGATCGGCCAGGCGATCGAGGACGCGCTCAACCCGCGCCTGCGCGTGTCGTACCTGTCGGTCAGGAACTGGCGCTACCTCGCGAGCCCGCTGCGGTCCCGCGCGAAGGACGAGGCGGCCGCGTGACGCTGCTCGAGGCCCGCGACCTCCAGGTGTGGTTCGACCTCCCGCGCGGGGGCCGCCTGCACGCGGTGCAGGGCGTGAGCTTCTCGGTGGACCCCGGCGAGCGTGTCGGCCTGGTCGGCGAATCGGGATGCGGCAAGACGACCGCGCTCCTCGCGCTGATGGGACTGCTGCCGCCCTCTGCGGAGGTCGCCGGGGAGGTCTTCCTCGAGGGCGAGGGGATCCTCGCCGGCGGTGAGGACTCGGTCCGCCCCCACCGGTGGACCGACGTCGCGATGGTGTTCCAGGGCGCGATGAACGCGTTCGACCCGGTCAAGACGATCGGCCGGCAGCTCGTCGAGCCGATGGAGGCCCACGCGATCGCCAGCGGACAAGCGGCCGAGGCAGCGGCCGGGGAGCTCCTCGAGCTGGTCGGGATCCCTCGGACCGCCGCCGAGCGCTACCCGCACGAGTTCTCCGGCGGCATGCGCCAGCGCGCGGCGATCGCGATGGCGCTGTCGGCCCAGCCGAAGGTGCTCCTGGCCGACGAGCCGACGACGGCGCTCGACGTGATGGTGCAGGCCCAGATCCTGCGGCTGCTCGAGAACCTGACGCGCGACCTCGACCTCGCCCTGATCCTGGTCACCCACGACCTGCCGCTCGTCGCGCAGGTGTGCGACCGGGCGGCGGTGATGTACGCGGGGCGGATCGTGGAGCAGGGACCGATGGACACGCTGTTCCACGACCCGCGGCACCCCTACACGCGGATGCTGTTCGCTGCGACGCCGGACCTGTCCGGCGTGGAGGAGGTGCTCTCGATCCCCGGCGCGCCGCCGCGCCTGGACCGGCCGATCGCGGGGTGCCCGTTCGCGCCGCGGTGCGACCGCACGTTCGACCGGTGCAGGCTCGACGATCCGCCGCTGCTCGACCTGGCGCCCGGCCACGAGGCAGCGTGCCACCTCAACGACCCGCGCGAGGCCGACCGCGCCCCCGCGACGGAGGGCGCGACGTGAGCGCCGTCCAGACCGAGACGAGCGGCGACAGCCTGCCGGCGCAGGCGCCGCTGCTCGAGGTCCGCGACCTCGAGGTTCGCTACACGGTGCGCCGGGGGTTCGTGGCGGCGCTCAAGCGCGAGCCGCGGACCTGGGTCCGCGCCGTGGACGGCGTCTCGCTCACCGTGAGGCCCGGGGAGATGGTGGCGCTCGTCGGCGAGTCCGGCTGCGGCAAGACCTCCACCGCCCAGACGATCCTGCGGATGGTCCCGTCGGCGGCCGGGGCGATCGTGTTCCGAGGGCAGGACATCGCGGGTTGGAGCTACCGCCAGCTCCGGCCGGTCCGCCGCACGATGCAGATGATCTACCAAGACCCCTACGAGTCGCTCGATCCCCGCTTCCGCGTCCGCCAGGCGATCGAGGAGCCGCTCGCGATCCACGGCCTCGCGGGCTCGAGGACCGAGCGCGAGCGGAAGGTCGTCCACGCGCTCGAGCGCGCCGGGCTCGCGCCTGCCGACCTGTTCATCGACCGGTATCCCCACGAGCTCTCCGGTGGGCAGCGCCAGCGGGTCGCGGTCGCCGCGAGCCTGGTGCTGGAGCCGAAGCTGCTGCTGGCCGACGAGCCCGTCTCGATGCTCGACGTCTCGGTCCGCGCGGGGATCCTGTCGCTCCTGGACGGTCTGCGCCGCGACGGCGACATGGGGATCCTGATGATCACGCACGACCTGTCGACGGCGGCGCACTTCGCCGACCGGATCGCCGTGATGTACCTGGGGCGGGTCGTCGAGGAGGGACCGGCGCGCGAGGTCGTGGCCAACCCGCAGCACCCCTACACGAAGGCGCTGATGTCGGTCGTGCCCAAACGCGACCCTCGCGACCGCACCGTCCCACAGATCCTCACCGGGGAGACGCCGAACCCGGTCGACGTGCCGAGCGGCTGCCGGTTCCACCCGCGCTGCCCGGTCGCGCAGGACGTGTGCAAGGAGCAGGACCCGCCGCTGCATCCGTGCGCCGCCGGCACCCCCGACCACGCCGGGGCCTGCCTGTTCGTCTGAACGACGCCGCCCCCTCAGCCGAACGGGTGCGGGTCGAGGATCGTCCGGGGGATCGGGCGCTGGTGGAAGTCGAAGATCCTCCGCAGGTCCCCGAGGATCGGCAGGTCCTCGCGGACCGTCGGGCGAGGGTCCCACCACTGATCGGTCGTCGGGTCGAGGCGCTGGCCGCCGAGGAAGCGGTCCTCGATCAGCTTGAGGTAGGCGTCGAAGGAGTAGGTCTGATGGTCCACGTCGAGGCCGCGGCGGACCCACGGGCTGATCACGATCGCCGGCACACGGATCCCGTACCCGCCGCCGTCGACGCGGGGCGGGACGACGTGGTCGTAGAAGCCGCCCCAGTCGTCCCAGGTCAGGAAGATCGCCGTGTGGAACCAGTCCGGGCCCCGCATCGCGGCGTTCACGACCTTGGTCACCCAGGCCATCCCGGGCCGGATCGGCTGGACCGGGTGCTCGCTGATCTGCTGGGACGGCACGACCCACGACACCGACGGCAGCGTCCCGGCCGCGGCGCGCCGGAAGTAGTCGTCGTAGGGACGGATCCGGTCGAGCGAGCCGGTGGCGACCACCGTCGCGAACCCCGGGAGCGGGTCCTTGAAGAACGCGACCGGGTGCTTGCCCTCGACGCATCCTTGCTCGAGGCAGGTGCCGCGCGACACGTAGTACGCCCAGCTGACGTGCTGCTCGTGGAGCAGCCACGTGATGTCGGCCCACAGGTACGGGACGTGACCGCCCCTGGACGGGTCCCACCCCTCGTTCGGACGGGTGATGTTGGTCCGGCACGAGCGCACGTCGCTCCGGTCGGTGCACAGGGCCGACCAGCCCGACATCAGGTACAGGTGCGACGGGAGGGTCCAGGAGTCGGTGGGAGCGAACATCCGGTCCTGCAGGAGGTAGCGTTTCGCGTAGGTCCAGTAGTTGGGGATCTCACGTCCCGTGTGGAAGCCCATCACGTCCACCGGCGTGCCGGTCGGCGTGTCCTTCGCGGCCTTCCGGCAGTTGGAGATGCTCGGGTGCTTGCGGCAGGTCGCGGCGAACCGGTACACGGAGCGGACGAACCCGTCCATCCTGCCGTGGTCGACGTCCACGCGCGAGGGCCGCACGCCGTGCGCCGCGCCCGCGTCGTACTCGCCCCGGTCGCGGAAAGGCCTGCGGCACCGCGAGCCGGTCGGGTCGGGCAGGCACGGCTTGAAGCTCCCGTCGGGCCGGCGCGGTATCCCGTTCGCGCCCGGGAACGTCCCGAAGTAGTGATCGAACGACCGGTTCTCCTGGACGATGAAGATCAGGTGGTCGATGTTGCGGAGCCCCCTCGAAGGGTCGACCGCGTCGGGTGAAGTGGCGGCTCGCACGCTCATGCGGGCGGGTTGCGGGAGGAAGAGCGCCGCCGACGTGGCGGCCAGGAGCACCGTCGCCCCCAGTCCGAGCCGTCGCAGCGCCGACCGCATCACCGCCCCTCTCCGCGGTTCCCTCGGAGCGCATCGTACGGTGCGGCGACCCCGATGTCGTCGCTCGCGCCGACGCGTCAGCGGGCGGGGCAGCCCTCGTAGGCGAACCCCAGGCGCGGCGACCACGTGCCCGCGGCGAACCGGTAGGTCGTGCCGCCGCCGCCGACGCACCCGTGGGGGCGGAGCTCGCGCCACGCGTGGGCGGCCTTCGCCCGTACCGACCCCATCTTGACCGGTGCCAGCGTGTAGATCCGGCCCCGGTGGCCGTGAGCGCGGGCGACCCAAAGGAGGTCGCGGTCGGCCAGTCTCGAGATCGCCCGCCGCAGGTTCGCCGGGATCGGCATGCAGCCGCTCCGCGAACCCGGATCCGTGCACATCCGCGTGAGGACCTGGATCGCCTTGCCGTGGCCCAGCTCGGCTGCCTGCATCGCGGCCGCAGCCTGGGGGCCCCGGCCGTGGATGCCGGCCGGGGACGCCGAGGCGACGGAAGCGGTGAGGAGGATCGCGGAGAGTGCCAGGATCGCGGACGCGCGCATGCCTGCACGGTGCCACGGCCCTCACCCGGCGCACAACCGCCGGAAGGCCCGGGTGCTAGTCCGTTGGTACGGTCCGAGGCGGCCGTTCGGTCACCACGACGCCGTCGGCATCCGAGGTCACGAACCAACCGGGCGCGAACGTCACGCCCGCGAACGTGACCGACACGTCGCGCTCACCCTCGCCGACCTTCCCGCTCCTGCGCGGGTGAGCCCCGAGAGCCTTGACCCCGATCGACAGCTCGCGCAGTCGGGCGGCGTCGCGCACGCACCCGTGCACGAGCACGCCCGCCCACCCGTTCGCGAGCGCGAGCGCCGCGAGCCGGTCGCCCAGGAGCGCGCAGGCGAGCGAGCCTCCCCCGTCGACGACGAGCACGCGCCCCTCCCCCGGTTCCTCCAGCGCCTGGCGAACGAGCACGTTGTCCTCGAACACGCGAACCGTGGCGATCGGCCCCGAGAAGGCCTCGGCGCCGCCGAAGTCGCGGAGGACCGGCGCGGCCACGCGCACCTCGCCGGGGTGGTCGTCGCACAGGTCGGTGGTCGCGATCGGCTCGTCCATCCGCACATCTTCCCTGATGCCGGCCACGCGATCGTTACCCCGCGTTTGCGGCTCCCTTGGGGTTGGCTTGGGGCGACCGTCCTTAGGTTCGGATGCCATGGGAGGGACGAGCCGAGGAGGCGTGAGATGGCCTACGTGATCGCCGAGCCCTGCGTCGACGTGCACGACCGCGCGTGCGTCGACGAGTGCCCCGTCGACTGCATCTACGACGGCGTCCGCAAGGGGTACATCCACCCCGACGAGTGCGTCGACTGCGGCGCCTGCGAACCCGTGTGCCCGGTGACCGCGATCTTCCATCAGGAGGACCTGCCGGCCGAGTGGCGCCACTATGCGGGGATCGAGCGCGAGTTCTTCACGATCGCGGGGCTGGGTTCGCCGGGTGGCGCGAACGCGCTCGGTCCCCTCGACGCCGATCACCCGGCGCTCGGCAGCCTCGGCGCGGCGTAGGTCGCCTCCAACCGCCCACCTGTGTGAAGGTGGGGGGTGGTGTCGGAGCGGACGCAGCACGCGCGGTGGCTCTTCTCGGGGATCGGCGCGAACTACGACCGGATGGGCGCGATGCTCTCGTTCGGCCAGGACCCCCGCTGGCGGCGGTTCCTCGTCTCGCGCGTGCCCCCGGATGCCCGGAGCGTGCTCGACGTCGCGACCGGCACCGCCGCCGTGGCGGTCGAGCTGCTGGGGCGCGCGCCGGCGCGCCACGTCGTGGGGCTCGACCAGAGCGCGCCGATGCTGCGCACGGGGATCGCGCGCGCACGGGAAGCCGGCGTGGGCGACCGGATCGCGTTCGTGGTCGGGCACGGCGAGCGGCTCCCCTTCGCGCCGGGCACGTTCGACGCGCTCACCTTCACGTACCTGTTCCGCTACGTCGACGACCCAGGGGCGGCGCTTCGCGGGCTCGTCGAGGCCGTGAGGCCCGGCGGCACGGTCGCGTCGCTCGAGTTCGGCGTGCCCTCCGGGGCGTGGCACCCGCTGTGGTGGCTCTACACCCGCGCCGTCCTCCCTCTCGCGGGACGCCTCTCCTCGCGCGAGTGGTACGAGGTCGGGCGGTTCCTCGGTCCGAGCATCTCCGCCTACGCGCGGCGATACCCGCTGCAGGAGCAGCTCGCGATGTGGCGCGAGGCCGGGATCGCCCCGGTGCGGGCCCGCCGGATGAGCCTCGGCGGGGGCGTCGTGATCTGGGGCACGAGGCGGGCGACGTGACCGAGCGCGCGCAGGATCGCCCGGCCTTCTACGCGTTGTCGTCGGGCGGCTGGCGAGACTACTGGACGCTGCTGCACCCGCCGTACACGCTGTGGCACCTGTCGTACGTGGCGATCGGCGCCGCGCTCGCGCCGAGCTTGCACCCCGCGTACCTCGGCCTCGCGATGCTCGCGTTCTTCCTCGGGGTCGGGATCGCGGCGCACGCGCTCGACGAGCTGCACGGCAGGCCGCTTCGGACGCGGATCCCGACGCGCGTGCTGATCGGACTCGCCGCGGCAGCGCTCGTGGGCGCACTCGCGGTCGGTCTGTACGGATGCTCCGTCGTCTCCTGGTGGGGGCTCGTGTTCATCGCGATCGGCGCCTTCGTCGTGCCCGCCTACAACCTCGAGTGGTTCGGCGGCCGGTTCCACACCGAGTGGTGGTTCGCCGGGATGTGGGGCGGCTTCCCGGCGCTCGCCGGGTACTTCGCGCAGACCGGGCGGATCGACCCGATCGCGTTCGCGGGCTTCATCGCGTGCGCGGCGGTGGCCCTGGCGCAGCGCCGGCTCTCGACCCCCGTGCGCATGCTCCGACGGCGGGCGCGCTCGGTGCAGGGCGAGATCGTGATGACCGACGGGACCGTCGAGCGGATCGACGCCGCGTCGCTCCGGGCGGCTCCGGAGGCGGCGCTGCGCGTCCTGTGGGTCGGCATGGTCGTGCTCGCGGCGGCGATGGTCGCGGCCCGCTGGCCGTAGCGGCCGCCGTTCGGGCCCTCCGGGGCGGCCCGAAGGACCCCGGACCGTCGCCGACGCCTCGGGCACACTGCCGGCCAGACGCGCCGAAGGAGCCGCTCGATGCGCAGGACCGCGTTCGCCGCCATCGCCATGGTGGGCGTGTACGCGCTCGCGAACCACCTGGGGAGGACCTGGGGCAGCACGACCCAAGAACGGAGGCGGCGTCTGCCCAGCGACGATCTCGTCGACGATCCGTCGATCGTGACGAACCACGCGATCACGATCGCCGCCCGGGCCGAGGACGTCTGGCCCTGGCTCGCGCAGGTCGGATGGCATCGCGGCGGGTGGTACACGTACCGCTGGGTCGACCGTCTCCTGTTCCCCGCCAACGATCCGGCCGCCGAGGAGATCCTTCCGGCGTTCCAGAGCCTGAAGGTCGGCGACCACATCCCGGACGGCCCGCCCGAGAGCGGCTGCTTCTTCGTGGTCGAAGCGCTCGAGCGGCCGCATCGCATGGTGCTCCGGTCACGGACGCACCTGCCGCCGTTCCCGAAGGACCGGTGGCTGAACTGGGTGTGGACCTACACGCTCGACGACCTCGACGGCGGCCGTGTGCGGGTGCTCCTGCGGACCCGCGGAGCGATGGGTCCGCCGGCGCTCGCGCTCGCGTACCGCGCCGCGATCTGGACGGACTTCGTGATGGCGCGCAGCCATCTGCGCGGGCTCAAGGCACGGGCGGAGCGGACCGTCCGCGAGCGAGCCGTCGCGGTCTGACCTCAGCGCCGCCAGCGCTCGAGGCCGCCGCCCACCACGAGGTAGAGGCGGAACCTCGCGGTCACGGCCGTGATACCCATGCCGTCCGGGGCCGTGCGCCGAGAGACGAGCCGGCCACCATGTGCGTAGCGGCGGAGCCCGGCGCTGGTCCTCGACTCGCCCGCGCGGTACACCGTTCGCTCCGTCGCCACGTAGACCGCGCCCCAGGGTGCGAAGGCGAGGTCGGGGATCGTGATCGCGTGCCGGGTCCCGACCGGCCCCCACCGGCGCGCCCAACGCCGCGCCCCGCCGGTCGTGAACATGGCGAGCCAGCCTCGCTGCGACGATCGAGCCCGTCGGCCGTCGACCTCGCCCGCCACGGCCACCACGCCGGCGCGGACGCCGACCGCGGTGGCCTCGTCACGGTCCCGCACGCCCGGGTCACCGAGCAGCCGCGCCCACCCGAGGGCGCCGTCGGTGCGCAGTTGCAGCACGACGACGTCCTCGTCGACCGGACGGTCAGGCGAGCCCGTGTACGCGCGATCGACGTGACCGACCGCGTACACGCGACCGTCGCCCCCCACCGCCACGTCGCGGACGGCGTCCCAGGTCCCGGTCACCCCGGGAGCCTCGAAGTCGGTGCGCCACCGCACGCGGCCCGCCGGGTCGAGCGCCAGGACCCATCCGTCGTGCAGCACGCTGTCGCAGCACGGACCGACGCTTTGGACCGCGACCACCAGACCGCCCCGGCGATCGGGCGCGATCGACGACACGTACCCGCGGTCCAGCGAGAGCGGGAGCCGGCGTCGCCACACCAGCCGGCCCGTCGCCGCGTAGCGCCACACCATCGGGTGGTCGTCCTCGTACCACCCATCGGCGCCGCCCACGTAGACGCCGCCGCCGGGGGCCGGCGCCACGACGTGCCCGCTCGCCCACCGCCCCGTCGCCCGCACCCGCCAGGTCCGGCGCCAGGCGAGGCCGCCCGCAGGCCCGTACTTCGCCACGAGCATCGCCTCGCGGTGGTACCGGTTCGTCCCGGCGGGGGGAGCCCAGACCCCTCCCGTCACGAACACATGCCCGGCCGCGTCCACCGTCAGCCCGCCGAGGCGACCGATGGGCTCACGCCGCCACACGACGTCGCTGCGAGCCGACGCCGGCGGCACGTCCCCGAGCCAGCACACGAGCACGACCACCACGCACACGAGCGTCCGACCGACCCGCATGGGACCCGACCTCCTGCGCCACGCTCGCGCGCTCGAGCGAGCGACGCCAGCGTCCGAAGGCCCCCCTCGGCAGGGACCCACAGAGGAGGGACCACCGACCCTTCACCCGTGCCGGGAAGCTCTCTACGTTGGCAAAGGGAGGAGGCCGGGGATGAAGCGGGTCCTCACGGCGGTCTTCGTGGTGTGCCTGGCGACCATGGGCTGGCCTTCGGCGGTCGCCGCCCCACACGCGACATGGGCCCGATGGCTCAGGCTCGTGCCGGCAGGGAGCGACGTGGGGCCCAACGGCACCGTCGTGGTGGAGGGCAGCACCACCGACTCGTACCCGGGCGGCCACCTCGTGCTCCGAGGGATCCGTCCGAACGGCTCCCTCGCGTGGGCGAGCAGGTGGCGCCCGTCGGAGGGCGGGGCGCGGGCCGGCGACGTCGCCGTCACCTCGTCGGGCATCTTCTCCGCTGGCGTCCTCGCGCCCGTGAGCGCGCCCGACGCCTGTTGGGAGATCGGCTCCTTCGGGTGGTTCGTGCGCAAGGCCGACGCGTCCGGTCACACGGTGTGGGTCCGACGCGATCCGAGGTGGGACGACTGTGGATCCCGAGCTTCCCACGCGGTCGGCGCCGGCGCTGGGCTCGTGGCCGTCGCGACGACCCTGTACATCGAGGGCTACTCCGACATCCACGGCGACATCCGCGCCTGGACCGCAGGCGGCTCCCCTCGATGGACGAACCGCTTCGAGCCGCTGCCCCGCGGGAAGCCCGAAGGGTACGACGCCGATGACGTGCTGGCGCTCGACGTCGGTCCCGACGGGACCACGTACGCGGCAGGGTGGGCATGGCGTGCCCCATACCACGAGTACGGGAACGACGCGGAAGCGGCCCTGATGGCGATCGGCCCCAACGGCGCGCGGCAGTGGGTCAGGATCGACGGAGAGCCGGGTCGGCCGAGCGTCCAGGACGACGACCGGGGCTCCGACGTCGACGCCCGGGGACGTCGCGTGCTGTACGGAGCGGTGATGGACCGGGAGACCGGGCCGTCGGTCGCCCGCGTGATGTTGCTCGACCGCGACGCCACGGTCCGGTGGAAGGCCGCGTTCCCGATGGCGAAGGGCTGGCGTGCGGGTCTGCTCGTCGCACTCGGCGCGCCCGGCACGTCGTTCGTCGCCTACCGAGCCGTGGGAGGTGGCGTGGTGGTGCGCCGGCTCGGCGGCGGCGGAGTCACGACCTGGAGGATGACGATCCGCCGCACAGCTCCGCTGATAGGCCTGTCACTCGAAGACCGCGGGCTGTACGTGCTCCACGGCCGCCACCTCACACGGTTCGCCGTGTGAGGCTCGCCTCAGGTCTTCGGGCCGCCGAAGAGCCGGCGGAAGAAGTTCTTGACGACCGCCCAGATCGCCGCGAAGCCCAACCCGATCCCGCCGACCGGCTTCGGCGCGGCAGCCGGGGCCGTGGTGGGCGGTGGCGTCGGCGCTCCGGCCTCGGGTCCCCCCGCGGGCGCGGCGGCCGCCGCCTCCTCGGCCGCCATCGAAGCCTGCAGGCAGTCCGCGAACTGCTGGGTCAGCTTCTTCGAGATCTCCGGGAGCAGGCCGCGCGACATCTGCGCGGCGGCGCCGCTCAACGTGATGTCCGCCTGCATCTTCACGGTGGTCGCGGCATCACCGGGGCCGGCTTCGAGCCACGAGGTCACGCTCGCGTCGGCCGCGCCCTTGCCCTTCTGCTCCATCCCCTTGGCGCGGAGCACCACCTTGTGCGCCTCGTCGTCGCGCGACTCCATCGTCACGGTCCCGGCGAACGACATCGCGACCGGCCCGAACTTCGCGTGGAGCTTCCCCTTCCAGTTGCGGTCGTCGACGACCTCGGTGAGCTCGGCGCCCGGCATGCACGGCGCGATCTTCTCGACGTCCAGCAGGTAGGCCCACAGATGGCCGGGCGGGGCCGCGACCGTGAACTCGTTCTCGATCAGCATCGCCTCACGCCCCCGCCGGGGTGGTAAGGAACGCGGCCGGGTCGGCGGAGAACCGCTCGAGGCAACCCGCGGAGCAGAAGTAGTACGTGCGGCCCTCGTGCGTCGTCCGGTAGCGGGCGGTGGCCACGTCGACCGTCATGCCGCAGACCACGTCGAGCTCCTCGTGCGGCGCCTCGGCAGCGGCCCGGGGCTCGAGCTCCCCCGCCGCGCGCAACCGGACCAGCTCGGCCAGGATCGCGACCGCGATCTCCTGGTTCGGGAGGTGACCGAGGTCGATGCCGGCCGGCGCGTGCACCCGCGCGAGGGCCTCCTCGGACACGCCGCGGTCGCGCAGGTACCCGAGCACGCCGTCGGCGCGCTTGCGCGAGGCCACCAGACCGACGTAGGCGGCCGGGGTCTCGAGCGCGCGCCGCAGCGCATCCTCGTCGTAGTGGCCCTGCGTGGCGACCACCACGAACGACCCCTCCCCGACCCCCGCGGCCGCGAGGTCGAGCGTGGTGGCGACGTTCGGGACGTCGTGGGCCGAGGCGTCTCCCCCGTCGTCCACCACCACCGTGCGCCACCCGAGCGCGTCGGCCATCCGAGCCAGGGCGTCCACGGCCGGCGAGCGTCCGATCACGGCTAGGTGCGGCGACGGCATCACGGGCTCCACGTAGACCTCCAGGGCTCCTTCGCTCTGACAGGCGATCGGCACGCGCACGATGCCGGCGCGGCCCTCGTCCTCGAGCTCTTCGTCGGTCCCCAGGAACAACACCCGGGGCGTGCCCTCCTGGATCGCGCGGAGCGCCTCGCGGATCACGGTCGGCTCGGCGCACGCTCCGCCGAGCCAGCCGTGGATCTGCCGGTCCCGCGTGATCAGCGCGGTCGATCCGGGCTTGCCCGAAGAAGGCGCGCGGCTCCACACGACCGTCGCGAGCACGAACGGCTCGCCCTTGCGCGCGAGCGACGCGGCGAGCTCGAGCAGCTGGGGCTTCACGCCGATGCCTTCGCCTCCTGGATCGCCGCCCAGACCTTCGCCGAGGTGAGCGGCATGTCGATGTTCGTCACGCCGAGGGGATGCAGCGCGTCGATCACCGCGTTCACGTACGCGGCCGGCGAGCCCACCGTCGGCGACTCGCCGACGCCCTTGGCCCCGATCGGGTGGTGCGGCGACGGCGTCACCGTCTCGCCCAGCTCGAACCTCGGCGTCTCCCACGCGGTCGGCAGCAGGTAGTCGGTGAAGTTCGCGCCGATGCAGTTGCCGTTCTCGTCGAACGTGATCAGCTCCATCGCGGCGATCCCGTAGCCCTCGGTGAGCCCGCCGTGGATCTGGCCCTCGACGATCATCGGGTTGATCCGCACGCCGCAGTCGTCCACCGCGACCATCCGGCGGACCTTCCACTGGCCGGTCTCCTCGTCGACCTCGACCGCGACCGCGTAGGTCCCGAACGGGAAGGTCAGGTTCGGGGGGTCGTAGTAGTAGACGGCCTCCAGACCGGGCTCCATGCCGTCGGGGAAGTTCGTGTAGGCGGCCAGAGCCACGTCCTGGATCGTCTTGACGTTCTCGGGCGCGCCCTTCACGGAGAACCTCCCCGCCTGGAACTCGACGTCTTCCTCGGAGACCTCGAGCAGGTGCGCGGCGATCTTCGTCGCCTTCTCGCGCACGCGACGGGTGACCATCGCGGTGGCCGCGCCCGAGACCGGCGTCGAGCGCGACGCGTACGTGCCCAGGCCGTAGGGCGTGTTGTCCGTGTCGCCGTGCATCACCTTGATGTCCTCGGGCTGGATCCCGATCTCCTCTGCGACGATCTGGGCGAACGTGGTCTCGTGCCCCTGGCCCTGGGTCTGCACGCTGATCTTGAGGATCGCCTTGCCGGTCGGATGGATCCGCAGCTCCGCGCCGTCGTTCATCGCCAGGCCGAGGATGTCGTACTGCTTGTGCGGGCCGGCCCCGACGACCTCGGTGAACGACGCGAGCCCGATCCCGTAGAGCTTGCCCTGGGCGCGTGCCTCCGCCTGCTCGCGGCGGAGGTCGGCGTAGCCGATCTGCTCGAGCGCCACGTTCAGCGCGCCCTCGTAGTCGCC
>JBLMXP010000155.1:0-20418 GCA_050257835.1 Planctomycetaceae bacterium | reverse complement strand
AGATGGCCGGGACCCTCGTGCACGGCGCCCGGGTCCTCGAGGTCGAAGGGAACTTCGACGCCTCGTTCGAGCTCGCGCGGGGTCTCGCGGACCACTACCCGGTGACGCTGGTGAACTCCGTCAACCCGTACCGGATCGAGGGCCAGAAGACGGCGGCGTTCGAGATCTGCGACGCGCTCGGGCGCGCCCCCGACGTCCATTGCGTGCCGGTCGGCAACGCCGGCAACATCTCCAGCCACTGGATCGGCTACTCCGAGTACCTCGCCGACGGCACGATCGCGGAGCCCCCGCAGCTGTTCGGCTTCCAGGCCGCCGGTGCGGCGCCGATCGTGAAAGGCGAGCCCGTGAAGGACCCGCAGACGATCGCGACGGCGATCCGGATCGGCAACCCGGCCTCCTGGGACAAGGCGCTCGCCGCCGCGAGGGAGTCCGAGGGCGGCATCGCGGCGGTGACCGACCGCGAGATCCTCGCCGCGTACCGTCGGGTGGCGCGCGAGGGGCTGTTCGTCGAACCGGCGAGCGCGGCGAGCGTCGCGGGGCTCAAGCACCTGCACGAGGAGGGGCGCCTCACGCGCGGCGCGACGGTCGTGTGCGTCCTCACCGGGCACGGGCTGAAGGACCCGGAGTGGGCGGTCGCGGGCGCGCCGCATCCGGTGAGCGTGCCGCCCGACGCGGCCGTCGTGGCCGAGGAGCTCGGCCTGTAGGGAGCGTCCAGCCGGCCCGCGATAGGCTCCGCGCCACATGCGCGTCACCGTCCGCGTCCCGGCGACCTCGGCGAACCTCGGCCCGGGCTTCGACTGCTTCGGGCTCGCCCTCGACCTGTGCAACGAGGTCGTCCTCGACACCGACGCACCGCCGGGCGTGACCTGGGAGGGGGAGGGCGAAGACGAGCTCCCTCGCGACGGTTCGGATCTCGTGTCGCGCACGATCGCCGGGGTCGCGAGCGGGATGGAGTTGGCGCTGCCGCCGTTCGGGCTGAACGGGGAGAACCGGATCCCCCTCGAGCGGGGCCTCGGCTCCTCCTCCGCCGCGACGGTGGCCGGGGTGGTCCTCGCTTCCCGGCTGCTCGACCTCGGGATCGATGGCTTCCGCGAGGAGCCCGAGCGGCGCGACCCCTACTCGGTATTCGCCTACGCGTCCCGCTTCGAGGGCCACCCGGACAACGCCGCGCCCGCCGCGTACGGGGGGTTCACGATCGCGCTACCCGACGGCGGCGTGCACCGGCTCGATCCGCACCCGGACCTGCGGCCGGTGGTGCTCGTCCCCGACGTCCGGTTGCCCACCACAGAGGCACGGGCCGCCCTTCCCCAGACCGTCGCGCGGGCCGACGCGGTGTTCAACGCGGCGCATGCGGCGCTGATGGTCGAGGCGCTCACGCGCGACCCGTCGCTGCTCGTCGTCGCGCTGCAGGACCGGCTGCACCAGGAGGCCCGTCTCGCGCTCGTCCCGGAGGTCGCCGACGTGTTCGACGACCTGCGCGCCGCCCACGTCCCCGTCTGCGTCTCGGGCGCGGGTCCGTCATTGCTGGCCTTCGACCTCGGCGCCGGGACGTTCCCCTCGACGCCGCCGGGCTGGCGCGAGCTCCGCCCGGGCGTCCGCGCCGCTGGGTTCGAGGTCGTGTAGGGGCGAGGCCGGCCTCAACCGGACGTGCAAGCGCCGGTGCTCACCGGGCGGGTGCGTCCGGTGGCCCGCGCCACGTCGGATGCCACCTGCCCCGACGTCAGCGCGTACGCGGCGTGGTCGTCGAGCGTGCTGCTCGCGAACACCACGCCGGCCACGGTGCCGTCGGTGAGGACGAACGGGCCGCCGGAGTTGCCGGGGTGGACCGAGGCCTGCAGCTCGTAGAGCCGCCGGTGGACCTCGCCTTGCTTGTAGATGTCGTGGCCCACGGCGTCGATCGCGGTCCGCACGGCGGCTCGGGTTTCGGTCCAGGTCCCGCCGGGGAACCCGAGCACGACCCCGGGGGTCCCGCGCGGCTGCTCGACCGCCGCGAGCGGCAGCGGCGGGGCCGCCAGCCCGGGCACGTGCAGGACAGCGACGTCGAGCTTCGGGTCGAACAGCACGGGCAGCGCCTCGAAGCGCTGGCCGCTCAGCTCCACCGTCTGACCCCGCGACCCCGCGATCACGTGGGCGTTGGTCGCCACGTAGCCCTCGGCCGCGACGAACCCGGACCCCTCGCTCAAGAACCCGACCGAGCAGCCCTCGGCGAGCACCTCGACGGTGCTCCCGGACGCGCGCTGCTCCGCGACGGTGAGCGCGGAGGAGGGCGGCAGCGCCACGGGCTGGGCGGGCGGCGGCGGCAGGCCGGCGAACGCGTCGGCGAACCCCAGGTAGCCCGCGGCGCGCTCTACCTCTGCGAGCAGGGCCGGGGGGCGCGGCAGCTCCTGGCGCATGACTCCGACGATCTTCGAGGACCGGAGCTCGCGCGAGAGCTCGGGGAACGGGCCGCTCAGCAGGTTCAGCGCGAGGAACCAGGTGGCGAGTAACAGCGCGGCCACCGAGAGCGTCGCCCCGCCGACGCGGTCGACCCGGGCGCCGCGCGTCTGGTCGACGCGGCGCTTCACCCGCGACCCCGCGAGCCATCCGAACACGTTGCCGACGGCCGCCCCGACGAGCACGATCGCGACCGCGATCGCGGCGGCCGTGACGGGGTCATTGGCCGCGTGCGCGACCTGCGGGGCCACCAGCACGGCAAGCGCGACCCCGACGGCCAGGCCGACGAGCCCGAACGCCTGCAGGATCGCCCCCCGCCGATACCCGGCGAACGCGGAGAGCGCGAGCAAGATCAGGAGGAAGACGTCGAGGGCCGACACGCTCCCGATATCGTCCCACGAGGACGCGTGCGAAGGAGACGACATGGATGAGCTCGAGGGCAAGGCGGCGCTGATCACGGGAGGCACCAGCGGCCTGGGCCTGGAGACCGCGCGGCGGTTCCTCCACGAGGGGGCGAAGGTGGTGTTCACGGGGCGGAACGAGGGGCTCGGCGCCCGGGCCGAGCGCGACCTCAGGCAGGGCGGGGACGCGACGTTCGTCCGCGCCGACGCCGCCGACCCCGCCCAGGTGGCGGCGAGCGTGCGGGAGGCGGCGCGCGTCCTGGGCGGTCTCGACGTGCTGGTGAACAACGCGGGCGTCGGCGCCGTCGCGACCGCGCTCGAGACCCCGCTCGCGACCTACGACGCGATCATGGACGTGAACGTCCGCGGGTGCTTCCTCTACGCGCAGGTGGCGTTCCCGCACCTGGAGGCGCGGCGGGGTTCGATGGTGCACGTCTCCTCCGACGCCGGCGTCTCCGGGGAGGTCGAGATCGCCGTGTACTCGGTGTCGAAGGCGGCGGTGCTGATGCTCTCGAACATGCTGGCGGTGGAGGGCGGGCGCAGGGGCGTGCGCTCCAACGCGGTCTCGCCGGGCGACATCGAGCCGGGGATGCGACACATGACGGCTCCCGGCGAGGAAGATCGCGACGCGCAGGACGACCCGAGCACGTGGGCCGTGCCGCCGATCGGGAGGATCGGGCGCGCCCGCGACGTCGCGGACGCCGTCGTGTACCTCGCGAGCGAGCGAGCGTCGTTCGTGAACGGTGCGAACATCCTGGTCGACGGCGGGATGCGGGCCGGCACGCGGACCGCGCTATATCCCGACGGCACCCTCGCCTGACCATAGACTCGGAGCCGTGCTCACGATCGCGCACATCTCGGACCCCCACGTGGGGTCGCCGTACTTCGTGCCGAACCTGATGCACCGCGTGATCACGGAGCTGAACGAGCTGGGGCCCGACGCGGTCGTCGTGTCGGGAGACCTCACGAACGAGGGGTTCCGCCCTGAGTACCAGGCGTGGCTCGCCTACGCCGAGCGGATCGAGGCGCCGCTGCTCACCGTTCCGGGCAACCACGACTCCCGCAACGTCGGCTACGTGCACTTCGAGGAGCTGATCGGCCCGCGGATGTGGGTGCACGACGTCGGCGACGTCCGGATCGTGGGCGTCGACTCGAGCGAGCCCGACCTGAACGAGGGGAAGGTCGGCCGGGTCCACTACGGATGGATCAGCGAGGCGTTCTCGCACCCGGCCGCGCTCAAGGTCTTCGTCCTGCACCACCACCTGCTCCCGATACCGGGCACGGGGCGCGAGCGGAGCACGGTGATGGATGCGGGCGACCTGCTCGAGGTGCTCGTGCACGCCGGGGCCGACGTCGTGCTCTCGGGCCACAAGCACGTTCCCTACGTGTGGCGGCTGGAGGACCTGTACATCGCCAACGCAGGCACGGTCTCGTCCCTACGGGTGCGAGGGCACGGCAAGCCGTGCTACAACGTGTTGGAGTTCGACGGAGCCGAGGTGCGGATCTACCGTCGGTTCCCGTTCGAAGACCGGCAGCTGATGGCCCGGTTCTCGCAGTTCGAGTCGGCGCAGGGGCATCGAGAGGCGCCCGTGCAGCAGTCGGCCTCGGACGCGCGCCGCGCCTGAGGGCCCCGGCCGACCCCGCAAGGAGCGACCCGCGATGCGCACCCTCGTCCTCGTGGACGGCGAGCACTACCCGCCCGTGACCGCCTCGGCGATCGAGGCCGCCCGCGCGCGCGGTCACGACGTCGTCGGCGCGCTGCTGATGGGCGGGGCGGAGAAGCTCCGCCCCGGCGAGCTGCCGGCACTGGGGGTCGAGGTGACCCCGGCGGGCGCGGACCGACAGGCCGCGCTGGCCGAGGCGATCGACCGCCTGGCGCCCGAGCAGGTGCTCGATCTCTCCGACGAGCCGGTGATGGGCTACCGCGAGCGGATGGCGGTCGCCGCGACGGTGCTCGCGCGCGGGGTGGTCTACGCCGGCGCCGACTTCCGTCTGGACCCGCCCCCGTCCGCGCCGGCGCCGCCGGGGATCCCTACGATCGCCGTGTTCGGCACCGGCAAGCGCACCGGCAAGACGGCGATCGCCGGCGAGGTGGCGCGGCGGGCTGCCGCCGCCGGGTACGAGCCGGTCGTGGTCGCGATGGGCCGCGGCGGCCCGGCGGAGCCGCAGGTCGTGGAGCCGGGTTCGGTCGACGTCGACGCGCTGGTCGCGAAGGCCCGCGCCGGCGAGCACGCCGCCTCGGACTACCTCGAGGACGCGCTGACGACCGGGGTCGCCACGATCGGCGCCCGTCGGGCCGGCGGGGGACTGGCCGGCGCGCCCTACGTCTCCAACGTGCCGGAAGCCGTCGCGATCGCCGCGGCGCGCGTCCCGGGCCTGATCGTGCTCGAGGGCTCGGGCGCGGCGCTGCCTCCGGTGGCGTGGGATGCCGGGATCCTCGTCCTGCCCGCGACGTGTCCCCTCGAGTACCTGGCGGGATACCTGGGCCCCTACCGGTTGTTGCGGGCGGACCTGGCCGTTGTTACGATGGCTAGCAACCCGGCTACCGGGCCCGAGGAGCTCTCCGCACTCACCTCCCACCTCCGCAACGCGCTGGGCGACGCCTACGTCGTCACCGATCTGTTCCCGGTGCCGTTGCGCGACGTGAGGGGGAGCACCGCGTTCCTCACCACCACGGCGCCGCCGGCGGTGGCCGCCAGGCAAGCCCAACATCTGGAGGCCACGGCAGGATGTCGTGTGGTGGGGTGGAGCGCGAGGCTGGCAGATCGTGCCGGCCTGGCGGCCGATCTCGACGCGGCCCGGCCCTACGACGTCTTGCTGACCGAGCTGAAGGCCGCCGCGGTCGACGTGGCCACGGAGGCGGCCCTCGCCCGCGGGGCGGAGGTGGTCGTCGTGGACAACCGGGCCGAGGTGGTGGAGGGGCCGGCAGACCTGTCGACCGAGCTCCTGCGGACGATCGAGCTCGCTCGCTCGCGAGGACACGAACGATGACCGAACGCACGCGGACCCCCCAGATCGTGATCTCCGATCGCGAGCCAGGGCTGCCCTTCTCCAAGGGCCTGCTCGCCTCGCAGGTGATGGTCACCGGGCTGTCCCCCTATCGCGCCTATCAGGTCGCCGAGGAGGTCGAGATCCGGCTGCACGAGCGACGGCAGGCCGCCCTCACGTCGGTCGAGCTGGCCGACCTGGCCCACGACGTGATCCGCGAGCTGAACGGCGACCGCTACGCTGCGAACTTCGAGCGCTGGCGCCGGGTCGAGAGCCTCGACGTCCCGCTCGTCGTGCTGATCGGCGGGGCGACGGGGGTCGGCAAGTCCACGCTCGCGACCCAGCTGGCCGCCCGGCTCGGGATCGTCCGGGTCGTGTCGACCGACGCGATCCGCCAGGTGATGCGGGCGATGCTGTCGCCGGACCTGATGCCGACGCTGCACGTGTCCTCGTTCCAGGCCGACCGGGCGCTGCGGGAGCCGCCCACCCGCGCCGCCGACGCGCTGGTCGTCGGGTTCCGCGAGCAGGTCGCCGCGCTCTCCGTGGGGATCAACGCGCTGATCGACCGCGCGGCGGAGGAGGGCACGAGCATCGTGATCGAGGGGGTGCACGTGGTTCCCGGGTTCCTCGACGTGGAACGCCACGGTGATCGCATCCTCGCGGTACCCTTCCTGGTAGGCGTCGACGACGAGGACCGGCATCTGTCGCACTTCTCGGCGCGAGACGACGCCGTCGCGTCCCGCCCGGCCGCCCGGTATTCCGACGGGTTCGACGGGATCCGCAAGCTGCAGCGGTACGTGAAGAGCCAAGCGCTCGCGCACGGGGTGCCCGTGATCCCCAACTACAGCTTCGACCACGCGATCGCCGCCGTGATCGACCTGGTGATGGATCGGGTGACGGCCCGCGCGGGCAACCCCGCCGCCGCCGGCGACGGTGAAGGGAGGACCGAGTGAGGCTGTTCTTGGATACCGCGAACATCGACGAGATCCGCGAGATCAATCGCTGGGGCGTGCTGAAGGGGGTCACGACCAACCCGACGCTCGTGGCCAAGGAGAACGAGGACCCCGACGCCGTGTGGAAGATGATCCTCGACGAGGTCGACGGCGACATCTCGCTCGAGGTCACGGCCCCGCATGCCGATGAGATGTACCGCCAGGGCGTCGAGCTGGCGACCAAGGGCCCCAAGGCCGTGATCAAGGTGCCGATGACGCCCGAGGGCCTCGCCGCCGGTACGCGCCTCACGAACGAGGGGATCCGGATCAACGTGACCTTGGTGTTCTCGCCCGCGCAGGCGATCCTGGCTGCCGAGATCGGCGCCTACATCGTGTCGCCGTTCGTCGGGCGTCTGGACGACGTGGCGAGCGACGGGATGACGCTGGTGCGGGAGATCTGCGACCTCTATGCTGTGCAGGGCTACGAGACGAACGTGCTCGCGGCATCCCTGCGCCACCCGATGCACGTCGTCGACGCGGCGCTCGCAGGCGCCGACATCGCGACGATGCCCTACGACGTCTTCACGAAGCTCGTGAAGCACCCACTGACGGACTCCGGCCTTGAACGGTTCACGGCCGACTGGGAGAAGCTCCAGCACGAGCTGGGGAGAGAGGCTTCCTAAGGATGGACACCACGACGGACCGGTCGGTCCTCGAATCGAAGCTGCTGCCGGAGCTGCAGCAGATCGCGCAGGCGATGGGCGTCGAAGGCGTTCAGAAGCTGCGCAAGGCGGGACTGATCGACGCGATCGTCGCCAAGGGCGGCACGGCCCCCGACAACGGCGAGACCGCGAAGCCGGCTCGCGCACGCCGGGGCGGCGGCGCGAAGGAGACGAACGGGGAGGCGGTCACGGTGGACGCGTCGACCGAGACGAACGGCGCCGGCCAGGCGCCGGCTCCGACCCAGGCGGCCGAGGGCGACGGCGACCGTGCCCGAACGACCGAGGCGCCGACCGCCGGTCGCGAGCGCGCCGGCGGCGAGGCCGAGCCCGGCGCGGACCGCGAGCAGCGCGGCGACGGCGAACAGCGCCGCGACCGCGGCGACCGGGAGCAGCGTGGCGGGGAACGCCCCGAGCGCGCCGAGCGCGCCGAGGGCGACCGCGGCGGCTCGTTCGACGAGCGGGACCGCCGGCGTCGTCCCTCACGCGAGGAGCGCCGCAAGCAGCGCGAGGAACGGCGGATCCGCGAGGAGCAGGAGCGCCTCGAGGAGCTCCAGCACGCGCCGAGCCAAACGGGCATCCTCGACGTGTTGCCCGAGGGCTACGGGTTCCTGCGGACCTCCGGCTACCTGCCGGGCCAGGGCGACATCTACGTGTCGCTCTCGCAGGTGCGCAAGCATCAGCTCCGCAAGGGCGACACCGTCACCGGCAAGGTCCGCGAGCCCAAGAACAACGAGAAGTACCCGGCGCTGCTGCTCGTCGAGCAGGTCAACGGGATGGACCCGGAACGGGCCGCAGCCCGCCCGCAGTTCGACAAGCTCACGCCGCTGTTCCCCAACGAGCGCTTCCGACTGGAGAACGGGCCACTCGCGATCGCCGAGCGGATCGTCGACATGATCGCGCCGATCGGCAAGGGTCAGCGCGGGATGGTCGTGTCGCCACCGAAGGCCGGCAAGACCACGATCCTCAAGCAGATCGCGAACGGGATCATCCATTCCAACCCCGAGACCCACGTGATCGTGCTGCTCGTCGACGAGCGCCCGGAGGAGGTCACGGACTGGCAGCGCACGGTCCAGGCCGCCGAGGTCGTCTATTCGACCTTCGACAAGCCGACCGACCAGCACATCCAGGTGACCGAGCTGGTGCTCGAGCGGGCCAAGCGCCTGGCGGAGATGGGGCAGGACGTCGCGATCATCCTGGACTCGCTCACCCGGCTGACGCGCGCCTACAACCTCGCGATGCCGGCCTCCGGCAAGATCCTCACCGGCGGCATCGACTCCGCGGCCCTGTACCCGCCGCGGCGGTTCTTCGGCGCCGCGCGCAACATCGAGGAGGGCGGCTCGGTGACGATCATCGCGAGCGCGCTCGTCGAGACCGGCTCGCGGATGGACGAGGGCATCTTCGAGGAGTTCAAGGGCACCGGCAACATGGAGCTCCGCCTGGACCGCCAGCTCTCCGAGAAGCGGCTGTTCCCCGCGATCAACGTCGACGCCTCGGGCACCCGCAAGGAGGAGCTGCTGCTCCCGCCCGAGGAGCTCGCGCTGGTGATCCGCCTTCGCCGGGTGCTCCACGCCCTCGAGGCGGGCGCGGCCCTGGAGCTGTTGATCGACAAGCTCCGGGCGACGAAGTCGAACGAGCAGTTCCTCAAGGACATCGCGAAGGCGCCCACGGGCGCCTGAGCGAGGACGCGACCGGAATAGCCCTTCGTTGGAACGGGTGTTCGAGCCGGTAGGCTGACCGGCGGCATCTGCAAGGAGCGACGATGAAGCAAGGCATCCACCCCGAGTACCAGATCACGAACGTCCACTGCTCGTGCGGCAACACCTTCCAGACGCGCTCGACCGTGAGCGAGATCCGCGCCGAGCTGTGCTCGAACTGCCACCCCTTCTACACGGGCAAGCAGAAGCTCGTGGACACGGGTGGCCGGGTCGAGCGGTTCCAGCGGCGCTACGCGAACACGGCGAAGGCGCGCGGGCGCGCCGAGAGCTGAGCGGCGTGGGGGAGGCGCCCCGGCCCGCGACGACGAGCCACCTCTACGGCGGACAAGCCGTCGTGGAGGGTGTGATGATGCGCGGCGCCGACCACTGGGCGGTCGCGGTGCGCCAACCCGACGGCGAGATCTACCTCGAGTCCCACCCGATCGACTCCGTCGCGGAGCGCCACCCGATCTGGCGACGGCCGTTCCTGCGCGGCATGGTCGTGCTCGGGCAGTCGCTCGCGATCGGCGCCCGCGCGCTGCTCGTGGCCGCGAACCACACGGTCGAGGAGGACGACCAGCTCACCCCACGCCAGCTGGGGTTCTCGCTCGCGATCGCGATGGTGATCTTCGTCGCGCTGTTCATCCTCGGTCCCACGGCCGGGTTCGTGTGGCTCGAGAGCCGCCTGCCGTTCAACGGCGTCGTCGTGAACGTCCTCGAAGGGCTCGCGCGGGTGCTGCTGTTCGTCGGGTACCTGTGGCTGATCGGGCGGACGAAGGACATCCGCCGGGTGTTCGCCTACCACGGGGCGGAGCACAAGACGATCGCCGCCTACGAGCACGGCGACGAGCTGATCCCCGAGCGGATCCGCGCCTACCCCAAGGAGCACGTGCGCTGCGGCACGAACTTCCTGATCATCGTGATGATCATCACGATCTTCGTGTTCACCCTGTTCGGGACGCCGGGGATCGTGTGGCGCCTGCTCTCGCGGATCGTCGCGATCCCGGTGATCGCCGGCGTGGCGTACGAGGCCCTGCGTCTGGGGGCCCGGTACCCGGACTCGGCCGTGATGCGGGCGCTGATGGCCCCCGGCATCTGGTTGCAGAAGATCACGACCCAGCCCTGCGACGACGACCAGATCGCCGTGGCCACCGCCTCGTTCCGCGAGGTGCTCCGTCGCGAGGCGGAGGCGGCGGCGGACGCGGAGGCTACCGGCACTACGTGATGTTTCGTAGACCTTCGGCGAGTTGCATCCGGCGGCCGCGTTACGGAAGATGACACACATCCGATCGAGCCCCACCGATACGGGAGGTTTCCCCATGACCAGCGATCTCGACCTGCCGCTCCTGCCGAGCGCCGAGCAGATCCGGCGGCGTGAATTCGCCACGGTTCGCCGCGGCTACGACCCCGACCAGGTCCGCGACTACCTCGGCCAGGTCGCCACCCAGGTCGAGACGCTCGAGAAGGATCTGCGAGAGACCAAGCTCCGCACCGATCCGAAGGCGGCGATGTCGCCGGGTGAAGCGCTGGCCACCAAGGTCGCCGAGGAGGACACGGCGCTGGCCGCGCAGCCGCCGGCCCCACCTCAGGCCCTGCCGGCGGCCCCCGCCCACGACGACGCCTACGAGCGGCTGTCCGCGCGGTTCGCGACGATGATCGAGGCGGCCGATCGCGAGGCCACCAAGATCGTCGACGAGGCCAAGGCGGAGGCGCAGCGCCTGCTGAGCGAGGCGAGGACCGAGGCCGACCGGATCCGCGTCGACGCGCAGGCCCGCGCCGAAGAGGCGCGCCAGCGCGGCTCCGAGGAGCTCGCCAAGGCGAAGGAGGAGGCCGACCGGATCCTCGGCTCGCTCGCGACCCGCCGTGAGGCGCTCGTCACCCAGATGCACGACATGCAGACGAAGCTGCTGGCGGTGGCGCACGACCTCGACGTCTCGATGCAGGAACGCGATCAGACCGGACGGTCGTCGAGCGCCCCGACCCCGACCCCGGCCGCGACCCCGGCGCCGAGCGGGAGCGCGGAACCGGTCACGAGCGCGACGCAGCCGTCGGCATCGAGCACCTCCGCGCCCAAGGTGGTGCCGGAGGCCGAGCCCGAGGCGACGGCCGGCACCAAGCCCGAGGCGAAGCAGGAGCCGCCGCGCGGGTTCGACGACGACCTCGTCGATCCTCGCTACGAGGACCTGTGGGCCTCGAACGACACCGGGAGCGTGGACATCCCCGACCTCGCCACGATCGACGTCGACTTCGACGACGACACGCGCAAGGACTGAGGCGCCGTCCCGCGGACCTCCGCGGCCCCCGCCCTTTCGGGCGGGGGCCGCATCGCGTTCTGGGACGATAGCGCGGATGGCCGAAGGGATCGAGGCGAAGCTCGACGCGATCGAGGCCCGCTACGAGGAGGTCGCCGCCGAGATGGCGTCGCCCGAGGTGACGGGCGACCCGTCGCGCCTGCGCACGACGGGCAAGGCGTTCGCCGAGCTCGAGGAGGTCGTGCGCCCCTATCGCGCGTACAAAGAGGCCGTCGCGGCCGCCGAGGAGGCCCGCGGCCTCGCCAAGGCGGAGGCCGATCCGGAGCTGGCGGCGTTCTTCCGCGAGGAGGCGGACCGTCAGGACGAGCGGGTCGCGGCGCTCCGGGCAGAGCTCGAGCACCTGCTGGTCCCGAAGGACCCCAACGAGGGCAAGGACTTGATCATCGAGGTGCGGGCCGGCGCCGGCGGTGAGGAGGCCGCCCTGTGGGCGGGGGACCTCGTCGAGATGTACCGGCGGCTCGCCGAGCGCCATCGCTGGAAGACCGAGGTGCTCGCCTCCTCGCCGAGCGAGCTGGGGGGGTTCAAGGAGCTGTCCCTCGAGGTGCGGGGGAAGGACGCCTTCGGACGGCTCAAGCACGAGGCAGGGGTGCATCGGGTCCAGCGGGTCCCCGCCACCGAGAGCCAGGGGCGGATCCACACGTCGACCGCGACCGTCGCCGTGATGGCCGAGGCCGAGGAGGTCGAGGTCGACCTGCGGGCCGAGGATCTCCAGATCGACGTGTACCGCTCGAGCGGGCCGGGGGGCCAGTCCGTGAACACGACCGACTCGGCGGTGCGGATCGTCCACAAGCCGACCGGGATCAAGGTCGAGGTCCAGGAGGAGCGTTCTCAGCTGCAGAACAAGGAGAAGGCGCTGCGGTACCTGCGCGCCCGTCTGCACCAGCTCGCGCTCGAGGAGGCCCAGGCCAAGGAGGCCGCGGAGCGCCGCGCGCAGCTCGGGACCGGCGAGCGCGCAGAGAAGATCCGCACGTACAACTTCCCCGAGGGGCGCGTGACCGACCACCGGCTCTCGCGGGAGCACCAGTCCCACCAGCTCCAGGAGCTCCTCGGCGGCGGCGAGGAGCTCGACCGCATCCTCGACGCGCTGCAGGCGGCCGAGCGTACCGCGCAGCTCTCCTCCACGGAGGCCTGAGCCCGTGCGGCCGAGCGAGGTCGTCCGCCGGGGGACCGCCTACCTGGAGCGCCACGGCGTCCAGAGCCCGCGCGCCAACGCCGAGTGGTTGATGGCCTCGATCCTGGGGACGGACCGTGCCGCGGTCGCGACCAGGGCAGAGCCGTTGTCGCCGACCGAGTCCCGCGCGTACGGGCGAGCCCTGTGCCGGCGCTGCGGCGGCACGCCGTTGCAGCATCTCACCGGGGAGCAGGGGTTCCGGCGGCTGGTGCTCCGCGTCCGCCCGGGGGTGTTCGTGCCGCGACCCGAGACCGAGGTCCTCGTCGACGCGGCCCTCGAGTTGCTCGGACCGGCGGTGCGACCGGTGGTCGTCGATGCCTGCACCGGGACCGGCGCCGTGGCGCTCGCGATCGCCCAGGAGCGACCCGGGGCCGTCGTGCACGCGTCCGACGTCTCGCCCGAGGCCGCGGCGCTCGCTCGCGAGAACGCCGACGCGCTGGGGCTGCCCGTGACGGTGCACGAGGGGGACCTCCTCGAGGCCCTCCCGCCGGGGCTCGCCGGTGCGGTCGACCTGGTCACCTGCAACCCGCCGTACGTGCCGCGGGAGCGCGAGGCCGAGCTGCCGCCCGAGGTGCTGGCAGACCCGCCGCTCGCGGTGTTCGGCGGGCCCGAGCTGTACGAGCGGCTGTTCGCGCAGGCGTGCGCGTGGGTCCGCGCCGGCGGGGCGATCGCGGTGGAGATCGAGGAGTCGACGGGGTCTGCGATCGCCGCGCTCGCGGCCGAAGCGGGCTGGGTCGACGTCGCGGTCCATCCGGATCTGGCGGGGAGGGACCGCGTGGTCACCGCGCGGCGGCCGTGACGGGGTCCGTGCTCGAGGAGGCCGCGGCCGCGGCGCGCCGCGGCGCGCTGGTCGTGCTGCCGACCGACACCGTGTACGGGATCGGGACCCGGCCCGACGATCGGTCGGCCACCGCCCGCTTGTTCGAGGCGAAGGAGCGCCCGCGGGGGCTGACCCTCCCGGTCCTGGTCGCCTCGCTCGAGGACGCGCGGCGGGTGGCCGTGATGGACGAGCGCGCCGAGCGCCTGGCTGGGGCCGCCTGGCCGGGACCGCTCACGATCGTCCTGCCGCGCTCGGCCGATGCCCTCGGCTGGGACCTCGGCGGCGAGGCGGCCACGGTGGGGGTCCGGATCCCCGCGCACCCGCTCGCCGTCTCGCTGCTGGCCGCCACGGGCCCGCTCGCGGTCACGAGCGCGAACCGGTCGGGGGAGCCGCCCGCGCGGACGTGCGACGAGCTGGTCGCGGCGTTCGGGGACGCGGTTGCCGTCTACCTGTGCGAGGACCATCCGCTCGAGGGCCGCTCCTCGACCGTCGTCGATCTCACGGGCGACGGTCCGCGGATCCTGCGCGAGGGCGAGGTGACCGAGCGGGACCTGCGGCGTTACCTCTCGGGTGAGGGGCCGTTGTTAGACTCCCGGCCTTCCTGACATGGCCTCGATCCTCGTCGTGTGCACCGGGAACGTCTGCCGCTCGCCGATCGCGGAGGGGCTCTTACGCCACGCCCTGCGGGAGCGGGCTGGGGACGCGGCGCCGGCCGTGTCGTCGGCGGGCACCGCGGGCTGGGATGGTTCGGGCGCGATGCCCGAGTCCCAGGAGGCCGCGCGCGAGCTCGGCGTCGACCTCGCGACCCACGTCGCGCGCCGTCTGACCCCCGCGCTCGTCGCCGAGGCCGACCTCGTGGTGGGGATGGCGGGGGAGCATCGCGAGGCGGTGGGCGCGCTCGGTCCGCAAGCGGCGGCGCGGGCCTTCACGCTGAAGGAGCTCGTGCGGTTGCTGGAGCAGGCGCCCGCGGACGGCGAGCTCGCCGCCCGCGTTGCGGCCGCCGACGGGCTGCGGCGGCGCGGGTTCGAGGGGAACCCCTGGGACGAGGACGTCGTCGACCCGCTCGGGCTGCCGCTCGAGAGCTACCGGGCGATCGCGTGGGAGCTGCAGGAGTGGACCGCGCGCCTTGCCGAGTGTCTGGTCGGTCCGGTCCCGGCGACGGTCCGGGGCGAGGAGCAGGCATGAAGGTCGCGCTCGGCTGCGATCACGCCGGGTTCCCCCTGAAGGAGGAGCTCAAGGCGTTCCTCCTCGAGGAGGGCCACGAGGTCGAGGACCACGGCACGTACTCACCCGAGCCCACGGACTACCCGCCGTTCTGCGCGGCCGCCGCGCGCGCCGTCGCCAGCGGCGACGCCGACCGCGCGATCTTGACGGGAGGCTCGGGGCAGGGCGAGCAGATCGCCGCGAACAAGGTCCACGGGATCCGCGCGGCCCTGTGCCACGACCTGTACCTCGCGCGCCTGTCCCGCGCGCACAACGACGCGAACGTCCTCACGATGGGCGCGCGCGTGATCGCGCCCGACTACGCGAAGGAGATCGTGCGGCTGTGGCTCGCCACGCCGTTCGACGCCGGACGCCACGTGCCGCGCATCGAGCAGATCGCGGCGATCGAACGAGGGGAGCTGTAGATGCGGGAGTACGCGGCGGACTGGGAAGCGCTGAAGGCCACCGATCCGGAGGTCGCGGCGGCCGTCGCCGGTGAGCTCCAGCGCGAGCGCTCGACCCTGCGCCTGATCGCCTCGGAGAACTACGCGAGCCCCGCGGTGCTCGCGGCGGTCGGCTCGACGCTCAACAACAAGTACGCCGAAGGCTACCCCGGCCGCCGCTACTACGGCGGGTGCGAGTTCGTCGACGTCGTCGAACAGCTCGCGATCGACCGCGCGAAGGAGCTGTTCGGGGCCGAGCACGCGAACGTCCAGCCGCACGCGGGCGCGATCGCGAACCTCGCCGTGTTCGGCGCCTTCCTCACCCCGAACGACAGCTCCGACCAGGTGCTCGGGATGGTGCTCGCGCACGGGGGCCACCTCACCCACGGCTCGCCCGTGAACGTGTCGGGGATGTGGTTCCGATTCGTTGGCTACGAGGTCGACCGCGAGACGGAGACCCTCGACATGGACCGGATCCGTGACCTCGCGAAGGAACATCGGCCGAAGCTCCTGCTGGCCGGGTACACGGCCTACCCCAGAACGATCGACTTCGCCGCCTTCCGCGAGATCGCCGACGAGGTCGGGGCGCTGCTGTGGGTCGATGCGTCGCATTTCATCGGGCTGGTGGCCGGCGGTGCGTTCCCCAACCCCGTGCCGCACGCCGACGTCGTCACCTTCACCACGCACAAGGCCCTGCGCGGCCCGCGCGGCGCGATGATCGTCTGCAAGGCCGAGCACGCCAAGGCGATCGACAAGGCGGTGTTCCCGATGATGCAGGGTGGCCCGATCGAGAACAACATCGCGGGCAAGGCGGTGGCGCTGAAGGAGGCGATGACGCCGGCGTTCAAGGCCTACGCCGCGCGGATCGTCCGCGACGCGCAGGCGCTGGCGGCCGGGCTCGCCGAGGAGGGTCTGCGCATCGTCTCGGGAGGCACCGACTCGCACCTGGTGCTGGCCGACGTGCGGCCGCTGGGGATCGACGGCAAGATGGCCGAGGCCGTTGCTGACGAGGTCGGGATCACGCTGAACAAGAACCAGATCCCCTACGACCCGAACCCTCCATCGGCTCCCTCGGGGATCCGCGTCGGCACGCCGGGGCCGGCCACGCTCGGGATGGAGGAGGCGGAGATGCGCGAGATCGCCTCGATCATGGGCGACGCGTTCCGGGGCGCGGACGATGACGCCGCCAAGGAGAAGGCCGCCGGCCGGGTGCGGGATCTCACGAGCCGCTTCCCTCTGTACCCCTGACGCACGCCCGACGGTTGCCGGGGCGGCGTCGGGGGTCGAGACTCTGAGCCGTCGTGACCGCGTACCTCCTCGTCTTCGTGGCCGCCGCCGCCACGACGTTCGCGCTGACCCCGGCGGTGCGGGCCGTGGTGATCAGGCTCGGCTGGATCGTGGAGCCGGCCGACCGTCGGGTCCACCGGGTACCGACCCCCACGATGGGCGGGGTGGCGATGTACCTGGGGTTCCTCGTGGCGCTCGGGGTCTCCCGGTTCCTGCCGTTCTTCCGCGAGGTGAACGCGGCGAGCCCCGAGCCGCTCGCGGCCCTCGTGACCTGCTCGCTCATGGTGGCGCTCGGGATCGTGGACGACACGCGCGGGGTCCGTGCCCTCACGAAGCTCACGGCGCAGGTCTTCATCGGCGGGATCTTGGTGTTGCTCGGCGGGATCCTCGTCTACATGTGGTTCCCGGGCGGGGGCAAGATCGGGCAGGTCCTCGTCCTGGCCAACGATCAGGGCGCGATCCTCACGATCGCGTGGGTCGTGATCGTGGCCAACGCCGTCAACCTGATCGACGGGCTCGACGGCCTCGCTGCGGGGATGGTCGCGATCGCCGCCGGGGGGTTCTTCTTCTACATGGTCCGGAGCCCCAGCCTGTTCGGCGACGCCTCGCAGGCCGCCCTGCTGTCGGCGATCACCGCGGGGATCTGCATCGGGTTCCTGCCCTGGAACTTCCATCCCGCGAAGATCTTCATGGGCGACACGGGCTCGATGCTCCTGGGGATGCTCCTCGCGATGGCCACGATCTCCGGCGTGGGCCGCAACCCGTACCAACCTTCGGGCGGCGACCTCGCGGCCGTCGTCGGGACGATCGCGGTGCCGCTGCTGGTCCTGGCGATCCCGTTCCTCGACGTGGCGATGGCCGTGCTCCGGCGGACCTGGCGTGGTCAGTCGGTGGGCCATGCCGACAAGGAGCACCTGCACCATCGCCTGATGGATGCCGGACACGGGCACCGAAAGGCCGTGCTGCTGCTGTACCTGTGGAGCGCGCTCCTGTCCGGCGCCGGACTGGCGGTCGGGCTGATCAACGGGCGGCTCGCGGTCGGCGCGATCTTGATCGCGGCGCTGGTGCTGTTCTTCGTGACCGCGCTGCCGGCGATCTCGAACAAGCGCGTGGGCAACGGCGGGCCCTCGGTCAGGACCGACGAGCACGCGGCGGGCCGGTGAGCGAACCCGGGCCTTGTCCGTTCCGTACAAGAAGGTGGATCAACCTGTCCGAGGGGGGTGGTCACCGTATGACGAGAACGGGTGATAATCGCCGCCGCTCTGTGGGATGATTGCCCGCTCGCGACGAAGGACCTCAGAGGGGGTGGACGTGACCGAGATCGACGTGCGGTTGGAGCGTGTCTCCAAGCTGTTCGCGGACGTCGCCGCGGTGGACGACCTGTCACTCGACATCGCCGAAGGCGAGTTCTTCTCGATGCTCGGCCCGTCCGGGTGCGGCAAGACCACGACCCTCAGGATGATCGGGGGCTTCGAGGAGCCGAGCTACGGCACCGTGTACCTCGGGGGGCGCGACGTCACCGATCTCCCCCCGTACAAGCGCGACGTGAACACCGTGTTCCAGTCCTATGCGCTGTTCCCGCATCTGAACGTCTTCGAGAACGTGGCGTTCGGACTGCGGCGCAAGAAGATCGGCGGTGACGAGGTCACCTCCCGTGTGAACGAGTCGTTGCACCTGGTCGAGATGGACGGGTTCCAGGAGCGCAAACCCGGCCAGATGTCCGGAGGCCAGCAGCAGCGCGTGGCGCTCGCCCGCGCGCTCGTGAACAGGCCGAAGGTGCTGCTGTTGGACGAACCCCTGGGCGCGTTGGACCTGAAGCTCCGCAAGCAGATGCAGCTCGAGCTGAAGCGGATCCAGGAGGAGGTCGGGATCACCTTCATCTACGTGACGCACGACCAAGAGGAGGCGATGACGATGTCGGATCGTCTCGCGGTCATGCGCCACGGCAGGATCGAGCAGATCGGTGCTCCCGAGCTGGTCTACGAGAGCCCTTCCACCGAGTTCGTCGCAGGGTTCCTCGGCGCGTCGAACCTGCTCGACGGCACCTTGGGGGGGACCAGCGGCGACGTGGCCACCGTCCACCTGGCGACCGGCTCCGACGTGCTGGTCCCGACCTCACGCGTTCCGGCGGGGATCGGGCCGGACGTCAAGGTGGGGGTGCGGCCGGAGAAGATCACGATCGAGGCAGCGCAGGGCGAGGCGCCGGCCGGCATGAACCAGGTCACCGGTCTTCTGCGTATGTCGACGTATATCGGCGTGAGCCACCAGTACAAGGTCGAGGGCCCCGGCGGCAAGGAACTCACGGTCTACGTGCAGAACCTCGGGGTAGCGTCCCCTCCCCAGCCGGGGGACAAGGTGCGGCTGCTCTGGAAGCCCGAGCACACGTTCGCGGTCGAGCCCTCGTTGGGGCTCAGCGACGAGGAGGAGGAGGAATGACCGAACAGCAGCGCATGCCGGACCCTTCGCTCGTGCGCGGGGCGATGTCGCGCCGGGTCAGCCGGCGCGACATGTTCCGCTACGCGGGGGCGGGCGCCGCCGGTCTCAGCATGGCATCGGTCCTGGCCGCGTGCGGGGTCAGCGGATCGAGCGCCACCGACACGGGCACGGGCGCCGACACGCCCGGGTCCGCAGCATGGTGGGACCAGCAGAAGAAGGCAGACCTCAAGGGCACGAACGTCAACTTCACGAACTGGCCGCAGTACATCGACATCAAGAAGGTCAACGGGGCGCGCACATACCCCACGCTCGACGCCTTCACCCAGTCGACGGGGATCAAGGTCACCTACCGCGCGGACATCAACGACAACACGACGTTCTACGCGTCGATCCGTCCCGACCTGGAGGCCGGCAACCCCACCGGGAGCGACATCATCGTCATCACGAACGGCCAGGTCCTGTCCGAGATGATCACCCTCGGCTACCTGATCCCGCTCGACCCCAGCCTGCATCCGAACTTCGACGCGAACGCCGACCCGACCGTGGCCAACCCTTCCTACGACGCGAACAACAAGCACACGTTGGCCTGGCAATCGGGGTTCACGGGCATCGTGTACAACAGCAAGTACATCGACCCCCCGCCCACCAGCTTCGACGACCTGCTGAACACGAAGTACTCGGGCAAGATCGGCATGTTCGCGGACAACGCCGACCAGCCGTGCCTGATCCTGATGCACCTCGGGTTCACGCCGGAGACCTCGACGCCGGACCAATGGAAGCAGGCAGCGGACTGGCTCCAGAAGCAGAAGGACATGGGGATCGTCCGCAAGTACTACACGCAGGACTACCTGACGGCGCTGGAGAACGAGGACATCTGGATCGGGATCGGATGGTCCGGCGACATCCTGATCGACAACCTGTACTACAACCTTCCGCAGCTCGGCTTCGTCATCCCGGAAGGCGGCGCCGTGATCTGGACCGACAACATGTGCATCCCCCAGGGAGCGGCCAACCCGGTCGGCGCCGAGATGCTGATGGACTGGTACTACAAGCCCGACATCGCGGCCCAGCTGACCGAGTGGAACAACTACGTGAGCCCGGTGCCCTCAGGCAAGGACATCATCAAGCAGGATGCCGCGGCCGCGACGGGTTCGGACAAGGCGATCTTGGACAAGGTGCTCAGCAGCCCGCTCGTGTACCCGACGCCTGAGGTCGCCGCCAAGGTCCACCGTTACCGGGTGCTGACGCCAGACGAGGAGCAGGTGTGGAACGGCCTGTTCGTTCCGATCTACGAGAGCTGACGGAGCCGCCCAAGCGCAAGGGCAAGCGGAGGGGGCAGGCGGCTGCCCCCTACGCGCTCCAGGCGCCGGCGAACCTGTGGCAGATCATCTTCTTCGTCGTGCCCATGTTCGCGATGCTCGCGCTGTCCCTCGAGTCGGGCAACAGCATCCAGGGGTTCACGTTCACCTGGCATTTCCAGAACTACGTCGACGCGCTCACGAACTACACGCCCCAGTACGTCAACACCTTCCGCAACGCCTTCATCGTGACCGGGGTCGGGCTCCTGGTCGCGTAC
>JBLMXP010000154.1:0-9360 GCA_050257835.1 Planctomycetaceae bacterium | reverse complement strand
CCTGTCGAGCATCGCGATCCGGGTCGACGGTCTGCGAGCCGCCGAGGCGGGACGCCTCGTCCTCAACTGGACGATCGACGGGGAGCGGGCCGTCACCACCCTGAACGACGGCTACATGAGCATCGTCCTCGACGCGACGGACGACACGGCCGCGTCGACGCTCACCGCCGACCGCGACGGGCTGATCGCCGCGTTGACCTCCGGAGAGCTGTCGGGGCTGCGCGTGGATGGTGACGCGACCGCGTTCGCCCGGCTGCTTGCGTTGCTCGACGCCCCGGACCCAGGCTTCGAGATCGTCTTGCCCTGAGCCACCTGGTGTGTATGGGTGCGATCGCGCGACGGATCTCCCGCGTGACGCACCCAGGCCGCGGCTGCTAGACAACCGGCTACGGCATATCGTCCAAGAGGGGAGTGACATGAGTGACGACATCGAGCTCGGCCCGATCGACTACCTCGTCGTCGAGTGGCCCGCGGAGACGCCGCCGAACGGGAAGGCCTTCCCGCTGCTCGTGGATCTGGTCGACCGAGGCCTGATCCGCATCCTGGACCTCGCGTTCATCCAGAAGCAGGCGGACGGCTCGGTCCTGGGCTTGAACCTCGGCGACCTCGACCTCGACGGCAACCCGGAGCTCGCCGTGTTCGAGGGGGCGGCGTCGGGGCTGTTGGGTGAGGACGACCTCGAGGAAGCGGGCAACGCGGTCGAGCCGGGAGCGGCCGCGGCGATCCTGCTCTACGAGAACACGTGGGCCGCGCCGTTCGCGACCGCGCTGCGGCAGGCAGGAGCGCAGCTCGTCGCCTCGGGCCGCGTGCCCGTCAACGCGCTGCTCGAGACGCTCGGGGCCGCGGAGACCACCGACGCCGAGGCGTGAAGGATCGCAAGGAGGAACGATCACGATGCCAGGACTGATCCGCGGGGTCGCCCGCACCGCCGTCGTCGCCGGGACCGCCACCGCGGTCTCGAACCGGGTTTCGCGCCGCCAGGCCTCGCGCTGGGCGGGGCAGGAACAGCAGCAGTACGCGCAGCAGCCCCAGTACTACGAGCAGGCGCCGCCGCCTCAAGCGGCGCCCCCCGCCCCGGCGGCGCCCAGCGAGGGCGACACGATCCAGATGCTCAAGGAGCTGGGCGAGCTGAAGGCCTCGGGCGTGCTCACGGACGCCGAGTTCGAGGCGCAGAAGGCGAAGATCCTCGCCGGCTGACGCCGTTCGGTGGGGGGCGACGTGACCGAGGCGCGGCTCGACCTCACGCGGTCGCAGATCCTCGCGTTCCGCCGCCGTGTCGGCGCGCTCGACGAGCGGCTGCCCACCGGTCGACGTTCGCTGCGGCTGGCGGCGTGGGCAGGCCTGCAGGACAGCATGCCGCGGGCCGCGGTCCTGTCGATCCACGCGCGGGTCGAGGGCACGGGACCGTCCACGTGGGAGGACCCATCGCTCGTGCAGCTCTGGGGTCCGCGCTACCACGCGTACGTCGTGGCGAAGCGGGACCTCGCGCTCTTCTCGCTGGGGAGGTTGCCGGAGGGCGGCAGGACCCGCCGCGTCGCGGAGGACCTGGCCGCCCGTCTGCACGCGCACCTCGACGGCACACGGATGACGTACGGGGAAGCGGGCAGGGCGATCGGCGTGCATCCCAACAACCTCCGGTACGCGGCGCTGACGGGCACGGTCGCGATCCGCTGGGACGGCGCCCGGTTGCCAACCGTGTGGACCGTGCCGCCCCCCACGATCGAGGCCCGCGAGGCGCGCCTCGAACTCGGCCGCCGGTACCTGCACGTCTTCGGCCCGACCACGCCGGAGGCGTTCGCGCAGTGGGCGGGGATCGCGCGGCGGGCGAGCGCGGATGCGTTCGACGCGCTCAGCACGTCCCTGACGCCGGTGCGCACGCCGATCGGCGACGCGTGGATCCTCGCGCGCGACGAGTCGATCTTCCGTGAGACCGCGGCATCCGCGGCGCCGGCCCGGCTCGTGCCCAGCGGCGACGCCTTCTTCCTCCTGCACGGACGCGACCGGGAGATCCTCGTCCCCGACGCCGATCGTCGCGGCCAGCTGTGGACGTCGCGCGTCTGGCCGGGAGCCCTCCTCGTCGACGGCGAGGTCGCCGGGACGTGGCGCCGCGCGGAGGGGGTGGTGGCGGTCCACCCCTGGCGTCGCCTCTCGCGCCCGGCCCGCGACGCGGTCGAGGCCGAGGCCGCGTCCCTGCCGCTGTCCGGCCTGCGCGGAGCGATCGACGTCCGCTGGGCGTGAGCGACCCGTTCAGTCCGGGAGCAGCGGGACGCGGATCCCCTCGTCTCGTCCGAGCAGGACGCCGCGCGTCACCGCCGACCTGCCGAACCGGTCGCGCACGGTGTCGAGCGTGTGGTCGAGCGTGGCGTCGGGCCGGGGGCCGAACGGGAGGGTCAGCTGGATCGCGTCGTCGCGCTGGAGATTGGTGAAGGTGAGCCCGATCAACGTGATGCCCCGACGACGGATCGTGGGCAGCGCCTCGACCAACAGCCTCCTGGCCGCGGTCAGCAGGAGCAGCGTGTCGGCCGTGGCCTCCGGCATCGTGTGCGACCGGGTCGCCCGTGAGAAGTCGTCGAACCGCAGGCGGAGCGTGACGGTGCGACAGACGCGGTGCGCGCGCCGGAGACGCCGGGCGAGCCGGTCGACCAGCGCGATCAGGTCCGTGTCGAGCATCTCGGGGGTCCGGCGCCGACGGCCGAGCGCGCGCTGCGTGCCGATCGAGCGGCGCCGCCGGCCGACCTCCACGGGGCGGGGGTCGCGGTTGTGGGCGAGCGCGTGCAGGTGCCGGCCCGCTGCGCGGCCGAGGATCTGGACGAGCTCGGGTTCGTCCAGGCCCGCCACGTCGGCGACCGTCGTGAGGGCGTGGGCGTGGAGCGTGCGTGCCGTGACCGGTCCGACGCCCCAGAGCCGCTCGACGGGCAGCGCGTGGAGGAACGCGAGCTCGCCCTCGACCGGCACGACGAGCAGGCCGTCGGGCTTGCCCACCCCGCTCGCCACCTTCGCGAGGAACTTCGTGCGGGCGACGCCGACGGTGACGGGGATCCCGACGCGTTCGCGCACCTCGCCGCGAAGACGCGCCGCGATCTCGCTGGGGGACCCGGCGATCCGACCGAGCCCGCCCACGTCGAGGAACGCCTCGTCGATCGACAGCCCCTCGACCAAGGGCGTGGTGTCGCGGAAGACGGCGAACATCGCGTCGCTGGCCTCGCCGTAGGCCTCCATCCGCGGCCGAACGACGACCGCGTCCGGGCACAGGCGGCGCGCCTGCCGCTCGCCCATCGGCGTCCGTACGCCGAACGCCTTGGCCTCGTAGCTGGCCGCGAGCACGACCCCGCCGCCCACGATCACGGGCCGGCCGCGGAGCGCGGGGTCGTCGCGCTGCTCGACCGACGCGTAGAAGGAGTCGGCGTCGGCGTGCAGGATCGTGCCCTCGTTCGACACGCGCCGATGCTCACACGAGCCACCGACACGACGCCGGCGCGGCCTCAGGCGAGTTCGACCTGCGACGCCGCGGGGCCGTCCGTGTGCGAGGCGTCGAGCTCCGCGGCGATCGACCCCGGCGGCGGCGTGACCCGCCACCACGACCGCTTCCTGCGCCAGAACACGTAGGTGAGGATGCCGATCGGGATCTGGATCCCGTAGGTGAGGACGCGGAAGATCAGGACCGCAGCGACGATCTGGGCCTTCTCCTGGCTGTCGAACGCGGTGAGCCCGGCGATGTAGCCGAGGTCGATCACGCCGACGCCGCCCGGCGTGATCGGGATCGCCGAGAGCAGCCGGCTGAACGCGTAGACCGCGAAGGCCTCGACCGCGGGGACCTGGGCTTCGGCGACGCTCATGTGCCGGAGCGTGAGCAGTAGGACGAAGAACAGGGCGACCTGGCTGAGCACGGTGGTCCACGTGAGCATGAACCACCGGCGCTTCGCGAGGATGATCGTCTCGCGCCGGAACTTCGCGGTGCGCTCGCCCATGCCCTCGATCGGTCCCTTGCGGAACAGGCGCAGCAGCGCCGAGCCCGCGCGGCCGACGCCGTCGCCCACCTTCCTGGCGAGGCGCTCGCTCCGGAACACCAGCACCAGCAGCGTGACGGCCACCACCAGGACCACCGCGCCGATCAAGGCCGCGGTGACGAGCCCGGGGCTCGTGTGGCCCGTCAGGACGAGCAGCACGAGCGCGATCAAGGGCATCCCGAGCTTCGCGAAGATGTTCCAGATCCCGGTGACGCCGACGAACAGCGTGATCTCCCCGGCCGTGAACCCCCAGGAGTTGAGCATCGCGGCGGTCATGCCGATCGCGAGCGCGCCGCCGGCTGGCAGGGTGTTGGCCACCGTCGTGCTCGTCTGCGTCAAGACGGCCGACTGCCCGAGTGACATCCCGATCAGCCCGGCCTGGTTCGCGAGCCAGTACGTGTAGAGGTTGAAGACCATCACGGCCATCAGCGACCAGAACTCGATCGGCGTGAGGGTCTTCATCGCCCGCCACACGGCCTGGTAGTCGGCGAACCGCGGGATCGCGAGCGTGAAGATCAGCACCACGATCACGAGCCCGAACGCGAACGCGACGACCTGGGCGGGCTTGACCCGCCTGCGCGCGGGCGCGGGCGCGGACGTGTCGCTCATCCCCCTCCGATGCCCCGGCCGGACCTCTGGGGGTTCCCGAACCGAGGAGCGCCAAGCATAGCCCCGCGGCTCACGGTCCGGACAGGGCCGGCGCCGCCAGCGTCCGGAGCCAGACGGGCCGGGCCGTGACGACCCGGCGCCCGAAGGGTCCTTCGACCCTGGCACGGGGGGCCACCGCGTTCCTACGGTGGAGCCCCGGAGGTCTGGGGGGATGCACCGGGTCGTGCACGCCGCCGGTGGTGGTGGGGAACCGGATGACGATCACGTCGCGAGGGGGCGGGTGAGATGTCGATCTCGTATCGAGGCGTCGCCGACGCACCGGGGATCTTGGGGGGACGGCCGGAGGTCGGGTCACGCGTCGGGGTCGGGTTCAGCGAGACGCCGAACTCGAGCGAGGCGGGGCGGGAGGCAGCGCGAGCAGCGCTGGCGCAGGCCGGCCTCGCACGATGCGACCTCGCGCTCGTGTTCGCGACGTCGAAGCACGACCTGGAAGGCGTGCGTGACGGCGTGCGTGCAGCGCTCGGCTCGGAGGCCCCGCTGTTCGGCGGGTCGGCAGCCGGTGTGATCGTCAACGACCGCATGGGTTACGAAGGCTCCCAGGTCGGCGTCGCCGCGATCTCTGCCGGCGCGATGGGCTTCGACATGTTCATCGAAGGAGGGATCCGGGACAACGAGCACGCCGTCGGCAGTGGGTTGGCCAGGCAGATCGTGGCTCGTGGGTACCGCGAGCCACCGAACCTCGTGCTCCTGTACGCGATGCCGAAGCTGCTGCGCATGCAGTTCAACATGGCGACGCCGCTGATCGCCGGGATGACCGAGGAGCTCGGCGAGTGGCCACCGACGATGGGGGGTGGGCAGATCGCGGATATGCAGCTGGCCCGGCATCCCGTCTTCCAGCTCTTCGGGGACCGGATCGAGGAGCAGGCTGCGATGGCCCTGGCGCTGACGGGCGTGGAGATGGAAACGATCATCATGCACGGCTGCGTGCCGGCGAGCGCCTACAAGACCATCACGAGAGCCGAGGGCAACGTCGTGCTCGAGCTCGACCGCAGGCGGGCGACGGACGTGGTGGCGGAGGCGTTCGAGCCCGACGACACATCGTGGATCGAGTACCCCGTCTACATCACGCTCGGGATCAATCACGGAGACAGGTTCGGTGAACCTCGCGACGAGGACTACGCGGTGCGATTGTGCATGGACATCGACCGGGAACGCGGTGGTCTCGTCATGTTCGGCGACGACATGCAGGAGGGCGTCGAGGTGCAGGTCATGCGGCGGACGCTGGACCTCGAGTACGTGGAGGCGCGCGCGAGGGAGCTACTCACCCGGGTCGGCGAACGGCGCCCGATCCTCGGCCTCTACATCGACTGTGCCGGAAGGGCGGCCTCCTACTGCGGCACCGAGTGGGAGGAAGCGTCCGGCGTGCAGAAGGTCATCGGCTCCAAGATGCCGCTGTTCGGTTGGTTCGTGGGGGGCGAGATCGCGAGAGCGGGTGACGTGATGCAGTCGCACAACTGGACGGGGATCCTCTCGGTGCTCTGCAGCTAGGGGGCCGACGATGCCACACGGCCGCGAGCTTGAGTACTACAAGCGGCGGGTCGACGAGTTGGCAGCAGCGAGCGTGAAGCACGACTACGAGATCTCGGGTCTGCGCCACGCGGTCAGTCAGAAGGAGCGTGGGTTCGCGCTCGTGTCGACGCTGCTGCAGTCGATCGGCGGGCACAAGCAGATCTCGTCGGTGTTCGAGGCCGCGGTGGGGCCTATCACCTCGATCCTCGGGATGGATCGGACGATCGTCCTTCTCCCGACCGACGAGGAGAACACCTACAGGCCGAACCGATGGGTCGGTGTCGCCGAGCAGGAAGCGGAGCGGTTGGCATCCCTCTCGATCGAGTTCCCCCCCGAGTTCGCCCGGGGGACCGGGCTTCTGGTCGTCAACAGCCAGACCGAGGCGACGCCGTTCATCGAGCGGCTGCGCAGGGAGTTCAAGATCCCGTACTTCGTCTGCATCCCGGTCATCGCGGAAGGTGTGCCGATCGGGCTGATCCTGTCCGGCCGACTGACGGAGACGCGCCCCCTCTACCCACCCTTCGACCAGGGGGACGTGGACACGTTCCAGGCGATCGCCGGTCTGATCTCCGCATCGGTGGAGAACATGCGGATCGCGGTCCTGCAGGAGACCGACCGACTCAAGACGGAGTTCTTCGCGAACATCTCGCACGAGTTCCGAACTCCGATCACCCTCACCCTCGGCCCGCTCGAGCAGATCCTCGCGAACCGCTTCGGCGAGATCGCGCCGCCGCTTCGCGAGCAGCTCGAGGTCATGCTTCGGAATCAGGAGCGGCTGCTCGGCCTCATCAATCAGATCCTCGACCTGTCGAAGCTCGAAGCGGGAGAGATGGAGCTGCGCTGCACGCTCACGCCCGAGGTCAACCGGCTGGTGGAGAGCTGGGTCGCGCCCTTCCTGCCGCTTGCCGAGCAGCGCGGGCTCGAGCTCCGGCTCGCTCTGGATACGAGCCTGGCGGGCGCGGACCTCTACCTCGACCGCGACACGTTCGAACGGGTGGTGATGAACCTCCTGTCGAACGCCGTCAAGTTCACGCGAGCGGGGTGGATCGAGGTCCGGACCGAACGGCGCGAGCGATGCTTCCGCCTGACCGTCACCGACACCGGAGTGGGCATCGATCCCGACGAGCTCCCGTACGTCTTCGAACGCTTCCGCCAGGCCGACCGGCAGCACGCGCGCGAGTCCGCCGGCACGGGGATCGGACTCGCGCTCGTCAAGGAGATCGCCAACCTGCACGGCGGGGAGGTCGTCGCGCGGAGCGAACGCGGCAAAGGCAGCACGTTCGTGGTGACGGTGCCGCTCGGCCACGCGCACCTCAGCCCCGCGTCGATCGTCGATGCGGCCGATCAGGATCTCGAGCGTCTCCACGAGCAGGAGCCGCTCGTGGTGCTCGAGGGCGGGATCGAGCAGGGGGAGGTCGCCGAGCGCAACCGGGCGACCGAGGAAGCGCGCGACCCGGCGAAGCCGGCCCTGCTCTACGCGGAGGACAACCGGGACCTGCGCAGCTACGTGCACGGTCTCCTCGCGAGCGACTACGACGTCTTCTTGGCGGCCGACGGTGAGGAGGCGCTCGACCTCGCGCGCCGCCACCGGCCGGACCTGATCCTCGCCGATCAGATGATGCCGCGGATGAGCGGCGTGGATCTGCTGCGCGCGATCCGCGCCGACGACCGCCTGTGCTCGACGCCCGTCCTGTTCCTCACCGCCCGGGCGGGGTCGGCTGCGCGGATCGAGACGCTCGAGGCCGGTGCCGACGATTACCTCGCGAAGCCGTTCGTCGAGGCTGAGCTCCGCGCGCGTATCCGCAACCTACTGCGCGTGGGCGAGCAGGAGCGAAGACTCGCGGAGCTCAACGAGCAGCTCGAGACCTGGAACGTCGCGCTCGAGCGCCGGGTGGCGGAGCAGGTCGGCGAGATGGCGCGGCTGGAACGGCTTCGCCGGTTCTTCTCCCCGCAGCTCGCCGAGCTGATCGTCGCGGGGGACGCGGACGACCCGCTCGAGACACACCGGCGTGAGGTCACGGTCGTGTTCCTCGACCTTCGCGGCTTCACCGCGTTCGCCGAGACGGCCCAGCCGGAGGAACTGATGAACGTCCTCCGCGAGTACCACGCCGAGATGGGCAGGGTGGTCCTCGCCTACGAAGGCACGCTCGAGCGCTTCACCGGCGACGGCATGATGGTGTTCTTCAACGACCCTGTCCCCGTCCACGACGCGCCGGCGCGCGCGGTTCGGATGGCGCTCGAGATGCGGGCGCGTGCCGCCTGCCTGGGCGAGCGGTGGCACAAGCTCGCCTACGACCTCGACGTCGGGATCGGGATCGCGCAGGGCTACGCGACGATCGGTCGGATCGGGTTCGAGGGCCGGGTGGACTACGGGGCCGTGGGCGCGGTGACGAACCTCGCCGCGCGCCTGTGCGCCGAAGCGAAGGCGGGCCAGATCCTGATCTCCCAACGCGTCCTCGCCTCGGTCGAGGATCTCGTCGACGTGGAGCCGCTCGGCGAGCTCGAACTGAAGGGGTTCCATCGGCCGGTCACCGCCTACGACGTGCTCGGGGAGCGGGCGGCACGCCCCGTCGCGACCTGACCCCTCGCCGCTCAGCGCTCGACCACCCCGCGTACCGGGTACGGTGGCACCGTCATGGGGTTGACCGTGGTGCGGGCGACGGGCACGCCGTACGAGCGAGGGCGCGCGATCGGCCGCGCGCTCGGCGAGGCGATCGACGACTCGCTCGGCTTCGTCGATCGCTACCTGGCGAACCACGGCATCGCCGCGCGTTCGCTGGACCGGGCGATCGCGCCGTACGTGGCGGCCTCCGAGACCGCGCTGCCGCACCTCGTCGCGCAGCTGCGTGGGATGGCCGACGGCGCCGGGCAGCCGTTCCCGCTGCTGATGGCCGCCAACGCGTTCGAGGAGCTGTACGGGCAGGTCGAGCTCGGAGTCGGCACCCAGGCGCCGCTCGAGCGATGCACCGACGTCGTGGTGCGCGGCGCGGACGGGCCGCTCCTGGGACACACCGAGCAGTGGTACGCGGGCGACCAGGGCGCCGTCGGGATCGTGCTCGACCTCCCGCCGGACGGCCCGGCGGTCCTCGCGCCCGTCGTCGCGGGGACGCTGCCCCTGGTCGGGATCAACGAGCACGGGGTCGCCGTGGGCGCGATGTCGTTGTCGGCGCGCGAC
>JBLMXP010000153.1:0-7208 GCA_050257835.1 Planctomycetaceae bacterium | reverse complement strand
AACCGAGGGGTTCACCGACGAGGAACGCGCGATCCTCGCTCCGCACTTCACCGACCTCGAGGGGCCGGTGTTCGCGCTCACCAACCTGCCGGAGGCCGTCAAGGGGGCGCTGTTCGCGCGCTACTCGCGCACGACCAAGTCGCTGCGCCGGCTGTTCCTGGACGAGTTCGCCGAGGACGTCGAGCCGGGCGGCGGCGTCACCGACGCAGGCCGCAAGCGCGCCGAGAAGCTCTACGACCGCGTGTTCGTGGAGTACGGCGACGACTCGGTCGCCCAGCTCGGCGGCGTGCACCTGGCGTGCGAGCAGTCCTCGCAGCTGCTCGCCAAGGCGCTCGAGTGGGGGCGGATGGCCGCCTACCTCGAGCAGTCGACGCGGTACATGCGCTACGACGACCGGCCGGGGGGCCGCTGGCGCGCGACGATCCCGCCGGAGCTGCAGGGGCACCTGCGCGACGACTACGAGGACTTCCTCGACGACGTGTTCGGGGCCTACGGCCGGATGTTCGATCGGCTCGGCCCGTGGTTCCGGGAGCGGTTCCCGAAGGACCCGAGCGACTCGGAGTTCGTCTACAACCAGACGATCCTGGCGAAGACCTGCGACACGCTGCGGATGGTGCTCCCGGCCGGGACGCGCTCGAACCTGGGGATCTACGCGACCGGCCAGTCCTTCGAGCAGCTCCTGATGCGCCTGGCGCAGCACCCGCTCGCCGAGATGCGCGAGTACGGGGAGCTGATGAAGGCCCAGCTCCGCATCGTGATCCCGGAGTTCCTCAAGCGCGTGGACGTCGAGGGCCGGGGGCTCGCGTGGAGCGCCTACTGGCGGGACGTGCGCGAGCGCACCCAGGAGGTCGCCGAGGAGCTCCTCGGCGACGTGGAGCCCGAGGCTCGGGAGGAGGTCACCCTCACCGACTTCGATCCCGAAGGTGAGACGAAGGTCGTCGCCGCCGTGCTCTACGCCGCGAGCGGGCTCCCCGACGACCAGGTGCTGCGCCTGGCGCGCGGCCTTTCCGCTGAGGAGCGCGCCGCGGTGCTCGCCGCGAGCGTCGGGGAGCGCACGAACCGACGGCACAAGCCGGGGCGCGCCTGGGAGCGCACCGACTACCGCTTCGACGTGGTGTGCGACTTCGGGGCGTTCCGCGACCTGCAGCGGCACCGTCCGCTCACGATCGAGTGGCAGCGGCTCAGGCCCTCCTTCGGCTACGACGTCCCCGCCGAGGTCGACGAGGCGGGGCTCCGCGACGAGTGGGACCGCGCGATGGCTCGCTCGCGCGAGACCTACGAGGCGATCGCCGCCGAGGGGCTGCTCGACGCGGCGCAGTACGCCGTATCGATGGCCTTTCGGATCCGGTTCGTGCTGCAGCTGAACGCGCGTGAGGCGATGCACCTGACCGAGCTGCGGTCCCAGCCGCAGGGCCACCCGGTCTACCGGCGGGTCGCCCAGGCGATGCACCGCGAGATCGAGCGGGTGCATCCCGCGATCGGCTCGGCGTTCACCCACCTCTCCCACGACGACGTCGACCTCGAGCGCCTCGAGGCGGAGCGCAGGACCGAGGCCAAGCGGAAGGCCGCGGCCACCCAGAGATGACCCCGCCGAGGCTCGACGGGCTCGAGGGTCTGCTCCCACGGCCCGCGCCGTCGGAGCCCGGGTTCGTGATGCTGGTCCTGGCCGACGGCGAGGTCGTCTTCCGCGGGGTGGCGGGCGCCGCCGACGTCTCGACCCGGCGGCCCCTCGCGTCGGACGCGATCTTCTACGTGGGCTCGCTCGCGAAGCAGTTCGTGGCCGCCTGCGTCGCGCTGCTGTGGCGCGACGGCGCGCTCGATCCCGCCGACCCGATCGGGCGCTACGTGCCGGGGCTCGCGGCCTGGGGAGCAGACGTGACGCTCGCGCACCTGACCCACCACGTCGCGGGGCTGCCGCCGCCCGTGTACGGCCCCGAGGGGCTGCCCCCCTCGGGGGTCCCCGCGCACGACACGAAAGACCGCCTCGCGAGGGCCTTCACGATCGAGGCGCTCGAGGCCGAGCCCGGCGCTCGCTACGCCTACTCGAACCTCGGCTACGTGTTGCTGGCCGAGGCGGTGGCGGCGGTCGCCGGCGAGCCGCTCTCGGCCTTCGCGCGCGACCGGATCTTCACCCCGCTCGGGATGGGCGACTCGTTCTTCCGCGATCGGCCCGGCCCGCTCCCCGCACGGGCCGCGCGCGGGCACTTCCGCGCGGCCGACGGCGCGCGCTACGTCGAGCCCGCCCGGTTCCACGCGGTGGGCGCGGGCGGTTTGTGGACCACCGTGGACGACCTCGCCCGCTGGGACGCGAACCTCGGGCAGGACCGGCTCACCGACGGGTGGCTCTCGCGACAGCTCCTCACCCGCGGACGTCTGTCCGACGGGACGTCGATCCACTACGCGTGGGGCGTGTCCGTCCGCACCCACCGTGGCCTGCCGATCGTGAGCCACGGCGGGAGCTTCCCCGGCTGGGTCGCCAAGATGGTGAGGTTCCCCGACCGGGGCGTGACCGTGATCTGCCTCGCCAACGACGAAGAGCTGGACGTCTCGGCGCTCACCTTCCGGGTGGCCGACCACGTGCTCGCCGGGTCGATCGACCCGTCGGCCCCGCACGCGGACGAGACGCTCGGGTGACGGGTTCCTCCGTTTCGATACCCTGACGGCCTCCCATGAACCGCGACTCCGCTCTCCTGTTGGCCCTGGTCGTGCTCGCCGCGTCGGCGCTCGTCGTCGGCGTGAGCGGCTGGCTCCTGTTCGTGCGCGATCACCGCGCCTGGAAGGCCGTCCACCCCCACGAGGCCTCGGACACCTCGCCGGGGGAACCGGCGGAGCATCCCGCAGAGGCCTCGTGATGCTCGAGGTCCTCGACCTGCGCGAGCGGGGCGGGCGCCTGGAGCCCTCGCGGCTCGAGATCGACCCCGCCACCACGGAGACCGTCCGGCAGATCCTCCAGCGCGTCTTCGTGGAGGGCGACGACGTCTTGCTCGAGCTCGCCGAGCGCTTCGACGGCTGCGACCTGTCGGGCACCGGGGTGCTGGTCGCCGACGAGGAGTTCGCGCAGGCGGAGCGCGACACGCCCCCGGAGCTGCGCGCCGCGATCGACGAGCTGATCGAACGGCTGCGCGATCTCTCCGCGCGCCAGCTCCCGCGCGAATGGTGGGACGAGCGCGACGGCGTGCGGTTCGGCGAGGTCGTGCGGCCGTTGGCGTCGGTCGGCTGCTACGTCCCGGGCGGGCGTGCCCGCTACCCGTCGTCGGTGTGCATGACCGTCGTGCCGGCCGTCGTCGCCGGCGTGGGCGAGATCGTGCTCTGCACGCCGCCGCAACGAGACGGCTCGATCCACGCGGCCGTGCTGTACGCGGCCCGGCGCGCCGGCGCCACCTACGTCGCGAAGGCCGGCGGCGCGCAGGCCGTGGCGGCGATGGCCTACGGCACCGAGTCGATCCCGGCGGTCGACCGGATCGTGGGCCCCGGCAACGTCTACGTGACCGAGGCCAAGCGGCAGGTCGCGGGGTTCGTCGGGATCGACGGGCTCGCGGGGCCCTCCGAGCTCGCGATCGTCGCCGACGGCGACGTCGACGCGAGGATGGCCGCGCTCGACCTGGTGGCGCAGGCCGAGCACGACCCCGAGGCGCGCACGTTCTTCCTCACGCCCGATCCGGGGCTCGCCGACCGGGTCGTGGCCGAGCTCGATGCCGCGCTCGCCGACGCCGGACGGCGCGAGATCGTGGACCAGTCGATCGGCCACACGAAGCTCGTGCTCGTCCGCGACCTCGACCACGCCTTCGCGACCCTGAACGACGTGGCCGCGGAGCACGTCCTGCTCCTGCTCGACGACCCGCAGGCGCACCTGGGGAAGGTGCGCAACGCGGGCGCGATCTTCCTCGGCACGTGGACCGCGGTCCCCTACGGCGACTACGGGGTCGCCTCGAACCACGTCCTGCCGACCGCCGGCACCTCGCGGTTCTCCAGCGGCCTGCGCGCCTCCGACTACGTGACGGTCTCCTCGGTGCTTGAGATGTCGCCGGAGGGCGCCCGTCGCTTCACGCCCGGCACGTCCGCGATCGCGCGGACCGAGGGGCTCGAGGGCCACGCCAAGGCGATGGACGCGCGGCACGACGAGGCCGCGCGTCGCGACGGGGCCGGACGATGACCGGGCCCCAGCCCCGGCCGGGGCTGCGCGACGTGGCGCCCTACGTGTCCCCCCAGCTCGACGTCGCGGCGCGCCTCAACACGAACGAGTGCCCGCACCGGCTGCCCGAGGACTTCTTCGCGGAGCTGGCGCAAGCGGTCCGGGACCTCCCGCTGCACCGCTACCCGGACGGGCAGATGACGCGCCTGCGCGAGCAGCTCGCGGCCTTGCACGGGCACGACCTCGAGGGCACCTGGGCCGCCAACGGCTCGAACGAGGTCCTCACCCAGCTGCTCCAGGCCTACGGCGGCCCAGGCCGGCGCGCACTGACGTTCGAGCCGACCTACCTGCTGCACACCCGCCTGGCCTGGCTCACGCAGACCGATCCGGTCCGCCTCACGCTGCCGCCGGACTTCAGGCTGACCCAGGCCGAGGTGGCCCAGGCCGTGGCCGCGGCGCCCGACGTCGTGTTCGTGTGCTCGCCGAACAACCCCACCGGCAACGTCCAGCCGGTCGAGGCCGTGCGCGCGCTCGCCGAGGCGCTGCCGTCTGCCCTGGTGATCGTCGACGAGGCCTACGGCGAGTTCGCGCCGTCGGCCACGGCGCTCCCGCTCGTGGCAGAACACCCCAACGTCGCCGTGGTCCGCACGTTCTCGAAGGCGTTCGCGATGGCCGGCGCGCGGATCGGCTACGTGCTGACCTCGCCGCCGGTCGTCGAGGACCTCCAGCGTGTGCGGCTCCCCTACCACCTGTCCTCCCTCTCGCAGGCCGCGGGGATCGCCGCGCTCCGCCACCGGGCGGAGGCGCTCGCGATCCTCGACGCGGTCCGCGCGCAGCGCGACCGGATCGCCGGGGCGCTCGACGCGATGCCGGGCGTGAGCGTCCATCCCTCCGACGCGAACTTCGTGCTGTTCGTCCCGCCGGTCGACGCGGGGCTCGTCTGGCAAGGGCTGCTCGACCAGGGGGTGCTGGTCCGCGACCTCCGCGACGTGGTGCCGAACGCCCTGCGCGTCACGGCCGGCGCCGAGCACGAGGTCGATCTCTTCCTCAAGGCGCTCGAGGAGGTCCTGACGTGACCCGCACCGCCGCCGTGACCCGCGCCACGAAGGAGACCGACGTTCGCGTCGAGCTCGACCTCGACGGCGGCGGCCGCGCCGAGGCCGACACCGGGCTCCCCTTCTTCGACCACATGCTGCAGCAGCTCGGCAAGCACGCCGGGTGGGACCTGTCGGTGACGTGCAAGGGCGACCTGGAGGTCGACGGCCACCACACCGTGGAGGACTGCGGGATCGCGATCGGGCAGGCCCTCGCCGAGGCGCTCGGCGACAAGGCGGGGATCCGCCGGTTCGCGTCGATCACGGTGCCGCTGGACGAAGCCGCGGTGGAGGTCGCGCTCGACCTCGCGGGGCGGAACTTCGTCGTCCACGAGGTCCCGGTGCCCGCCGAGACGATCGGCACGTTCGACACCGGGCTCGTCGAGGACTTCGTCCGCGCGTTCGCGCAGGCCGCCAACCTCACGATCCACGTGCACCTGCGGTACGGACGCTCGCCGCACCACGTCTGCGAGGCCGAGTTCAAGGCGATCGCGAAGGCCCTCGGCGACGCCTGCGCGCCGACCGGCCGCGAAGGGGTCCCCTCCACGAAAGGATCGCTGTGATGGGGCGGATCGCGGTCCTGGACCACGGCAGCGGGAACCTGCACTCGGTCTCCCGCGCGCTCGCGAAGGTGGGCGCGGAGGTCGTCGTGACCGGCGACGCCGCCGAGGCGGAGCGGGCTGACGCGCTGGTCGTGCCCGGGGTCGGGCACTTCGGCGCCTGCGTCCGGTCCCTGCGGGGTCGCGGACTCGACGCGACGATCCTCGCGGTCGTCGCCTCCGGCCGTCCGGTGCTCGGCGTGTGCGTGGGGATGCAGGTGCTGTTCGAGGGCAGCGACGAGGACCCGGAGCGGGGCCTCGCGGTCTTCCCGGGGTGCGCGCGCCGGCTGCCCGCGGGGGTCACCGTGCCGCACATGGGCTGGAACACGGTGGCGTGGACGCGCGCGCATCCGTTCACCGCCGGGATCCCCGACGGGACGTCGTTCTACTTCGTCCATTCCTTCGCTCCGCAGGTCGGGAGCGTGACCGTGGGCGAGACGGAGCACGGACGGCGGTTCTCCGCGGCGGTCGCGGACGCCAACGTGTTCGCGACCCAGTTCCACCCCGAGAAGTCCGGGGAGGCCGGGCTGCACCTGTACGAGAACGTCGTGCGGGAGGTGCGCGCCGCGTGATCGTGATCCCGGCGATCGACCTGCGGCGCGGCCGCGCGGTCCGGCTGCTCCGCGGCGACCCCCAGGAGGAGACCGCCTACGCGCACGATCCGGCCGAGGTCGCCGCGCGCTTCCAGGAGGAGGGGGCGCGCCGCCTGCACGTCGTCGACCTCGACGCGGCGCTCGGCGACGGTGACAACCGGGCCAAGCTCCGCGAGATCTGCCAGGCGGTCGCGATCCCGGTGCAGATCGGCGGTGGCGTGCGCACGCTCGAGCAGATCCAGCAGGTGCTCGAGCTCGGGGCAGCCCGCGCGATCCTCGGGACCGCGGCAGCGATGGACCCCAACCTCGTCGCACGCGCGGTGGAGGAGTTCGCCGAGCGGGTGCTCGTCGCGGTCGACGTCCGCGGTGGCCGCGTGATGGTGAAGGGCTGGCAGGAGGAGGGCCCGATCCTCGAGGAGGTGCTCCCCGCGCTGAACGAGGCCGGGGCGCCCCGCTACCTCGTCACCGCGATCGCGCGCGACGGCACGCTGGACGGTCCGGACCTGCGTCTGTACCGCCACGTGCTCGGCTTGACCGACCGCCCGGTGATCGCGAGCGGCGGGGTCCGCACCGCCGACGACGTCTGGGCGCTCCGGGAGCTCGGCTGCGAGGCCGCCGTCACCGGCAAGGCGCTGTACGAGAAGACCCTCAAGCTGTCGCAGGTCACGAGGGGCTGAGCGGGCGTGCTCGCCAAGCGGATCATCCCCTGCCTCGACGTCGACGGCGGCCGTGTGGTCAAGGGCGTGCGGTTCCGCGAGCTGCGCGACGCGGGCGACCCGGTCGAGCTCGC
>JBLMXP010000152.1:0-4195 GCA_050257835.1 Planctomycetaceae bacterium | reverse complement strand
ACGTGAACGCGATCGGCGGCGACAGCGTCTCGGCGCCGGCCGTGACCTGCACCTAGTCCTCGACCTCGACCTCGAAGGCACCGTCCCCGACGCGATGCACCCCGCCGCCCACGTGGATCGTCCAGCCGGCGCCGTCGTCGTCGGCCCTGACGTCGACCGAGAGGAACGACGGCCGCCCGGCCAGCTCGCCCTGGGCGATCAGGCAGGTCCCCGGCATCCCCGCGAGCCGGTGCTCGGCCAGGTAGGCGCCGAGCGGGCCCGCGGCGGACCCGGTCGCCGGGTCCTCGCCGATCGTCGCGAACCGGTCGAACATCCGGGCCATCACGTCGCCGTCGCCGCGCACGGTGAACAGGTACAGGGACTCGGCGTCGTCGGCGTCCTCGCACGCGCGGGCGCAGGCACGATCGTCGCGGACGGCGCGGCGCAGCGCGGCCTCGTCGCGGACGGGCACCATCAGGTGCGCGATCCCGGTGGAGACGGGCACGATCGGCAGGTCGTCCACGAGGTCGTCGACCGCGAGGCCGGCGCCGGCGGCGGCCGCCGCCCGGTCGGGGTATCCGCGTCCGAAGACCGGCGGGAGCTGGCGCATCGTGGCTCGCCGCGCCTGCGGGTCCACCACGACCGGGACCTCGCCGGCCGTGCATCGTTGGATGACCTCGGTGCCCGTGAGACCTTCGCTCGCGAGCGCGAACGCCGTGCCGAGCGTGGGGTGCCCCGCGAAGGGCAGCTCGACCTCGGGCGTGAAGATCCGCACGTCGTAGCCGTCGGGCCGGATCGCCGTGACGAACGTGGTCTCGGAGAAGCCGATCTCCTTCGCGAGGACCTGCATCATGTGCGCGTCCAGGCCCTCGGGCGTCCGCGTCACGACGGCGAGCTGGTTGCCCGCGAACGGCGTGTCCGCGAACACGTCGAGCATCAGGAAGGGGACCCGCACGCACCGAGTCTAGGAGGGTCGCGACGCTATGCTGGGGTGCTCGCGGGTGTAGCTCAATGGCAGAGTTCCAGCCTTCCAAGCTGGCTATGCGGGTTCGATTCCCGTCACCCGCTCCACGGCGACCGACGGTTCGCGTCCGACTCGCGCGCCGCGGGCCGCTCGGCCCGCGTCGGAACCGGCACGGTCCGCCATGCTTGGGGCGATCGGGAGGTGCGGGTGGTCGCGAGCACGACGGACGTCGAGAGCGAGGTCGCCCGGCTCGCGACGCTCTCGCCCGACGAAACGCTCCGCGCGCTGGGATCGCGCAGCGAAGGGCTGCACGGCGACGAAGCCGCCGGCCGTCTCGCCACCGACGGCCCGAACCGCATCCCCGAGCCGGAGGGGCCTTCGGCCTTCACGCGGCTCCTCGCGCAGTTCACCCATTTCTTCGCGCTGCTCCTGTGGGCGGCCGCCGTGCTGGCGTTCATCGGCGGGATGCCGCAGCTGGCGATCGCGATCGTGGTGGTCGTGGTCGTGAACGGCGCGTTCTCGTTCGCGCAGGAGGAGCGGGCCGAGCACGCGACGAAGGCGCTGCGTCAGCTCCTGCCCGTGGAGGCGACCGTGCTCCGCGACGGCCGCCGCGTATCGATCCCCGCCGCCGACCTCGTCCGGGGCGACGTGGTCCTGCTCGTGGAGGGCGACCGGATCTCGGCAGACGCGCGGGTCCTGCAGGCCGACGCGCTACGGGTCGACGAGTCGACCCTCACCGGCGAGTCGGTGCCGGTCTCCCGCACCGCCGAGGCGTGGACCGAGCCGCAGGACGATCCGATCGGCGCGCCCGGACTCGTGTTCGCCGGGACCTACGTGACCTCCGGGGCGGCGCGGGCCGTGATCGTCGCGACCGGGGCGCGCACGCGCCTGGGCGGGATCGCTCGCCTGACGGGAGAGGTCCGACGCCGACCGACCCCGCTCCGCCTCGACCTGGATCGTGCGGTGCGGGTGATCGCGTCGTTCGCGATCGTCGCCGGAGTCGTGTTCTTCGGGGTCTCGCTCGGGCTCGGGACCCCGGCGCGTGACGGGTTCCTGTTCGCGATCGGCGTGATCGTCGCGCTCGTGCCCGAAGGGCTCCTGCCCACGCTCACCCTCTCGCTCGCGCTGAGCGCGACCCGGATGGCGCACCGCGGTGCGCTGGTCCGTCACCTCGAGTCCGTCGAGACGCTCGGCGCCACCACCGTGATCTGCTCGGACAAGACCGGCACGATGACGACGAACCAGATGACCGCCCGCGAGGCCCGCACGCCGGCGCGGAGCCTCAGCGCCACGAACGCAGGATGGGCGCCGGGCGGCACGCTCCTGGAGTCCGATCGCCCCCTGGACGCGCAGGGCCTCGCCGAGGTCGACGCGCTCCTGCGAGCCGCAGCGCTCTGCGGCGACGCGCGACTCGAACAGCTGAACGGTCTCTGGCGCTGCGTCGGCGACCCGACCGAGGGCGCCTTGCTCGCGTTCGCGCACAAGGGCGGCGTCCACCGCGAGGAAGCCGAGCGGTTCACGCCGCGCGTGCGCGAGTTCGCGTTCGGCTCGGAGCGCCGACGGATGACCACGATCCACCGTCGCCCCGACGGCTCGCTCGTCGGCTACACGAAAGGCTCCCCCGAGACCGTGCTCGGGGAGTGCACGTCGATCCTGGCCGCCGACCGCACCGACCCGCTCGACGAACAGGGCCGCGCGAAGGTCCGTGCCGACGTCGAGCTCCTCGCCGGGCGGGGACTCCGCGTCCTCGGTTTCGCCACGCGCGAGCACGGCGACGCGATGCCGGCGGACGCGGAGGCGGCCGAGCGCGACCTGACGTTCCTCGGGCTGATCGGGATGGAGGACCCCGTGCGGCCCGAGGTGCCCGGTGCGATCCGGCGCTGCGTCCACGCGGGGATCCGGGTCGTGATGGTGACCGGGGACCACCCCGCGACCGCCCGCTCGGTGGCGCGCGCGGTCGGCCTGCCCGGCCAGGGCATCGCCTTGGGGGCGGACCTGCCCGCCGACGACGGGATCTTGCGCGAGCTCCTGGCCGACCCGGGGCTGGGCGTGCTCGCGCGCATCGCTCCCGAGCAGAAGCTGCGGATCGCCGAAGCCCTCCAGGCGAACAACGAGGTGGTCGCGATGACCGGCGACGGCGTGAACGACGCGCCGGCGTTGCGGCGCTCCGACATCGGCGTCGCGATGGGGATCACCGGGACCGACGTCGCGCGCGAGGCTGCCGACCTCGTCCTGCTCGACGACAACTTCGCGCACATCGTCGAGGCGGTCGAGGAGGGGCGCGCGGCCTTCGACAACATCCGCCGGTTCCTCACCTACCACCTGACGGACAACGTCGCCGAGCTCGCTCCGTTCGTGCTGTGGGCGCTGTCGGCCGGGCGGATCCCCCTGCTGATCTCGGTGCTCCAGGTGCTCGCGCTCGACATCGGCACCGACCTGCTGCCGGCCCTCGCGCTCGGCGCGGAGCGGCCCGAGCCCGGCGTGATGGACCGCGCCCCTCGGCCGAAGACGCAGAAGCTCCTCGACCGCCACGTGCTCGCCCGCGCGTTCGGGTGGCTCGGACCGATCGAGGCGGTCTGCTCGCTGCTGATGGCGCCGATCGGCGCCGCCCTGTTCTTCGGGTGGTCGCCCTGGCAGGGCCTCCCCGACGCCGGCGTGGAGAAGATGACGCTCTCGGCGATGGTGTTCTCCGCGATCGTCCTGATGCAGATGGCGAACGCGTTCGCGTGCCGGAGCGACCCGGCGTCGCTGTTCCGGATCGGGCCGTTCACGAACCGGCTGCTCGTGGGCGCGGTGGGCGCGGAGGCGGTCACCCTCCTCGCCTTCATCTACGTCCCCGGCTTGCGGCACGCCCTCGGCGGCGCGCCGCTGTCCTGGCAGCAGTGGTTGCCGGTGCTCGTGACGCCGTGGGTGCTCCTCGCGCTCGAGGAAGCGCGCAAGGCGATCGTGCGCGCCAGGCACCGCGCGAGAGCCGCCGTGGTGCTGGAGACGCCCGACGCCTCGAGGTGGGTGCACCTGCAGCACACGCGGTCGCGCTGACCGACCCCGCTAGACTCGCCCGCAGGCGCCGGTAGCTCAGTCCGGATAGAGCGGGGGACTTCTAATCCCTAGGCCGCAGGTTCGAATCCTGCCCGGCGCGCCGTGTGATGTCTCGAGACATCGTGCCGACGTGTCTCGGAGCATCGTTCCACGTCAGCCCCGTCCGTGCGGCTGGTAGTCGCGGGTCGGATCGAGGACGAGCTCCCGGATCAG
>JBLMXP010000151.1:0-29530 GCA_050257835.1 Planctomycetaceae bacterium | reverse complement strand
CTCCACGCTCGAGAGTGACATCCCGACGAAAGAGGGGCGGGCCCTGGCGGGCCCGCCCCCTGGGAGCCGGTCGCTGGGTTGGGAGGGGTCAGACGACCGGAAGCTCTCGTGCATCCAGCGTCCCTATGGACCGAAGCGTGCGAGAGGGCACAAGGACCCGTGTCGAACGTGCCGAACGGCCCGAGACGGCGCGACGTCAGCCCGCGACGCGGACGCCGGCGGCGACGGCGCGGCGCAGCTGGCGCCCCGCGTGGTAGCTCGAACGCACGAGCGGGCCCGCCTCGACGTGGGTGATGCCAAGCTCCTGCCCGCGTCGAGCGTGCTCGGCGAACTCTTCGGGGTGCACCCACCGCTCCACCGGCAGGTGCTGGGGGGTCGGCTGCAGGTACTGGCCCATCGTCACGATGTCGGCCCCGGCATCATGCAGGTCGGCCAGCGCGTCGAGCACCTCGTCCGGACGCTCGCCCATCCCCAGGATCAGGTTCGATTTCGTGACCTGCTCCGGGCGATGGCGCTTCGCGAAACGCAGGACCTCGAGGGAACGGTCGTAGCCGAACGCCGGGCGGATCCTGTCGTGCAGGCGCCGCACGGTCTCGAGGTTGTGCGCGAACACGTCCGGTTCGGCGTCCAGGACCGTCGCGATGTCGCCCTCGCCGCCCTTGAAGTCGCTGGGGAGGACCTCGACCCCGATCCCGGGCACGGCCTGCTTGCAGGCGCGCACCGCCGCCGCCCAGATCCGTGCGCCGCCGTCGGGCAGGTCGTCGCGCGCGACCCCCGTCAGCACGACGTAGCGCAGGCCCATGTCGGCGACGACCTCCGCGATCCTCCCCGGCTCGCCCTCGTCGGGGGGATCGGGCTTGGCGGTCATCACGTCGCAGAACCCGCATCGACGCGTGCACCTGGCCCCCAGGAGCAGGAACGTCGCCTCCCGCTCCTCCCAGCACTCGGCGATGTTCGGGCACATCGCCTCTTCGCAGACCGTATGGAGCTCGTGCCCACGCATCAGCGACTTCAAGGCGGCGTGGTTCGGGCCGCTCGCCAGGCGCACCTTCAACCATGGCGGTTTGCGCTCGCCGCGAGCGTTGACGCCGGTGTCGGCGACCGGCCCGCTCCCCGCGCTCACGAGAGGCAGGTGCAGCCGACGACCCGCGGGGTTGTGGTCGCGTTCGGGCATCGCAGGCGAGTGTACGCTCGGCCGGTGCATCGGACGTGGCGTGCCGTCGGCCTCGTGCTGCTCGCGACGGCACTGGCCGGCTGCTCGGGCTCCTCGGCGGCGGAGCAGCGCGCGAGCATCTGCCCGGATCTGTCGAACCTCGCGGCCACGATGCGTGTGGCGTTCTCGCCCCCCTCGGACGCCACGGTGGGGGATGTCCGCAGCGCGCTCGGCAAGCTCGAGTCGACGTGGGGGCACATCGGGCAGGCGAACGTGATCCCCGCCGATCAGCGCACCGAGATCTCTCAGGCCCGGCTCGACTACCTGAAGGCGATCGCGAACGTCGGCGACGACGACCCCGCGTCCTCGGTCAGGACCCGCACGGCGGGGCTGGCCTCGAGGCTCGCGTCGGACACGGCCGCGGTGTGGCGCGCGCTGGGGTGCCCCGGGCGCCCACCCGGCCCCTAGCCCGCGCCCAGGGTCTGGGAGAGGTCCTCGGCCGGGTCGTCCAGCGGGCTCGCCGTCGCTTCCAGCGGCGGCGCGCCCGGGATGAACACGCGGAACGAGGCGCCGCCCCCGGCCCGATCCTCGATCCACGCGCGGCCGCCGTGCAACTCCGCGAAGCGCGCCACCAGCGACAGGCCGATCCCGGTGCCCGGCGAGTGGGGCGAGGCGGTCGGTCCCTGGCGGAACGGCTCGAACACGGCGTCGCGGATCTCGGCCGGCACGCCGGGGCCGTCGTCTTCGACCGCGATCACGACCCCGTCGTCGAACGGACCGACCCGCAGCCAGATCCGCCGGTCCCGCTCGGTGTGTCGAACGGCGTTGGTCAGCAGGTTCTCGACGATCCGCTCGATCTTCGGAGGATCGACCGCGATCAGGACCGGGTCGGCCTCGACCACCACGTCCCGTCCCACGAGCGCATCGAGGTGTTCGACGACGCCGCGTGCGAGGGCGCCGACGTCGGTGGTGCGGTACTGGGGCGTCACGATGCCGCGGTTCAGCCGGTCGATGTCCAGGAGGTCCTTCAGCAGCCGGTCCAGCTTGCGGGCGTTCGACGACAGCCGGCGCAGGAGGTCGCCCCGGTCGACCTCCTCCATGTCGGGGGCCCGCTCCAGGGTGAGGGAGAGCCCGAGGATCGACGTGAGCGGGCTGCGCAGCTCGTGGGACACGGCCGCGAGGAACGTGTTCTTCATCTCGTCGAGCGCTCGGAGCCGGTCGGCGGCCTCGCGCTCCCGCTGCTCGCTCTCCCGCAGGGCCTGCTCGGCGAGCTTCTGCTCCGTGACGTCGAAGATCACGCCCTGCAGGTACGCGGGCCGGCCGTGCTCGTCGTGGAGGTAGGTCGTCTCGTCGTGGAGCCACACGGTGCGCCCGTCGGGCGTGTGGAGGCGGAACTCGTCGCTCCACGACGTGCCGGCCTCCGCGGCGGCCAGGTAACCGCCGAGGACCCGATCGCGGTCCTCGGGGACCATCCGCTTCAGCCAGATCTCCGGATCCGCGAGCCATTCGTCCGGGGTGATGCCCGTGATCGGTTCGATCTGCGGGCTCACGTAAACCGACCGCATGCTTCGGTCGGCGCGGTCGAGGTAGATCGCGGCGGGCACGTGCTCGACGATCCCGCGGTAGCGCTCCTCGGCCTCGCGGAGCTGTTCCTCGGCGGCCTTCTCCGCGCTGATGTCGAAGCGGACGCCCTGCCAGTAGAGGGGACGGCCCTCGGGGTCGCGGACGAGGACCGCCTCGTCGCGGAGCCACACCGGGTGGCCGTCACGATGGAGCAGGCGGTACTCCGCGTGATACGGCTCGCCGGTCCGGTTCGTGCGGTCGTCGATCTCGAGAACCCGGTCCCGGTCCTCGGGATGCAGACAGGCCATCCACTTGTCGTAGCCGCCCCATTCGTCGGGGCCGTAGCCGAGGATCGCCTCGGCCTGAGGGCTCACGTAGATCGCGTCGCCCGACGAGGCGTCCTCGACGTAGGTCATCGCGGGGATCTGCTCGACGAGCGTTCGGTACCGCCGCTGCGTCTCGGACAGCCGCTCCTCGGCCCGCTCGCGGACGATCGCGGCGCCGAGGGTCGCCGCGGTGGCCACGATCGCGTCGATCTCCGAGGGATGCCAGATCCGCGTGTCGGCGCGATGGTCGAACCCGATGTACCCCCACCACTCGCCCTCGACCAGCACCGGGATCGCCAGGACGGATCGCTGCTGGGGGTCGCGCGCGGCGAAGTACGCGCGTTCGGTGTCGGGCAGGCCGTCCACGACCCCCTGCACCACCTCGCCCCGTCCGAGGAGCTCGGCCCAGCGCCCGAAGCCACCCTCCTCCCAGGGGAAGTCCTGGGTCGTCTCGTCGTCGAGCTCGTGCCCGTCGTCGTTCCACGACGCGATCAGCGTGGTGAGCAGCGCGCCTTCCTCGTCGGTCCTGTTCTCCCACAGACCGGCGCGCTCGGCGCCGCCGGCCCGAGCGAGCCGCGCGAGGATCTCCTGGAGCCCCTCGCGCCAGGACGAGGACCGCAGGATCCGTTCCGCCGCGAACCCGGTCGCCTGCAGGATCGCATCGCGGCGGGAGAGCGCGTCCTCGGCCACCCGGCGCTCGGTCACGTCCTGCAGGACGCCCTGCCACACGGGACGTCCCCCCGGCCCGTCGACCAGGACCGCGTGATCGTGCAGCCACGCCGTCGTGCCGTCGGCGCGGATGATCCGGTACTCGACGTCGAACGGCTCGCCCGAGGCGTTCGTGCGGGCCGACTCGGCCAGGACGGCGTCGCGATCGTCGGGGTGGAGCATCCGCGCCCACAGACCGGGGTCTTCGAGCCGCTGGGCGGGGGAGAAGCCGGTGAGCTGCTCGTAACGCGGGCTCACGTACAGGGCCGTGCTGAGCTCGTCGACGGCGTCGGTGTAGAGGGCCACCGGCAGCTGCTCCACGAGCGAGCGGTAGCGGTGCTCAGCCTCCCGCAGGAGCTCCTCGGCTTCCTTCCGCGCCGTGATGTCGTAGGTGACCCCCTGCCAGTAGAGCGCCGCTCCCTCCTCGTCGCGCACCAGGAGCGCTTCGTTGTGGAGCCACACGACCCGCCCGTCGCGCGCGATCGAGCGGTAGTCGACGCTCCACGTGTCGCCCTCGGCGTCGTCCTCCTCCACCACCCAGTCGTGGTCGTCGGGGTGCAGGCGCCGCTCCCACAGTCGCGGATCGGCCTTCCATTCCTCGGGGGTGAACCCCAGGATGTCCACGATCTGTGGGCTGATGTAGAGGTTCTCTCCGCTGCGGGGGTCCTCGATGTAGATCATCGCCGGCAGCTGCTCGACGAGCGTGCGGAACCGGGCCTCGGCCTGACGGATCGCGACCTCGGCTTCGTAGCGCTCGGTGACGTCGGTCATGACGCCGTCGACGCGCACGCGCCCCTGCCGCAGCGTGACGTTCGTCTCCTCGTGGACCCAGATCGTGGCGCCGTCCTTGCGCACCATCCGGTACTCGGCCTCGTAGGGTCCGCCCGACCGTTCGGCTTGGGCCCACGCGGCTTCGACCCGGTCACGGTCCGCGGGATGGAGGCTCTTGGCCCACAGGTCGTCGTCCGCGAGCCACTCCTGGACCGTGTAGCCGGTGAGCGCGAACGCCCCCGGGCCCACCCATCGGTCCCGGATCGTCTGCGAGCCCTCGGCGTCGTACTCCATCATGTAGGTCGTGACCGGCAGCCGCTCGAGCACCGTTCGCCATCGTTCCTCCGACTCGCGGACCAACCGTTCGGACTCGTGCCGGTCGGTCACGTCGTGGATCACGCCCTGGTACAGGTGGGCCGGGCCGTCGCCGTCGGTGACGGGGTTGGCCTCGTCGCGCACCCAGCGCCAGCGCCCGTCCGCGTGACGCATCCGGTATTCGGCGACGAAGGGCAGGCCTTCCGCGGCGGCCCGGTCCCACTCCGCGAGGACGCGGTCGCGGTCTTCGAGGTGCGCCGCGCGCTCCCAGGCGTCGGGGTCGGCGGCCCACTCGTCGGGCCGGTAGCCGAGCAGGCGCTCGAGCTGCGGGCTGATGTAGCCGATCTGCGGCGCCCCCGGAGGCGGCGCCTCGTCCCAGCTGTAGGCGACCGCGGGGACACGCTCGACGATCGTGCGGAACCGCGCCTCCGCCTCCTCCGCGCGTCGGGTGGCCTCGCGCTCGGCGGTGATGTCCACGATCACCCCTTGGGAGATCCGCGCGTGGCCGTCGTCGTCGACCTCGAGGGGACGTGAGACGTCGCGGAGCCACACCGTCCGTCCGTCCCGCGTGAGCACGCGGTACTCGGCGACGAAGTCGCTGCCGGTTCGGTCGGCCTCACCGGAGGCCTCGAGCACCCGCTCCCGATCCTCCGGGTGGATCGCGCGCTCCCAGGCGTCGACGCCCCACTCCTCGGCCGTGTAGCCGAGCAGCGGCTCGATCTGCGGGCTCACGTAGGTGTGCGCATGCGCGCGCGTGTCCCACCGGTACACGACCGCGGGCGACTCCTCGACGAGCTGTCGGTAGCGGGCCTCCGCCTGCGCGCGCAGGCGATGCTCGGCGGCGGCCCGGCGGCTGCGACGGGCCCACAGGGTCACGACCGCCACGCTCGACAGCACGAGCGTGGCGATCATCTCGTCGAGGTACGGGTTGGAGTGCAGGGTCGACTCGAACAGGTCGTACAGCCCCGAGACGGAGCCGACGACGACGAGCAGCGCGACGAGGACCGCCAGCACGACGACGTCGCGGCGGTCGTTGGAGCGTCCGGGGCGAGGTCCGGATGGCTGCATCGGGTCCGACGGAGTCATCGGACGGTCCCGCGGCGGGCTGAACCGGGCGCTCGCCCGATCAGTACCGGGCGAGGGTGCGCATCGCCGCGAAGATGTGATCCGGCTCGGGCTCCATGTAGCTATGCTCGAGCGAGGAGGCGTAGGGCATCGCGGGGATGTCGGGCCCGCCGACCCGCACGATCGGCGCGTCGAGGTCGAACATGGCCTCCTCGGCGATCGTGGCGACGATCTCGGCGCCGGCGCCGTAGGTGCGGTTGTCCTCGTAGACCACCATCGCCTTGGCCGTCGTGCGCACCGAGTCGAGGATCGTGGCCGTGTCGAGCGGCGAGAGCGTCCGCACGTCGACGACCTCGGCTTCCAGGCCCTCCTCGGCGGCGAGACGGTCGGCCGCCTCCAGGCACCGGTGCAGCTCGTAGCCGTAGGTCACCACCGTGAGGTCGGTGCCCTCCCGCTTCACGTCCGCACGGCCGATCGGGACGATCTCGCGCCCCTCAGGAACCTCGCCGGAGATCAACCGGTAGCACTTCTTGTGCTCGAGGAACAGGACGGGGTCGGGGTCGGCGATCGCTGCGCGGAGCATCCCGGCCGCGTCGGCCGGGGTCGCCGGCATCACGACCTTGAGGCCGGGGACGTGCGCGTAGAAGGACTCGATCGACTGCGAGTGGTACAGGGCGCCGTGGATCCCGCCCCCGCAAGGTGCCCTGATCACCATCGGGACCCCGTAGTCGCCGTTGGTCCGGTAGCGCATCCGCGCCGCCTCGGACACGATCTGGTCGAAGGCGGGGTGGATGAAGTCGGCGAACTCGATCTCGGCGACCGGGAGCAGTCCGTGCAGCGCCATCCCGATCGCCACGCCGACGATCCCGGACTCGGCCAGCGGCGTGTCGATCACCCGGTCCTCGCCGAACTCCTCCATGAAGCCCTCGGAGATCTTGAAGACGCCTCCGCGCGCGCCGACGTCCTCGCCGAGCAGCACCAGGCGGTCGTCCGCGCGCATCTCGTCGCGGAGCGCGTCGCGGATCGCGGTCACGACGTTGGTGTCGGTCACCCCGTCTCCTCCGCGAACACGTGGCGCATCACCGTGGCGGGATCGGGGTCGGGCGCTTCCCAGGCGGTATCGATCGCTGCGTCGACCTCGGCTTTGACCTCGTCCCTGGCCGCTTGGACGCGATCGTGGTCCAGCAGTCCGTGCCGGATCAGGTAGGCGGTGAACCGGTCGATCGGGTCGTGGTGTCGGTGCTCCTCGACCTCGGCTCGCGAACGGTAGGTCTTGTCGTCGTCGTCGGAGGTGTGGGGCAAGAAGCGGTAGGTCTTGCACTCGATCAGCGTCGGCCCCTCACCACTGCGCGCGCGCTCGTGGGCCTGCTTCATCGCCCCGTAGCAGGCGAGGACGTCGTTGCCGTCGACGACCACGCCAGGCATCCCGTAGCCCTCGGCCCTGCTCGCCACGTCGTGCACGGCCATCTGCTTGGACTGCGGGACGCTGATCGCGTACTCGTTGTTCTCGCAGACGAACACGACGGGCAGCCGGTGGATCCCGGCGAAGTTCATCCCCTCGTGCCAGTCGCCTTCGCTCGTGGCGCCCTCGCCGAACCAACAGGCGGCCACGGCGTCTTCCCGGCGGAGCTTGATCGCGTAGGCGATCCCGGCCGCGTGCGGGATCTGCGTGGCGATCGGCGAGGAGTGACTGATGATCCCGAGGTCCTTCGCGCCCCAGTGGTTCGGCATCTGCCTGCCCGCGGAGGACGGGTCGGCTGCTTTGGAGAACAGGCCGTAGAAGACCTGGGTCGGGGTGAGGCCTGCGCAGAGCACCACGCCGAGGTCGCGGTAGTAGGGGAGCCACACGTCGGTGCCGCGCCGCATCGGCCAGGCCGTACCGATCTGGCAGCCTTCGTGCCCGGACACCGGCACGACGAACGGCGCGCGCCCCATCCGGTTCTGGCGAAGCGCAGCCTCGTCGATCAGACGGGCGAGGAGCATCGTGCGGTGCATCGAGAGGAGGTCCTCGTCGCGCAGACCGAGCGCCGTGTGCGGGGTCTCGGTCACGCGGGCCGACACGCCGTCTCGCCTCGCGCCATGGTGCGACTCTACAACGGCCGCCCGCACCCGGCGCGGGCCGCCGGGTGCGCGGTTGCCAGGGGGTACCCCCTAGGGGTATGCTGAGCGGCACCGACCGGAGACGATGGAAGGAGCGCGACGATGATCGACCCGGTATGCGGCATGACCGTCCAGCCGGAGACGGCGGCCGCGGCGTGGGAATACGATGGCCAGACGTACTTCTTCTGCTCCGTCGGGTGCATGGAGAGGTTCCGCGGGGACCCGGCGCACTTCCTCGCGATGGACCCGTCGCAACGACGGATGTGACGGGGTAGCCCCCCTGGGTATCCCTTCTCACCGATCAGAGAGAGAGCGCGACGCGATGTATGGATACGCGAGCAGGAAGGACGACCTGCAGGCGAGGCTGCGACGCATCGAGGGGCAGGTCCGCGGGCTGCAGCGGATGGTCGAGGAGGACACCTACTGTCTGGACATCCTGACGCAGGTGAACTCCGTGGTCGCGGCCCTCCGCGCCGTCGGGATGGGCCTGCTGGACGACCACGTGCGCCATTGCGTGCGGGAGAGCATCGAGGCAGGGGACGGCGAGGCCAAGGTCGAGGAGCTGATGGCCGCCGTCGCCCGGTTCTCGAAGTAGGGGATCGCCATGGCCACGGATACGCGCGAACGGGAGATCGTCCTCGATATCGAGGGCATGACCTGCGCGTCGTGCGTGCAGAAGGTGGAGAAGGCGCTCGGGCAGGTGGAGGGCGTCGACGCCGCCACCGTGAACCTCGCGACCCGCACCGCCACGGTCCGCACCGCGGACGACCGGCTGGAGCCGCTCGTGCGGGCCGTCGTGTCCGTCGGGTACGGCGCGAAGGAGCACGGCGAGGTCCGCTCGCCCGACGAGGAGGAGCGCTTCTATCGCCGGCGGTTGGTCGTCGCCGCGCCGCTGACCGTGGCGATCCTCGTCCTCACCTTCGGGCTGGGATCGTGGCGTGGCTCGATGTGGCTCGCGTGGGCGCTCGCGACCCCGGTGCAGTTCTACGCGGGCTGGCCGTTCCTCCATCACGCGTGGCGCGCGGCCCGGCACCGGACCACCACGATGGACACGTTGGTCGCGATCGGGTCGCTCTCCGCCTACCTCTACAGCGCGTGGGCCGTGCTCGAGTCGCTCGGCGCCTCCGGGGCGATGCCCGGCATGACGCCCCAGGTCCACCACTACTTCGACACCGCGGCCGTGATCATCACGCTGATCCTCCTCGGCAAGATGCTCGAGGCCCGCGCCCGCGCCACGGCCGGCGACGCGTCCCGCGCGCTGCTCGAGCGCGGTGCGAAGCAGGCGACGATCCTCACGCCCGAGGGCGAGGAGCGGACGATCCCGATCGAGGACCTCCGCCCGGGGATGAAGGCGGTCGTACGCCCGGGAGAGAAGGTTCCCGCCGACGGCGTCGTCAAGGAGGGCGAGTCCTGGGTGGACCTGTCCCTGCTCACGGGGGAATCGGTGCCGGTGGACGTGCAGCCGGGCGACGAGGTCGTCGGCGCCTCGATCAACGGCCGCGGACGTCTGGTCGTGTTCGTCACGAAGGTCGGAGCGAACACGAAGCTCGCGGAGATCGTCCGGCTGCTCGAAGCCGCGCAGGGCTCGAAGGCCCCCGTGCAGCGGCTCGCCGACCGGATCTCGGCGGTGTTCGTTCCGGTCGTCATGGCGATCGCGGCGCTCACCTTCGTCGGTTGGGTATGGGTCGGCGGTGTCGGGCCGGGTCAGGCCCTGCTCCACGCGACCGCGGTGCTGCTGATCGCGTGTCCCTGCGCGCTCGGCCTGGCCACGCCGGCCGCGATCATGGCCGGCACGGGCCGCGCGGCGGAACTGGGGGTGCTGTTCAAGGGCGGCGAGGTGTTCGAGGCCGCGCGGGCGGCCGACATCGTCCTGTTCGACAAGACGGGCACCGTGACCCAGGGCACGATGGCGCTCGCCGACGTGATCGCCGTCAACGGGGCCGACGAGGCGCAGGTGCTCGCCTGGGCGGCGGCCACCGAGGCCGGGTCCGAGCACCCGATCGCACGCGCGGTCGTCGATGGCGCCCGCGCCCGGGGGGTGTCGGTGCCGGAGGCCTCGGCCCACGCCGTCGAGCCCGGCGCCGGGGCGACCGGTGTGCTCGACGGCGCGCGGCTGCGGGTCGGCCGCGCGACCGGGCTCCCGCCCGCGATGGAGGAGATGGCCGACGGGCTCGCCCGGCGTGGGCTGACGCCGTTCGCGGTGTGGCGCGACGCCGTGCCCTACGGGCTCCTCGCCGTGGCCGACACCGTCAAGGCGGAAGCCGCCTCGACCGTCGAGCGGTTGCACGCCCTCGGGCTCGAGGTCGCGATGGTCACCGGCGACCGGCGCGCGACGGCCGAGGCGATCGCTGCCGCGACCGGGATCGACCGCGTGCTCGCCGAGGTCTATCCGGACGGCAAGGTCGAGGAGGTCCGGCGGCTCCAGCACGAGGGCCGGCGGGTCGTGTTCGTGGGCGACGGGCTGAACGACGCACCTGCGCTCGCGGCGGCGACGGTCGGGATCGCGATGGGGTCGGGCACCGACGTCGCGATGGCCGCGGCCGACGTCGACCTGCTCGGGGGCTCGCTGCTGTCGGTGGCCGACGCGCTGGCGCTCGCGCGACGGACCTACCGGATCATCGCCGAGAACCTGTTCTGGGCGTTCGGGTACAACGTCGTGATGATCCCGCTCGCGGTCTTCGGCGTGCTGAACCCGATGTGGGCCGCGGCGGCGATGGCGATGTCGAGCGTCACCGTCGTGCTGAACGCGCTGCGCCTGCGGCGCTTCGGCCGCGGTCGCGCCGACGGAGGGAACAGGGCCGCGCCGGCCCGCGTTGTCACCCCGGGGCGCGTCCCCCACACTGCCTGAAGACCGAGGAAGGGAACGATGAGCACGACCATGGAGCACGTCGTCGACGTCACCGACGAGGATTTCGAACGGGTGGTGGTCGAGGGATCGAAGGAACGGCCCGTCGTCGTCGACCTCTGGGCTGCGTGGTGCGGCCCCTGCCGGACCCTGGGCCCGATCCTCGAGAAGGTCGCCACCGAGCGCGACGGCGGCTTCCTGCTCGCCAAGGTCGACGTGGACGCGAACGGTGTGGGGCAAGCACTGCTCCAGGCGGTGCGGAGCCAGAGCATCCCCACGGTCGTGGCCTTCCGTGACGGGCAGATCGTGGACGGGTTCCTCGGCGCGCTCCCCGAGCCCGAGGTGCGGCGGTTCGTCGACTCGCTGATGCCCACCGAGACCGAGCTCGAGGTGCAGGAGGCCGCCGCCGAGGCGGAGTCCGGCGACGTCGCGGAGGCCGAAGCCGGCTTCCGCGACGTGCTCGACAAGGATCCGGGCAACCGCGACGCGGCCCTGGGGCTGGCGCGGATCCTGCTCGACCGCGGCGACGTCGAGGCCGCCCGCCCGCTGGTGATGCAGCATCTGCCCGATCCCGAGGCCGAGCGGGTGCACGCGCTGATCGTGGTCCGCGAGTGGGCGCACGAGCCCGGCGCCGGGACGCTGGTGGCCGCGAAGCGCCTCGCTGCGCAGGGATCGTGGCGGGAGGCGCTGGACGGGATGCTCGGCGCCCTCTCGGACGACCGCGACGACGCCCGCCACGCGATGCTGACGTCGTTCGCGGTGCTCGGTGACGACGACCCGCTCACCATCGAGTACCGTCGCCGGCTCGCCGCCGCGCTGTTCTAGGGACCGCGCGTCATGAGCGAGGTCCACGACCGCCTCCGAGACTGGTGGGACGAGGACGCCGAGGGCTACGACGCCTCGGCCGGTCACGCGATGTCCGATCCGGTGGAGGCCGCCGCGTGGGCCGACGCGCTCGGGTCGTTCCTGCCCGACCCTCCCGCGCGGGTGCTCGACGTCGGTGCGGGCACCGGGTCGCTGGCGCTGCTCGCGGCCGAGCTCGGGCACGACGTGACGGCGCTGGACCTGTCCGACGGGATGCTCGGCAAGGCCCGCGCCAAGGCCGCCGAGCGCGGGCTGACGCTCGCGTTCCACCACGGCCCGGCCGAGGAGCCGCCGCCGGGCCCGTTCGACGCCGTGATGGAGCGCCACCTCGCGTGGACGCTGCCCGACCCCGACCGCGCGTTCGCGGCCTGGCACGATGTCGTGCGCCCGGGCGGCAGGCTCGTCCTGTTCGAGGGATCCTGGGCCGGCGAGGGCCCGTTCGTCGCGGCCAAGGACGCGCTCGCGCGGATCGCGAAGCGTTGTTACGGGGTCCGCGACGACCACCACGCCGCCTACCCGCAGGACATCGTGTCGCGGCTCCCGCTGGGACGCACGACCTCTCCGCGCCCGTTCGTGCTGGCCGTGCGCCGGGCGGGGTGGAAGGCGGTCCGCCTCCACCGGTTGCGCGACGTGGAGTGGGCGACCGAGGCGCGGGAACCGTGGCCGCTCGGACCGCTCACCCACCGCCCGCGCTACGCGGTGGTCGCCGACGCGTGAGGCTCAGCGTCTGCGGGTCGTCCACACATCGGTGCGGTAAGGGAAGACCACCTCGCGCGCGCCCGGACCGGCGCCGGGGACGAGCGCCCGCACGCCTTCGGCGACCCGTTCCCGTTCGGCGTCGGGCAGGGCCGCCACGAAGCTGATCGAGACGATCCGGTCGACCACCGCGTCGGCCGTCGTGCGGTGCGCGTAGACGAACGAGACGCGCTCGAGGGGCGCGAACCTCCGGGAGCGGTCGAAGGCCTCGCGCCAGCGCATCGAGCGGTGGCTCGGCGCGTCCCCCCGGTAGGGCTCGATCAGCTCCGTGAGCCCTCGGACCCAGGGCTCGTTCTCGTCACGCACGTTCCACACGAGCGCGACGGGCCCGCCCGCCGGCAGCACGCGCCCCAGCTCGTGCACCGCGCGCGGTCCGTCGAACCAGTGGAACGCCTGGGCGGCGACGGCCGCGTCGACCGAGGCGTCGGGGAGCGGGAGGTCCTCGGCGACGGCGTCGAGCCCGGCTGCCGAGGGCGCGGCGGCGCGGAGCGCCTCGCGCATCGCCGAGACCGGCTCGACCGCCACGATCCGGGCGCCGGCCTGAACGAGCAACCGGGTGAGCTTGCCGGTGCCCGCGCCGAGCTCGAGCAGGACGCGTCCCGGCGCGAGCTCCAGCCGCTCGACGAGGAACGCGACCGCCTCCCCGGGGAAGTCCGGGCGGCCGCGCTCGTAGGCACCGGCGGCCCGTTCGAACCCGACGGCGGCCGTCCGATGCACCCGCTCAGACATCGGCCGTCGCGGCGAAGGCCGCGCGGATCTCCTCGGGGGCCGGCACGAGCGCGAGGTCGAAGACCTCCGCGAGGCGCCGTTCGAGGCGCGGGCGGACCTCGGCGACCGTGACGTCGCGCCCGAGCAGGGCCGACAGCGACGTCACGCCGTGCGCCGGCAGGCCGCAGGCCACGATCCCCGCGAACCACGAGAGGTCCGTGTCGCAGTTCAGGGCGAAGCCGTGCAGCGTGACGCGAGCCCGCAGCAGGCGCACCCCGATCGCGCAGATCTTGTCCTGGCCGGACCACACGCCCGTCTGCACGTCGGCGCGGCGCGTGACCGCTGCGTCGAGGTCGCCGCACGTGCGGATCACGGCCTCTTCGAGGCTGCGCAGGTAGGCAGCGGCGTCGGGCTTCGCTCCGAGGTCGAGGATCGGGTAGCCGACGAGCTGTCCGGGGCCGTGGAACGTGAAGGAACCGCCCCGGTCGATCCTACGGACCAGTCCGCCGCGGGCCTCGATCTCCGCCGGCGCCCACAGCAGCTCGGCGTCCTTCGCGCGGCGTCCCGCCGTGTACACGGGTGGGTGCTCGAGCAGGATCACCGTGTCGGGGATCTCGCGGGCGAGCCGCCGAACAGCGAGGGTGTGCATCGCGTCGTTCGCGGCGTCGTAGGGGACCGGACCCTCGGGGACGACGAGCCAGGCGTCGCGCGGCATCGGGCCTACAGGCCGAGATCCTCGGCGAAGTCCCAGGTCTCGAGGTTCTGCTTCACGCGCGCGAGGAACCGCGTGGCGAGCTCCCCGTCGATCACGCGATGGTCCCAGGACATCGAGATGTTCACCATCGAGCGGATCGCGATCGCGTCGTCGATCACGACCGGCCGCCGCACGATCGCGTCCAGCGACAGGATCGCGACGTTGGGCGTGTTGATGATCGGGACGCTCGCGACCGACCCGTACGGGCCCGGGTTCGTGATCGTGAACGTCCCGCCCTGGACCTCGTCGGGCTGCAACTGGTGGGCGCGGGCGCGCGCCGCGAGGTCGGCGATCGCGCGCGCGATCCCCACGGTGTTCATCGCGTCGGCGTTCTTGATCACGGGGACGATCAGCCCGGCGTCGTAGGAGACCGCGATCGCCATGTGCACGGCGCGAGGGGTCACGATGTCGTCGCCGTCGAGGCGGGCGTTCACGTACGGGTACTCCTGCAGGGCGTCCACGGTGGCGCGCACCACGAACGGCAGGTAGGTGAGGTTCACGCCGTGCTTGGCGCGGAAGCGTTCCTTCTCCTGGTCGCGCAGGCGCACGAGGTGCTCGACGTTGACCTCGACCATCGTCCAGGCGCGCGCCGTCGTCTGCACCGAGGCGTGCATGTGCTCGGCGATCGCGCGGCGGATGTGGGTCATCGGCTGGCGTTCCTCGCCTGCCGCCACGCCCTGGGCGAGCGGGGGCATCGGCGCGGGAGCCGCCGCAGGAACGGCGGCTGACGCAGCTGGCGCGGCGGGCGCGGCGGGCATCGCGCCGGGGCCGGCCGCGATCGCCCGTTGCACGTCCTTGCGGGTGATCCGCCCGCCCTCGCCCGTGCCGGCGAGCGTGGACAGGTCGATCGCGTGCTCCTGCGCCAGTCGCCTCACCACCGGGGAGACGATCTGCGAGCGCGGCCCGCGGTCGGGCAGCACGGCCGTCGGTGCGGGCGCCGCCGTCGGTGCGGGCGCCGCCGTCGGTGCGGGCGCCGCCGGTGCGGCAGCCGGGGCAGGTTCCGCGGGTGCCGACATCTGCGAAGGGGCGGCCGCGCCGTCGTCGACCGTCGCGAGCTCGGTCCCGACCGGGACGGTCTCGCCCTCGGGGACCAGGATCTTCGAGACGGTGCCGGCGACCGGCGACGGGACCTCCGTGTCCACCTTGTCGGTCGAGATCTCGAACAGCGGCTCGTCGCGCTCGACGCGCTCGCCCTCCTGCTTGAGCCACTTCAAGATCGTGCCCTCGACGATCGTCTCGCCGAGCTGGGGCATCTGGATCGAGGTCATCGAGCCTCCGGGGTCACCAAGCGGACAGTTCGTCGACGGCGCGCTCGATGTCGGCGACCTGCGGCAGGAACGCGTCTTCGAGCGTGGGGCTGAACGGGATCGGCATGTTCGGCGGGGCGAGACGCTTCACGGGCGCGTCGAGGTGCTGGAACGCCCGGTCGGCGATCGTGGCGGCCACCTCGGCCCCGATCCCGACGAACCGGTACCCCTCGGTCAGCACGAGCGCGCGCGAGGTCTTCTCGATCGAGCGCAGCACGGTCTCCTCATCGAGCGGGTAGACGGTGCGCAGGTCGACGACCTCGAGCGAGATCCCGCGCTGGGCGAGGCTCTCGGCCGCCTCGAGCGCCTTGTGGACCATCGCGCCGTACGTCACCACCGTGACGTCGTCGCCCGGGCGACGCACCTGGGCGACGCCGATCGGCAGCGTGAAGTCGGGGTCGGTCGGGACCTGCTCCTTGATCCGGCGGTAGATCCACTTGTGCTCGAGGAACATCACGGGGTTGTCGTCGCGGACCGCCGACTTCAGCAGTCCTTTCGCGTCGGAGGGGAACGACGGGCACACGATCTTGATCCCGCCTTGGTAGGCGAACCACGGCTCGGGGTTGACCGAGTGGAACGACGACGCGCGCACGCCCCCGCCCGACGGTCCCCGCAGCACCACCGGGAGCGGCACGCCGCTGCGGTAGTGGTATCGGGAGAGCACCGTGGTGATCTCGTCGAACCCGCTCGACATGAAGTCCGCGTACTGGAACTCGGCGATCGGCCGCAGCCCTTCCATCGCGGAGCCGACGGCCATCCCGACGATCGTCTCCTCGGCGATCGGCGTGTCGATCACGCGCGTCGGGCCGAACCGATCCAAGAACCCCTCGGTGACCTTGAACGCGCCGCCGTAGACCCCGATGTCCTCGCCGAGCATGTACACGCGCTCGTCGCGTTCCATCTCCTCCCAGAGCGCCTCGGCGATCGCGATCAGGTAGGTGGCCTGGCCGTCGTCGGTGCGCTTGCCCCGCGGCTCGGCGCCGTGGCCGGCCGCGCCCGCCTCGACCCGTGCGGTAGCCATCAGCCGGCTTCCGTTCCGCCGCCGCGCCCGGGCTCGGAGGTCCAGTAGCCGTCCTCGACCCACAGCCCCTTCGTGGCGTCGCCGGGTTCGGGGAACGGCGAGGCCAGCGCGTACTCGTACCCTTCGTCGAACTCCCGCTCGATCGTGGCCTGCAGCTCGGCGATGTCGTCCTTCGTCATCACGCCCCGCTCGAGGAGGTGCTCCTCGAAGTTCTTGACCGGATCGTGGTGGGCCATGTAGTCGTCCAGCAGCTCGCGCGCCATGTACTTCGCCGGATCGTGGCCGGCGTGGCCGCGCCAGCGGAGCGACACCGACTCGATCAGCGTGGGTCCGCCCCCGCCGCGCGCGCGGTCCACGGCCTGCCTCGCGGCGGCGTAGACCTCCAGGACGTCGCCGCCGTCGACGCGGACGCCGGGGATCCCGTAGGCCGCGGCGCGCTCGGCGATCGTCGGCACCGCGAACTCCTGCGGGTTGGGCGTCGAGTACGCGAACTGGTTGTTGTTCACGACCCACACCACCGGCAGGCCGAACACCGCGGAGGTGTTGATCGCCTCGTGCCAGCGGCCGTTGGAGGTGGCGCCGTCGCCGCAGATCGCCATCGCGACGTGGGGCTCCCGACGGAGCTGGTAGGCGAGGGCGGCGCCGCAGGCCACCGGGTAGGCGATCGGGAGGTGGGACATCACCGTGAACGTCTTGTGGCCCTGCCAGTCGCCGATGTGGCTGTTCCCGTCGCGGCCCCGCGTGTACCCGTCGATCCGTCCCCAGTACTGGGCCATCACGCGCTTGAGGTCCAGGCCCTTCGTCAACTGCGCGGTGAGGTCACGGTGCGTCGGGAACAGGGAGTCCTCGGCTTCCAGGGCGAAGGCGACGCCGACGTGGGTGCCCTCCTGGCCGCGCCCGGAGTAGATCGCGCCGGGCAGGCGTCCCTGGCGGTAGAGCGCCTCCATCCGCTCGTCGAAGTACCGGGCGAGCTTGAGCAGGTGCAGGATCTCGCGGAGCCGGTCGTCGGGGAGCGGTTCTCCGGAGGTCGTGTCGGGTTCGAGGGTCGTGGCCACAGGTGTCCTCACGCGGTGTGCAGAGCCTTGCCGGCGAGCGCGAGCATCGCCTCGCCGAATCCTTCGGACAAGGAGGGATGGGGATGGATGTGCGCCGCCACCTCCAGCGGCGTCGCCTCCCACGCGGTGACGAGCATCGCCTCGGCGATCAGGTCGGTGACGTGGGGGCCGATCATGTGCACGCCGATCACCGGTCCGTCCCCGGGCACCTCCGAGGCCTCGGCGACGACCTTCACGAACCCGCCTTCGCCGACGATGTTCGCCTTGCCGATCGCCCGGAAGTCGAGCCGCTCGGTCACGACGTCGCGACCTCGGTCGCGCGCCTGCGCCTCGGTGAGCCCGACGCTCGCGATCTCGGGGGTGCAGTACGTGACGCGAGGGATCCCGACGTAGTCGATCGGCGCGACCGGCTGACCCGCGATCCGCTCGGCGACCGCGTATCCCTCGGTGAACGCGACATGTGCGAGCTGCAGCGGCGTCGCCGCGACGTCGCCGACGGCCCAGACGTGGGGCGCGCTGGTACGCAGCTGGTCGTCGACCTGCACGAACCCGCGGGCGTCGAGCGCGACCCCCGACCCCTCCAGGCCGTCGGTCACGGGCCCCCGACCGGTGGCGATGAGGCAGACGTCGGCCGTCACGGTCGTGGGGGCGTCGCCGACCGCGTAGGTCACCTCGACGCCGGTGCCGGTGTCGACGATCCCCTGGACGTTCGCGCCCGCCGCGGTGGCGATCTTCCGCTTGCGGTAGGCGCGCGCGATCTCCTTGGAGATCTCCTCGTCCTCGAGCGGCGCGAGCCGGGGCAAGGCTTCGACGAGCGTGACCTCCGCGCCGAAGGAGCGGTAGATCGACGCGAACTCGAGCCCGACGGCGCCCGCCCCGATCACGACCGCGGAGGCCGGGACCGTGTCGGCCCACAGGGCCTGGTCGCTCGTGAAGATCCGCGGACCGACCTCGACGCCGGGCAGCAGCTTGGGGCGCGAGCCGGTGGCGACCACCACGTCGGCGGCGTCCAGGCGCCGGCCGTCGACCTCGACGACGGGACCGGGCAGCAGCCGCGCGGCGCCGGTGACCCGGTCGATCTTGCGTCCCTTCACGAGCCCTTCGACGCCCTTGACGAGCTTGTCGACGATCGCCTCCTCGAACGCGGTCACCGCCGACCAGTCCGGCTCGCCCGAGGCCTTGATGCCCCACTCCGCCGAGCGGTTCACGGTGTCGAGGACGTCCGCGGACCGCAGGAGCGCCTTCGTGGGGATGCAGCCGCGCAGCAGGCAGGTGCCGCCGAGCCGCTCGTCGCGCTCCACGAGGGCAACGCGCTTGCCAAGTTCCGCGGCGCGCAGGGCGGTCGAATACCCCGCCGTGCCCGCGCCGATCACGACGACGTCGAACGCGTCTCCCATCCGATGAGCGAGTCTACCCGGGTTGGAGACCAAGCCCCTGCAGGGAGCCGGTTCGCCTCCTACGATTGCGAGGCATGGACGACGACGTCAGGGTGCAGCACTCGCCGCTCGAGGCCGAGCACGAGGCGCTGGGGGCGAAGCTGGGGCCGTTCGGTGGATGGCTGATGCCGCTCGAGTACGAGGGCGCCCTGGCCGAGCACGAGGCCGTGCGTGAGCGCGTTGGACTGTTCGACCTCACCCATCTCGGCAAGGTCGAGGTGGAGGGGCCCGGTGCCCTGGGGCTGCTGCAGGGAGTGGTGTCGAACGACGTCGCCGCGGTGGCGGTCGGGGAGGCGCAGTACAACCTCGTGCTCAACGAAGGGGGCGGGGTGATCGAGGACCTGATCGTGTACCGCCTCGATCAGGACCGCTACTTCGTGGTGCCCAACGCCGCCAACACCCAGCGGGTCCTCACGATCTTGGGCGAGGCCGAGGCCCCGGACCGCGTGCACCTGATGTACCACCAGGACTGGTGCTTCCTGGCGGTGCAGGGCCCCGAGGCGGTCCACGTGACGCGCGCGCTGTTCCCGGAGGCGAGCGACCTCGGCTTCATGCAGTGCGTCCGATCGGAGTACCGGCGGCGCCCGCTGATCCTCACGCGTTCGGGATACACCGGCGAGATCGGGTTCGAGCTGTTCACCTATCAAGACGTCGCGGTGGAGCTCTGGCGGGCGCTGCGCAAGGAGGCGGCGGCCTTCGACGGCATGGCGTGCGGCCTGGCCGCCCGCGACGTCTTGCGCCTGGAGATGGGCTACCCGCTGTACGGCCAGGACCTGTTCGAGACCTCGACCGCGTTCGAGGCGGGGCTCTCGTGGGCGGTCGCGATGGACAAGGGACCGTTCCGTGGTCGAGAGGCGCTGGCGCGCCAGCGCGAGGAGGGCCTGCCGAGCCGCTTGCGGGGGCTGCGGATGCGCGAGCGACGGCACATCCCCCGGGCCCACTACCCGGTCTTCGACGGGGACAAGGTGATCGGGGAGGTCACGAGCGGAACCTTCTCCCCGTTGCTGCAGACCGGGATCGGGCTCGCGTACCTGTGGCCAGCCGACGTGGCCGACGTCGGCGACGAGGTCGAGGTGGACATCCGCGGCCGGCGAGGCGTCGCGACGGTCGTCCGCCCCCCGTTCGTCGAGCGCAGCCCCCGCTGAGCGTGGGCGCTCAGAGCCCGACGGCGGGGGAGCGCACCGCGCGGACGAAGTCCTGCACGCTGGCGCCGCCGAAGCTCACGTGGCGCAACAGATCCGCGAGCCGGCGGCCCGCGCCGGGAGCGTCCCGGGTGACCGCGACGGCGACGTACAGGCCGGAGCTGGGGATCCCGAGCTGCTTGGCGGGTCCGAACCCCGGCGCCGCCACGAAGTAGCACCAGCGTCGGGCGGGCGCTCCCGCGCCCGCGCAGACCCCCGATCCTCGGGCGACGAAGTCGCCGGGCGATGCGGCCCCGCCGCGCGCGAACCCCGGTGCGTTGTCGGCGAAGACCACGCGGCGCTCGGCCGTGCACCCGGGCGCGTCGACGAGCCGGTCGAACATCGGTCCGGTGGCGGCCAGGTAGTAGACGTCGGACGGGAGCCCGACGCGCGTGGCGTCGATCCAGGTGGCGGCGAGGCCGGTCTCGAGCGCCGCGGGGCTCCGCCAGCGCTCCGGGTGCGGCGACGCGACGAAGCCGCGGCTGGCGTCCATGGACACGGCCGCCGCACGCCACCCCCCGGGGACGAGCGCGGTGACCGCTCCGTCCGAGACGAGCACGAGTGGGGTGTCGGTCGGGCGGACCTGAAGGGCCTCGGGCCGCGGCTGCGGGGGCGCGACGCCGGACGCCGCGCAGCTCGTGGCGGCGAAGCTGACGACGATCCCGACGATGATCCTGCGCACGCTGCGGGTCCCTCGCCGCTGGAGGATAGTCCCTGAACCTCGCGCGCGCCAGCGCCGGAGGGCTCGCCTGCGCGGACGCCTCGGGTCGCTACGCGGCGCCGGCAGGCGGGGCGTCCAGGTGCGCGCCCTCGTGCGAGGGGATGCAGAACGAGACGCGAGAGCCCCCGCCGGGCAACGGATCCGACCAGACGATCCCGCCGTGCTCGACGACCACCTGCCGGGCCAGGTGCAGCCCGACCCCGACCCCGGCCTTCTCCTTGCGGAGGGTGCCCTCCCCGGTCGAGCAGGGCTGTTCGAACGCCCGCATCGCGACCGCTCGGTCGATCCCCTCGCCGCGGTCGGTGACGGTGATCACCACGCCCTCGTCGAGGTTGCGAGCCACGAGCTCGACCGTGCGACCCGGGGGGGAGTAGCGGCAGGCGTTGTCCAGCAGCTCGCGGACGACCCCGCCGATCCTCGCGCCGTCCGCGATCGCCATCAGGGCGTCGGGGACCTGCGCGACGACCGGGACCGATGGGTACTGACGTCCCACCTCGTCCACGGCGTGGCGCACCAGCGGCCCGAGGTCGGTGAGCCCGAGCTCCAGCGAGAAGGTCCCTCGCTCGAGCTCGGCGACGGTGATCAGCTCGTCCACGATCGCCATCAGCCGGTCGAGGGAGGCCTGCAGCTGTTCGAGGAACTGGTCCCGTTCGCTCTCGGGGACGCTGGGGTTGCGCAACACGTAGGCGATGCCCTTGGCCACCGTGACCGGGGTGCGGAGCTCGTGGGAGATGTTGGCCAGGAAGTCGGCCTTGGCCGACGTGCCCTTGGAGACCTCGTCGCGGACCTCGGTCAGCTCCGACTCGAGCTCACTCAGCCGGGCGGCGGTGCGCGCCACCTCGTCGCCGAACACGCTCGCGGCGGTCGGCGACAAGACGACGCTGCCGAGCGCCACCGCGCGGATCGCGGCTACGACCGTCGCTCCCCGGTCGGCCTTGAGCAGGAAGGCCGACGCCCCCGAGGCCAGGCAGGAGCGGATGTCGTCGGGCTCGGGATGCGACGCCCGGGCGATGACATGGGTGGCGGGGGTCGAGGCGCGGAGCCGCCGCACGAACTCGGCGCCGCCGATCCCGTCCAAGGCCAGGTCGCACACGACGACGTCCGGACGAGAGCGTGCGGCGGACTCGACCGCCTTGAAGGCGTCGGTCGTGCTCTCCACGAGCAGATCGGGCGCCTCGCGGAGGAGCTCGTACTGGAGCCGCGCGACCTCGTCGGGCGTGTCGCACAGGAGGACGTTCGTGGTCATCTGCAGGGGATATCGGCCGGGCTCGAGCCCGATTGAGGATGGCGCCCCGCGACGTCGCCGGCCAGACGCCGGCGTGCTCAGCGGACGATGCCGGTACGGATCGCGATCGCGACCGCCTGGGCACGGTCGTTCGCGCCGAGCTTCTCGAAGATCCGCTCGAGGTGGGTCTTCACGGTATGGGGCGAGATGCCGAGGTCGGAGGCAACCTGCCGGGTGGTGGCGCCATCGGCGACCCTCTGCAGGATCTCCCGTTCGCGCTTGGACAGCGGGGCGGGGCGAGCCGAGCCCTCCTCCCCGCCCGCGACCTGGGCTTCCTCGATGAAGGTCTTCGTGAGCTGGGGGTGGATCACCGCGTTGCCCTCCAGGGCGTTGCGCGCGGCGTCGACGAGGGCGTCGGGGGAGGCGTCCTTCAGCAGGTACCCGGACACCCCCGCCTGGATCGCGTCGGAGATCGCCCCGCGGGACTCGTCGATCGTGATCAGGATCACCTTGGTCTCGGGGGAGGCCTCGCGGATCCTGCGGGTCGCCTCGATCCCGCCCATGCCGGGCATCCGCACGTCCATGAACACCACGTCGGGCGTGAGGGAGCGGGCCTGCTCGACGGCTTCCTCGCCGCTCGCGGCCTCGCCGATCACGACCACGGCGTCCTCGGAGAGCTCGAGCGCGGTACGCAGGCCCTCGCGGGTGACAGGGTGGTCGTCGACGATCAAGGCGCGGATCGGAGGCAATCGGGCTCCTTCCGTGGCTGGGGAAGTATGGTGAGACTGCATCATAGGGCTCCGAGACGGGGAAGGTTCTCAAGGTGACGGACGAAGAAACCACCACGATCGAGACCCAGGACGACGGCGGGACCGGGCCCGATGGAACGTCCGCGGGCCAGGGCCAGGGCCTCACGCGCGAGCGCGTCCTGCAGGCTCTGAGCCAGGTCTACGACCCCGAGCTCGGGATCAACATCGTCGATCTCGGGCTGGTCTATGAGGTGGAGGTCCACGACAACGGGGATGTCGACATCCTGTACAGCCTGACCACGATGGGCTGCCCGATCGGGCCGCTGATCGAGGACCAGATCCGGGCGTTCCTCGCCCCGATCGAGGGCATCGGCGAGGTCCGTCCCGAGCTCGTGTTCCGCCCGCCGTGGTCGCCCGAGCTGATGTCCGATGAGGCCAAGGCCGCCCTCGGCATCTTCTGAGCGCGACCCGCTGCCTTGACGCTCCCCCACGGGTGCGGTAGTTGTTGCACCTGCAATCCCGACTGGGGGGGTGGGAGATGATCCGAACGCGTTGCCGCGGTCTCGTCGGCGCGATGATCCCGTCCCGCCTGTGCTGTCGGTCTTCGCGCGCCTCCGCCTGACACCCACACCGTCTGCCCTGGGCAACGCTCTGGAAGCAAACGCCCTGGAAGGAGCGCACCGTGACCGACTACGCCAACCCCGACGTGCTGGTCTCCACCGACTGGCTCGAGGACCACCTCGACGACCCTACGATCCGCGTGATCGAGGTCGACGAGGACACCACCGCCTACGAGAAGGGCCACATCCGGGGCTCGGTCCCGTGGGACTGGAGCACCGACCTCCACACGCCCGTCGGCCGAGACTTCATCGACCAGCAGGGGTTCGCCGACCTGCTCGCTGTCGCGGGCGCCGGCGACAAGACCGTCGTCCTGTACGGCGGGAACAACAACTGGTTCGCCGCGTACGCCTACTGGCTGCTCAAGCTTCGCGGGTTCGACGGCGTCCGGCTGCTCGACGGCGGCCGCAAGAAGTGGGAGCTGGAGAGCCGGGAGCTGACCGATCAGGTGCCGTCGTACGAGCCTTCGGACCACGTGCTGCTCGGCGAGGAGCGGCCCGAGCTCCGGGCGCTCCGTGACGAGGTGCTCGACAAGGTCGGGACCGAGGTCGGACTCGTGGACGTGCGTTCGCCGGAGGAGTTCCGCGGCGAGAAGCTCGCCCCCGACCACCTGCCCCAGGAGCGATCGCAGGTCCCCGGGCACATCGCGGGGGCGGCGAACGTCCCATGGGCCGAAGCCGCCAACGACGACGGGACGTTCAAGGACGCCGACGAGCTCCGCGCGATCTACGAGCAGGCGGGGATCATTCCCGACCGCGAGGTGATCGCGTACTGCCGGATCGGGGAGCGGAGCTCCCACACCTGGTTCGTCCTCCGTGAGCTGCTCGGGCAGCCGAACGTGAAGAACTACGACGGCTCCTGGACGGAGTACGGCTCGTTGGTGGGGGCGCCCGTCGAGCTCGGTTGAGACCGGCTCGCACGCGACCTCGCGGCTCCGCGGGCCGATGCCGCACGCGCGGCGCCCCGAATCCGACCTCTCCGGTAGACTTTGAGGTGTTCGGGCGTCTAGGCTCGGATGTGTCGCGCCGCCGAGCCGCGAGTGGGGAAGAGGACCGGAGATGGTCGTCAGCCAGGAAGAGCACCTCAAGGAACTCAGCAAGGGCTACCGGTTCGATTGGAAGGACCCGTCGCACGCGGTCTTCGAGCCCAAGCGAGGGCTGTCCGAGCGTGTGGTCGAGGAGATCTCCGCGCTCAAGAACGAGCCCGAGTGGATGCGGAAGATCCGGCTGAAGAGCCTGAAGTACTTCGAGCAGCGCCCGATGCCCTGGTGGGGCGCCGATCTGTCCGACATCGACTTCGACAACATCTACTACTTCATCCGTTCCACCGAGAAGCAGGCGTCGAACTGGGACGATCTTCCCGACGACATCAAGGGCACGTGGGACAAGCTCGGGATCCCGGAGGCCGAGAAGAAGTACCTCGGCGGCGTGAGCGCCCAGTACGAGTCCGAGGTCGTCTACCACAAGATCAAGAAGGAGCTCGACGACATCGGGGTGCTGTTCACCGACATGGACTCGGCGGTCCGCGACTACCCGGACCTCGTCCGTGAGCACTTCGGCACGGTCATCCCGCCCAACGACAACAAGTTCGCCTCGCTGAACACCGCCGTGTGGTCGGGCGGGTCGTTCATCTACGTCCCGCCGGGCGTGCACGTCGACATCCCGTTGCAGGCCTACTTCCGGATCAACGCCGAGAACATGGGCCAGTTCGAGCGGACGATGATCATCGCCGACGAGGGCTCCTACGTGCACTACGTCGAGGGCTGCTCGGCGCCGATCTACTCGAGCGACTCGCTGCACTCGGCCGTGGTGGAGATCAAGGCGATGAAGGGCGCGCGGGTCCGGTACACGACGATCCAGAACTGGTCGACGAACGTGTACAACCTCGTGACCAAGCGCGCGGCCGCCTACGAGGACGCCGTGATGGAGTGGGTCGACGGCAACATCGGGTCGAAGGTCACCATGAAGTACCCGTCGATCTACCTGCTCGGGCGCGGCGCGCGCGGCGAGATCCTCTCGGTCGCGTTCGCCGGCAAGGGGATGCACACCGACGCGGGCGGCAAGGCGATCCACGCGGCGCCGAACACCACCAGCGTGATCACCTCGAAGTCCGTGTCCAAGGACGGCGGCCGCACCGGATATCGTGGGCTCGTCCGCGTCGAGCCCGACGCGCACCACGCGAAGAGCACCGTGCGCTGTGACGCCCTGATCCTCGACGACGCATCGCGCTCGGACACCTACCCCTACATCGAGGTCGAGGACGAGACGGCCGCGCTCGGCCACGAGGCCACGGTCTCGAAGGTCGGCGAGGACCAACTCTTCTATCTGATGAGCCGCGGCCTGTCCGAGCAGGAGGCGACCGCGATGATCGTGAACGGCTTCATCGAGCCGATCACCCGCGAGCTCCCGATGGAGTACGCGGTCGAACTGAACCGGCTGATCGAGCTGCAGATGGAAGGCTCGGTCGGCTAGCGGCCGCTCCCGAGACCGAACCGCACCGACAGAGGGCAGGCCGCGGGTCTGTCCTCTTCCATGGAGAGGACCGAGATGACCGAGCAGACGACGTTCGACGAGCGGGCGCTGGCGGCGCTGCCGGAAGGCTCCGGGTTCATCGGCGCGCTGCGGGAGCAGGCGTACCACGAGTTCCGGGCGTTGCCCGTGCCGTCGCAAGAGACCGAGGAATGGCGCTACACCGACCTCTCGGGGTTCGAGCTCGACTTCGCCCCGTACACGCGGGGCGAAGGGCCCCAGGCCGTCGACCGGCACGGCATCCTGGCGGCGACGGGCGTGGTTGGTGAGCGGGCGGGGCTGCAGATCCAGCACAACGGCGACGTGATCTCCACGCGGCGCGCATCCGGTCTCGAGGACAAGGGCGTGTGGTTCGGCGATCTCGACCAGGCGATCGCGGAGCGTCCTGACCTGGTCGAGCGTCACCTCTTCGATCTCGTCCCGGCGAAGCGAACGAAGTTCACGGCGCTGCATGCCGCGTTCCGCACCGGCGGGACCTTCGTGTACGTGCCGCCAGATGTCGCGATCGAGTTGCCGTTGCAGACCCTCACCTACGTGGACGCCGACGGCGCCGCGGTGTTCCCGCACACGCTCCTGGTGGTCGGCCGAGGCTCCGAGGTGACGTTCGTCGACCGGTTCGTCTCGCCGGACCTCACTCGGGTGTTGAGCGACGCGATCACCGAGATCGTGGTGGGCGAGGGCGCCCACGTTCGGTACGTCTCGGCGCAGGAGTGGGGTGCCGGCGTCACGCACCTCGGGGTCGTCCGTGCGCACGTCGGCCGCGACGCCGAGATCCGCACCCTCGCGATCGGGTTCGGCGCCGACCTCTCGCGGGTCGAGAACGAGGTCGTGCTCGCGGAGCCGGGCGGCTTCTCCGAGCAGCTCGGCGTGTTCTTCGGCGACGGCCACCAGCACTTCGACCATCGCTCGATCCAGGACCACGTGGCGCCGAACTGCACGAGCGACCTCCTCTACAAGGGAGCGCTCCGCGACGAGTCGCGCGCGGTCTACAGCGGCTGGGTGCACGTCCGCCCCGGCGCGCAGAAGACGAACGCGATGCAGACCTCGCGCAACATCGTGCTGTCCGAGCACGCGAAGGCCGACGCGATCCCGAACCTCGAGATCGAGGCGAACGACGTGCGGTGCGGCCACGCGGCGAGCGTCGGGCCGGTCGACGAGGAAGCGGTCTTCTACGCCGAGAGCCGCGGGATACCCCACGACGAGGCGGAGCGCCTGATCGTGAGCGGGTTCTTCCAGGAGGTGCTCGACCGCGTCGCGCTCGACGAGGTTCGAGAGAGCGCGGAGGCTGCGATCGCGGCCGAGCTCGGGGGGATCGGCTGATGGGGGCCGTCCGCGTGTGTACACGTACCGACGTGCCCGAGGGCGCAGCGAAGCGGTTCGCGGTGGACGGACGAGAGGTGGCCGTGGTGAACCTCGGCGACGACGGCTTCCGCGCGGTCGACGCCGTGTGCTCGCACGAGCACGCGTGGCTCGACGAGGGCGACGTGGACCTGGACCTGGCGACGATCGAATGCCCGAAGCACGGCTCCACGTTCGACCTGGCGACCGGACGGGCGCGGACCCTGCCGGCGATCCAGCCCGTGACGGTCTACCCGGTCACGGTTGACGGCGACGACATCCTGATCGAGGTGTGACATGAGCGAGACGAACGGCAGCACCCCGGCAACCCTCGAGGTGCGCGGCCTGCACGCGACCGTCGAGGGCAAGGAGATCCTGCGCGGGATCGACCTGGTGGTCCGTCAGGGCGAGATCCATGCACTGATGGGCCCGAACGGGTCGGGCAAATCCACGCTGAGCAACGTGATCATGGGCCGGCCCGGCTACGTGGTGACGGGTGGCCAGGTGGTCTTCAACGGCGAGGACATCACCGCGCTCACCCCGGACGAGCGGGCCAAGCGCGGCCTCTTCCTCGCGATGCAGTACCCGACCGAGATCCCGGGCGTGTCGGTCGTGAACTTCCTGCGGACGGCCTACCAGTCGATCAAGGGGACCCAGGTCTCGGCGCTCGAGTTCCGCCGGCACATGAAGTCGCAGATGGACCGCCTCGGGATCGAGGACGCGATGGTGCAACGCTACGTGAACCAGGGCTTCAGCGGCGGGGAGAAGAAGCGCAACGAGGTCTTACAGCTCGCGGTGCTGGAACCATCGATCGCGCTGCTCGACGAGACCGACTCGGGTCTGGACATCGACTCGCTCAAGCTGGTCGCCGAGAGCGTGAACGAGCTCGTGGGGCCCGACCTAGGCGTGCTCGTGATCACGCACTACCAGCGGATGTTGAACTACATCACGCCGCAGCGCGTCCACGTGATGATGAAGGGTCGTATCGTTCGCTCCGGCGGGCCGGAGCTCTCCCACGAGCTCGAGGACAAGGGCTATGAGGGGATCCGCAAGGAGCTCGGGCTGGCCGAGGACGCCGCTGCAGACGAGGAGTGAGCCGGTCGTGACCGAAGCCCTGGACGTCGCCCTGATCCGCGAGGACTTCCCGATCCTCGCACGTGAATTCGACGGCAAGCCGCTCGTGTACCTCGACTCGGCAGCCACCGCACAGAAGCCGCTGCCGGTGATCGAGGCCGAGAGCGAGTTCTACCGGCGGTACAACGCGAACGCGCACCGCGGGATCTACACGCTCGGCGAGGAGGCGACCGAGCGGTTCGAGGGCGCTCGCGCGACGATCGCGCGCTTCTTCGGTGTGGAGGACCCCGCCCGGCTGGTGTTCACACGCGGGACGACCGAGGCGATCAACCTGGTCTCGCACGGGTGGGGCGGCACGCATCTGCGTGAGGGCGACGAGATCCTCATCACCGAGATGGAGCACCATTCGAACATCGTGCCGTGGCAGCTGGCCCGCGATGCGACCGGGGCGACCCTTCGGTACGTGCCGCTCACCGACGACGGGCTGCTCGACCTGTCCGACCTCGGGTCGTTGCTCACCGAGCGGACGAAGGTCTTCGCCGTGACGGGGATGTCGAACGCTCTCGGGACGATCCCGCCGCTCAAGCAGCTGATCGACGCGGCGCACGCCGTGGGCGCCGTGGCGGTCGTCGACGGCGCTCAGTCCGCGCCGCACCTCTCGACCGACCTCGAGGCGCTCGACGCCGACTTCTTCGCGTTCAGCGGCCACAAGATGCTCGGGCCGACGGCTTCGGGCGGGCTGATCGCCAAGCGGGAGCACCTCGAGGACATGGCCCCGATGTTCGGTGGCGGCGACATGATCCGCGAGGTCTTCCACGACCACGCCACCTGGAACGACGTGCCCTACCGCTTCGAGGCGGGGACGATGCAGGTCGCCCAGCAGATCGGTCTGGCCGCCGCGGTCGAGTACCTGCAGGCGATCGGCATGGACGCGGTGCGTGAGCACGAGGTGGAACTGACGCGCTACGCGATGGATCGCCTGCTCGAAGCCGGCGCCACGGTGTTCGGCCCCAAGGACATGGAGATCCGCGGGGGCGCGGTGAGCTTCTGGTATCGCGACGTGCACCCCCATGACCTCGCGACGATCCTGAACGACGACGGCGTGTGCATCCGCGCTGGGCACCACTGCGCGCAGCTCGTGATGCGCCGGTTCGGGACGCCCGCGACCGCGCGGGCGTCCTTCTACGTCTACAACACGAGGGACGAGGTCGACGCCTTGGTGGACTCGCTCACCAAGGCGGGCGACATCTTCACGTTCTAGGCTCTGTACGACCGGAGGGACGACACGTGGCGCTCGACGACATCTATAAGGAAGTGATCCTCGATCACTACAAGAACCCGCGGAACAA
>JBLMXP010000150.1:0-18981 GCA_050257835.1 Planctomycetaceae bacterium | reverse complement strand
GCGGAGATCGTCCCGGAGTGCGCGATCTTCACGGGCTCTTGCGGCGTGGTCGCGAGGAACCCGTAGACGTTGTGCCGCCCGGGGTTCACCCCCGTGAGCATCGAGACCCAGGCCGGCGGCGTGTACGCGGGGGTCGTGGAGCGCAGGACCCCGTCGACCCCGCGGGCGCGGAGCGCCGCGAGCGCCGGCATCACGCCCTGGTCGCACAGGGGGTCGAGCAGGCGGAAGGTCGCCCCGTCGAGCCCGATGATCGCCGTCTTCCCCACGCCCTCGCTCCTTCGCCGCCCAACCAGCCGACGTCGTGACCGGGCCCTTCGGTCCTCCCCCGCGGTCCTCCCCCGCCGTGGCGCGGATCACGTCGGTTCCGCCGATGTCCCGAGGCTCCGTACGGGCCGATACCCGGATCGACAGCGTACCGTCCGGCGGCCCGCCGGGACCCCAGCGTCTCTCGGCCGCCATGGCAGAGGGGATGCAGTGTCTGGTGCTCCTGGTTCCCAGCGGCGCGCCACCCGGCGCCGAGCCCGCGGCTGGCTCGTGCTCGCCATCGTCGGGCTCCAGGTCTTCGCGGTCGCCTCGCTCGGGTCGGCGACGGGCACGGCGTCGATCCCCGTGTTCACGTCGGCGAGCTTCTGGAACACGCCGCTGCCGCCCTCCGCGCCGGTCGACCCGAACTCGCGCGCGATCATCGACTGGATCAGGGCCGACAGCACCACGAACTACCTCCGGCTGGCCGGCGCGTCGTCCACGGGCAAGTGGGGCAACCCCGTCTACTGGGCCGCGCCGAGCGACACCGCCTACGCGGTGGCGAACTCCTGCGCCTTGGCCCAGCCGCCGGCGTTCGCGTCCGTGCGCATCCCGGCCGGCGCTCGCCCCGACCCCTCTTCCGACGCGGCGATGACCGTCTACGACGAGAGCGCGGGGATCGTGTACGGCTTCTGGCACGCGGCCTACGACGCCGCGCGCGACGCATGGAGCGCGTGCGGAGGCACCGTCTACTACCTCGCGTCCAACGGCCTGCACCACGCCCTCGCGGCCAGCGACGACCCGCGCAACACGGGGCACCGGGGTGTCCCGCCGTCGGCCTACGCGGTCCTATACGGGGAGATCCAGGCGGGCTCGATCGACCACGTGCTGAAGATCGCCGTGGATACCACAGGATGCGCACATGTCTTCCCGATGGTCGGCGACGAGTGCGGCACCACGGCTGCCGATGCGCCCCCCGAGGGCACCAGGATCCGGATCGACCCGTCGGTGGACCTCGGGAAGCTCGGCCTCTCCCCGGCGGCGCTGGTGATCGCAGAAGCCTTGCAGCGCTACGGCGCAGTGATCGGCGACCAGTCCGGCGGCCCGACGTGCCTGAAGCTCGAGAACACGATCGCCGAGGGGGACGGCTTCTTGTGGAACCACGTGCTCACCGCGCGCTCGCTCCGCGCGATCCCGCTCCGCATGTTCGAGGTCGTGCAGCTCGGCTACACGCCTTAGAACACTCGGCCGGGACCCGGCCGGCCGATGCGTAGGACCATCCGACTCGGTAACGTGAGGGCCGTCGTTGACCACGAGTGAACGACCCTGACGCTCCGGGCGGGCGGGTCTCCCCGCATCCCGGGCGGGGTCGACGCGCGGAAGGATGGACGTAGGTGGAAGGCATGATCCGGTACGTCTGGCGTCGCTGGCTGATCTTGGTGGCCGGCTTCGTGCTCGGGGGGCTCCTCGGTTTCCTGGTGACGGCGATCCACCAGGACGCGTACGTGGCGCAGTCGTTGGTCGTGCTGACCGACTCGCAGATCCCGTCGACCCAGTTCGCCGACGTGGCCCGGTCGGTGTTCTCCACCGACGCGGTGCTCGCGCCGGTGATCTCCGAGCTCGGGATCACGAACCAGACACCGCGGAGCCTGGTCTCCTCCGGCGCGCTCTCGATCGTGGCGACCCCCGGCGGCCAGGCGGTCCAGGTCGTCGCCAAGACGCAGAACGAGGCCTTGACGGTCAACCTCGCGAACGACGCCGCCACGTCGTTCGAGCAGGTCGGGCAGAGCAACGGCTTGGGAACGTTCGCCGTGTTCAAGACCCAGGGCCCGGCGCGCCGGCAGGCCGACCCGGTCGTGCGCGACACGGTCGCCGGCGCGCTCCTCGGGCTCGCGATCGCGGGCTTGGGCCTCGCGCTCTGGTACGTCTTCCGGCACGGGCTGGACCTGGCCCGCGATCCGCTGCGGGCCGACGCGACCTTCCGGATCCAGGTGAAGGCGCCCGAGGGCGACGGAGAGATGAACGGCGAGACCCACCCGCTCGGGTTCGCGCCCGAACACGCCCTGCCGGCCCTCCTGCAGGGGATCGCCTCCGAGTCCGGCGGCGGTCCGGTGATCGGGGTGGTCGTGGACGACGGGCGGGACCTGTGGGCGCCGCTGGCCGTCGCGGAGCACCTCGCGTCGCTCACCGAGCGCGACGGCGCGGCGTCGTTCCGCTGGTCGCGATCGAGCGAGCCGATCCCCCAGAGCGACGCGGCGTGCGTGGCGGTGATCGCGAGCGAGCGCGCGTCCGCCTCGCGGCTGCACGACGTCGGACGGCAGCTGGACGACATCGGTGAGCCGTACCTCGTCCTGGTGCGGGTCTCCGGGTCCGACGTCTCGTCCTGATGCGCACCATCGAACGCACGCCGGTCCGCCGAGGTCTCCGGCGACGGAGGTCCTCGGGGCTGCGGGTCGGCGCGGACGACGCGCTGCTCGTCGCGTGGACCCGCCACTACGCCGCGGTGGTCGCCCTGTTCGTGGTGGGGTGCGTGCTCGCGGCCCTGACATGGGGCGCCCTCACGCTGCCCAAGAACGAGGTCTGGTCGATCGTGGTCGACAAGGACCAGGTCCTGCCCGCACGCCAGCTCGGCGTGGTCGCGGAGGCGCTCTTCCGCGCGGAGTCCACCTATCGGATCGCGCTGCCCGAGGTCGGCATGACCGAGCCGAGCCAGCTCTACAAGACGGTCCAACTGATCGCGGTCCCGGAGTCGCGGATCTTGATCATCGAGGCGAAGGGCAACGACCGCTACCAGGCCGAGCGCGCGGCAGACGCGATGGCTCGGGCGCTCGCCCAGGCCTTCGACGAGGCGGGCTACCCCGACTTCACCGTGCTCGGCTCGCCGCAGCCCGCGCCGATCCAGTCCACCATCTCGACGCCGACCCTGGCGATGCTCGGAGCGATGCTCGGCCTCCTGCTCGGCCTGTGCGCCGTGATCCTCATCTACCGCGCGAAGCGCCCGGTGGTCGCGCTGCAGCGCACGGCGGAGTTCGTGCGGCCCGAGACCGTGATCGCGGCGCCGGGGCGACGCCGATGGCTCGGCGCGCTGCGCACCCATCCGCCGGGGCTCACCCCCGCGGGCGCGGCGGTGATCGCCGGCGGCGTGACCGATCTCCCCGACGGGGTTCGGCTGCTCACGCCGGGCATCGACGAGCGTCGCCGCGAGCCCTTCGTCCGCGAGCTGGGACTCTCCGAGCGCGACGAAGGTCGGGCGCTCGTGGTCTGCGATCCGAAGACGCGCGAAGACGACCTCCTGGAGACGATGCTCGGTCTCGCCGAGGACGACCCGCCGCCGATCCTGCTGTGGCTCGAGTGAGCGAGGAGGCGCCGCATGAACCTCATCCTGCTCGTGCCCGCGGCGATGCTCGGCGCGCTCGTGCTCGTCGCCTGCGTTCGCCGTCCGGTGGCCACGATCGTGCCGATCTACGCGGCGCTCGTGCCGTTCGGCGACGTCTTCTCGCTCCGCGTGCCGCTCCCCAAACCGTTCAACTCGCTCAGCTCGGTCGTCGGCGCGCTCACGATCGTCGCCCTGGTGCTCCACCTGCTCCTCGAGCGACGAGGGCGCGTGCCCACCTTGCCCGTCGGACTCTGGCTCGCGTTCCTCGGGTGGGGGACGCTGACGTTCCTGTGGGCGCAGGACCCCACGAACGTCGCGCACGAGGTCTTGATCGCGGCCCCGCTGCTGCTCCTGCTGGTGCTGGTGTCGATGGTCGACGTGACGCGGGCCGAGCTGTACCGGGTCCGCGACGCGGTGGTGCTCTCCGGCGCAGGGGTCGGCGCGTACGGCCTGCTGCTGATGGCGGCGGGCAGGAACCTGCCGGCCCACGGCCTGACCGACCGCTTCTCGGTCGCCGCGAACCCCAGCAACACGAACCCGAACCAGCTGGCAGCCGCCTTGTTGCTCCCGGTGATGCTCGCGATCGGCCTCGTGCTCGAGGGACGCTCCGAGGGCACGCCCCGATGGCGGCCATGGTTCGGGGGGGTCTCGGCGGTGCTCACCGCGTTCGCGATGGCGATCTCCGGCTCCCGCGGCGGCGCGTTGGCCGGCGTGGTCGGGTTCGCGACGCTGCTGATCCTCTGGTACCGGTGGCGGCCGTGGCAGCGTGACCGGGTCCGCCGCGTCGTCGTGGGAACCGCGCTCGGCGGGATCGCGGTGATCGTGATGCTCGCCATCATCGTCGCGCTGTTCCCGCAGGGGAAGGTCGCGAGCGTCGTCACCAACGGGCCCCTGCAACGTCTGACCGAGACGAGCACGAGCTCCGGACGCGCGGAGATCTGGACGACCGGCGCGATCGCGTGCCGCACCTACTGCGCGTTCGGCGCCGGGCTCTCCAACTTCACGATCGCCTACTCGCAGGTCGTCGCGTTCTCCGACGTCACCCGCAACGTCGGCGTCTCACGCCCCGGACACAACCTGTACCTCGAGACGGTCGTCGAGACGGGCGTGGTCGGGTTCGCGTTGTTCTGGATGGCGGTCGGGAGCGAGTTCCGATCGCTGCGGGCCCGCAGGTCCTACGAGATCACAGCGGCGCTGATGGCCGCGATCGTGGCGATCTTGCTCGCCGACTTCTTCGAGGCGTTCCTGTGGTTCAAGCACGCGTGGCTGCCGTTCATGATGGTGCGGCTGCTCGAGGGCGTCTACGCGGCCGAGCCGGTGCGCGAGGCGATCGACAGGTTCCGTGCGCCGGCGAGGGCCTCGGCGCTGCCCACCCCCGGTCCGTCGCCCGGTGTCGAGGGCACGGTCGCGTGAGCCTGCCGAACCTGCTCGTGGTGGGGGTGCCCAAGGCGGGGACCAGCTCGCTGTTCGCCTACCTCGCCCAGCACCCCGACGTGTACGGCTCTCCCAAGAAGGAGATCGGGTACTTCACCGGGCGCCAAGACGACGGCCGCCGTGGCCCCGTGGAGGACTACGAGCGGTTCTTCGACGGCCGAGCCGCCGAGCGCTATGCGATGGAGGCGACCCCTTCCACCTGCTACCAGGGGCCCGCGGTGCTGCGCGCGATCCGCGAGACGCTCGAGGCGCCGCGGCTCCTGCTGATCCTGCGCGAGCCCGTCGAGCGGCTGTGGTCCGCCTACACGTTCCAGCGGAGCCTCGGTCACCTGGGCGACGTGACGTCGTTCGACGCGTACCTGGACGCCTGCGAGGCCGCGCGGCGCGAGCACCCGGCGATCCTCGAGCAGGGCTACCGCAAGGGCCTGTCGATCGGGATGTACGGCGAGTACGTCGGGGGCTGGTGCGAGACGTTCGGCCCCGACCTGCGCGTGCTCTTCTTCGACGACCTCCGTGCGGACCCGGCCGGCGTGGTCCGCGACGTCGCCGCCTGGCTCGGGATCGATCCGGACGTCACGGCGACGTTCCGCTACGAGACGCGCAACCCGACCGTGCATCCGCGGAGCGTCGCGCTCGCCAAGGGCGCCGCGCTCGGCCGAGGGCTCAGCAAGAAGGTCCTCGGCGGCGCGCCGGCGCTCCGCCGCAGGATCCGCGACACGTACTTCAGGGTGAACGCCGGGAGGTTGCGCGAGGCGCTGTCCGACCAGACGCGGGCGCGCGTCGCGGCCCTGTACGCCGACTCGAACCGGGTCGCGGCCGATGCGCTCCGCGCCCACGGCGACACGACGCTCCCCCCATGGCTCGAGGCCGCGTCGCCCGGCCAGGCCCCCGCCTCGCCCCCAGGCGCCGGCCCCGCCGGGGCTCAGCGGTAGCCGAGCTCGCTCAGCAGGGGCTCGCAGGCCGCGCGGACCTTGGCCTGCTGCTCGGGAGGCCACGCCCGGTAGCGTCCGGAGTTCGGGACGATCTCGCGGAGCTTCGAGACGTTCGGGTCCTCGATCCCCACGTGGTGCGGCGCGGCCGCGTAGTCGACCACGGCCGGCTCCCAGGGTTCGCCGAGGAAGGCGAACACCGGCTCGAGCACGGCGGCCGGGTCGGCCGTCAGCTGCTCGTAGCGGAGCTCGTGGCACGCGTCGGGATGGGCCGCGGCGAACGCGCGGATCTTGCCGGTCTGCTGCTTCCAGAACAGGCCGCCGCCGGTCGCGACGTCGCCGCCGGCCTCGGCCACGCAGGCGTCGATCGCCGGGTAGCGCCGCTTGGGGTCGGCGAGCGAGTACGCGACATCCATCCCGTGGCGCACGATCGTCACGAACCGCGCGCGCGGCCCGAACAGCTCCCACAGGTCCTCGAGGATGTCGACGTAATGGGGCGTCTTGTCGGCCCACCGCGGCTTGCCCTGGGACGCCGCGTAGCCCTCGTAGAAGCTCGACGTGAACCCGGCGAGGCTCTGGGCCACCGCGGCTCGGTCGTAGCCCATCGCCTCGAACCCGCGCTCGGAGCGCCGGTCGTGCAGCACCGCGACGAGCGGGACGAGGAACGTCGTCTCGGGTGGGCACGCGATCCGGGAGTGCGAGTCGAGGATCCGCCGCACGAGCGAGGTGCCGCTTCGCTGGCAGCCGATCACGAAGATCGGCGCCTCGCCTGCGGCGGCCGGGACGGGCAACGAGATCGACGGCGCGTGCGGCTCCCGGGAGCGGCGGGTCTTGCCGGCCCACCGCCGGGCCTTCCTCGCGAGCGAGAGTCGCGCCGAGCCCGTCACTCGATGTACCCGAGGTCCCGCAGGTGCTGGGAGATCTCGTCTTGCTCCTGGGCGCTCACCTCGCCCACCGTGGAGCCCACGGCGGCCACGGCGCCGGCCTGCTGCTCGTCCAGCGGCTCGTCGTCCGCGACGACCCCGCCGATCGGCGAGCCGTCCAGGCCCGGGGCCCGCAGGCCCTGGGTCGCCAGCAGCGTCGGGGCGACATCGACGATCGAGGGGGTCCCGAGGTCGGCGACGGACGACGCCGACGCGACGAGGATGCCCTCCTGCCGGTGGTCGCCCGAGGGCCACACCGACGCGGCGGTCACCTGGCCGAGGTTGCCGAAGCTCCACGAGGGCGCCGGGCGGGCGATCAGGTCCGGCGCGAGGTCCAGGTGCTCCCCGCCCGGAAGGTCCTCGCGGAGCAGCACCTTCGCGACCGGGTGCTCGCCGGTGCGGGGGTCGCGCCAGGCGAGCAGCGCCTCGGCCACCTCCGCGCGCGCGCGCGCGTGATCGGCGGGGGCGACCGTCCCGTGGACCTCGCGCCCCCGCAGGTTGATCGAGACGGCTCCGCCCGAGCCCGCCGGGTACGCGACCGTCTTGGACCAGTCCAACGTGGCGGGGGCGCGGACCTTCCGTTTGAGCGCGTACCCGGCCCGCGACCGCGCGATCCTGCGCACGGGCGCCCACCGACGGACCGACCGAGCCATCTCCGCTCGGGAGCCGGCCGAGGCGAACCCGGTCGCCTGCAGGAGCCGGTTCAGGCTGACGACGTTCGCGACCGGGCGGAAGCCGTGATCGGACAGCACGATCGTGAGCGTCTGCGGGCCGGCGGCGGCGCGCAGACGCCCGAGCGCCTCGTCGACCTGCGCGTACACCTCGCGCAGACCCTGGGCGATCGGCGAGGCCCCCAGCTCCGCGTACGCCGGGTGCGAGGGGAGCAGGTGCGAGCCGAATGGGTGCTGGAGCCGGTCGGGTGCGACGAACACGCACACGGCCACGTCCCAGGTCCCTTCGAGCAGCGCCTCGAACGAGGCGGTGCGCGCGGCCACCATCGACCGCGCCTCGACGACGAGATCCTCGGGTCGCTCGGCGTAGCGCGCCCACTCCATCCCGTTGGTCGGGAACGGGGCCACGCGCGCGAGCTCCTCGGCCCATCCGGCCGGGGTGACGAACGGCGCCCCCTTGGGGATCGCGACGCCGCCGATCATCCGGCCGTTGAGGTCCCACGACGGGAACGTCACGGGGATGTTCGCGGCTCGCACCTCGACGCCGGCCGCCGAGAGCCGGTCCAGGAAGGTCGCCTGCTTGATCGAGGTCGACGAGACGGGGATGCGGCGGTCCGGGTCGGTGGGGTCGCGTTCCACGAAGTCCCACACGCCGTGGCCGGCCGGCTGGAAGCCGGTGAGGAACGAGGACCATGCCGACCACGAGTGCGACGGGATCGTGGACAACAGGGTGCCCCGCCCGCCCTCGTCGAGCATCGCCCGCAGGTGCGGTAGCAGCCCGCGAGCCAGGAGGTCGTCGACGATCTCCCAGTCCGCGCCGTCCCAGCCGACGACGAGCACGCGCTGCCTCACCGCACCTCCTCTCACCTCGAGCCTCTTTACGGTACGCGACGCGGCGGAGGGTCCCGGAGCGCCGCGGGGTCACCTATCATGCCAGTCCTTCCGAGCCCGCTCGCCCGCCACCACGACGCAGGACGACCGATGACGATCCTCACCTATCACGCGATCGACCCGGGGTGGCGGGCGCCGCTGTCGGTGCCGCCGGACCTGTTCGCGCGGCAGCTCGCGTGGCTGCAGCGTGGCAGGCCGATCGTGGCGCTGGACGACGCGGTCCCCCCGAGCGGGGTCGCCGGGCCGGGCGACGCGATCGCCCTGACGTTCGACGACGCCTTCACCTCCGTGTACGACCACGCCATGCCGATCCTCCGGCGGATGGGGATCCCGGCGACGATCTTCCTGATCGCGAAGACCCTGGACCCGACGGCCGGCGGTCACGAGGTGGACTGGGTCGATCGGCCGCCGGCGCACCCCCTGCGCGTCCTGGACGCGACCCAGGTCAAGGAGCTGCAGGCCGCCGGGGTGCGGTTCGGCTCGCACAGCTACGGGCACCAGGACCTCACGACGCTCGGCTACGAGGCCTGCCTGGAGGACCTGCGACGCAGCCGCGCCGTGCTCGAGGACGTCCTCGGCGAGCCCGTCACCGCCCTCGCCTACCCGCGCGGCCGCCACGACGAGACGGTCCGCCGCGCCGCCGCCGACGCGGGGTTCGTCCGGTCGTTCGGCCTCGCGGTGCCCGAGCCGGTCCGGGGGCCGCAGGCGGTGCCCCGCGTGGGGGTGTATCCGGCGGATTCGCCCTGGAGCCTGTGGGTAAAGACCAGGGGATGGTACGGACGCTTCCGCGCGAGTGGGCCCTATCCCTGGTTGCGCCGCAGGGTCGATCGGTTCCGGCCGGGGGCGCCTCCCAGCGCCCGTTGAGCCTTCCGACGCAACCGTCGGACGACCTGATGCACAAGGCGGGCTGCGCCGTTGGGACTAAAGATGGGCTTCCCGGACCCCCCCGGATGGCCCTATGATGCGCAACACGTCCCCCGAACGGGGGAGCCCGGCTCCTATGGCATACGTAGACCCCTCCATCGATCCCCTACCCGAAGCAGAGGCCGCCGCCGGCCGGTTGAGCGGCGTCTACGTTCGGCGCACCGAGGGACTCTCCACCCGGCGCTTGGTCCTCGCGCTGGACATCGCGGTGCTCGCGGCGTTCGCCGCGATCCACGGCGGCGTCCCCGGCTTCGCCTACGCGGCGCTCGCGCTGTTCGGCCTGAAGGCGGCGCGGGTCTACGGGCCGAGGATCCAGCCGCGCCTGGGCGAGGACGTGCCCCGGCTGCTGGCGGCGGTCGTCACTCCGGTCATCGTCCTGCCGCTGTTCACGTCGAACCACGATCTGGGCGACATCCTGGCGACGCTGCCCCTCGTGGTGCTGGCGCTGTTGGTCGGCCGGTCGCTCACCTACACGATCTTGAACCATGCGCGGGCGGCCGGGCACCGCCACGACCGCGTGCTGGTCGTCGGCGCGGGCGACCGCGGGATCGAGATGGCGCGGATCCTCCGCGAGCACCCACGGTACGGCCTCGAGCCGATCGGGTTCGTCGACGAGATCGCGATCGGCACGCTGCCGCTGCCGCTGCTCGGCGGGGTCGATGACCTGGCTCGCCTCGTGTCGATCTACGGCATCGACCGGGTGATCGTCGCGGAATGGGAGGGCGAGGACGACGTGCTGCTGCCGGCGCTGCGCGCGTGCACCGCCCGGCACGTGCACGTCCACGTCGCGCCCCGCCTGTTCCAGCTGGGCACGGCGCCGGCGAGCCCCTCGACGGACTGGCTGTGGACCACGCCGGTCGTGCGGCTGCCTCAGACGCCGCAGCAGACACGCGCGTGGCGGGTCAAGCGGGCGATCGACGTCGGTGTGTCCGGCACGGCGCTCGTGGTGACCGCGCCGCTGTCGCTCGCGCTCGCGATCGCGATCAAGCTGTCGAGCCCCGGCCCGGTGCTGTTCCGCCAGACGCGCGTCACCGAGGGCGGCCGCCCGTTCGAGCTGCTGAAGTTCCGTTCGATGCCCGTGAACGACTCCTCGGACACGCACTGGGACGGCGAGCTCCAGCCCACCTGGATCGGCAAGGTCATGCGCAAGACCGGCCTGGACGAGCTGCCGCAGCTGCTGAACATCCTGCGCGGCGACATGTCGCTCGTGGGTCCTCGCCCGGAGCGGCCGTACTTCGCCGAGCGGTTCACGGAGTCGATCGAGGGCTACGCGGACCGCCTGCGCGTGCCGGCCGGGCTCACCGGCTGGGCCCAGGTGCACGGCCTGCGCGGCGACACCTCGATCGAGGAGCGCGCGATGTTCGACAACGAGTACATCGAGTACTGGTCGCTCTGGCGCGACGTCGTGATCATGGTGCGCACCATCAAGACGTTCCTCGCCGGCGAAGGCCGCTAGGTCCGGTCCTTCCCCCTCCCCGTGTCCACTCCCCCCACCGAGGACGCCGCCGAGGAGCGAGACCTCGTCACCGTGGTCGTTCCGGCGCGCAACGAGCGCCGGTCGATCGAGGCGTGCCTCGGCTCGATCGCGGCCCAGACCTACCAAGCGCTGCAGATCGTCGTCGTCGACGGGACCTCGACCGACGGGACCATGGACGCGGTGCGCGCCCTGGCGGCCCGGGACCCGCGGATCGAGCTGTGCACCGACACGGACGGGCGGATCCCCGTGTCGATGAACGCCGGGCTCGCCGCGGCGCGCGGCCGCTGGCTCGCGCGGGTCGACGCGCACTCGACGATCCCGCCCGACTACGTCGCGGTCCTGGTGGGCCATCTCGCGAGCGGGTCCTGGGGCGGGGTCGGCGGCCGCAAGGACGCGGCGCCCACCCACGACCCGACCGCCCGCGCGATCGCCGCGGCGCTGGGCTCGCGCGCGGGCGTGGGCAACTCCGCCTACCACTACGCCGAGGAACCCCGCACCGTCGACCACGTCCCGTTCGGCGTCTATCCGGTGTCGCTGCTGCGCTCCCTGGGGGGCTGGGACGAGTCCTTGGAGGCGAACGAGGACTACGAGCTCGACTACCGGATCCGCGAGGGCGGCCACGAGCTGCTGCTCGACCCCTCGGTGCGCATCGCGTGGCGCTCGAAGCAGACGATCGCCGAGTTGTTCGCGCAGTACCGGCGGTACGGGCGCGGCAAGGCCGACGTGGCGCGGCTGCACCCGTCGTCGCTGGCGCTGCGTCACCTCGTGCCGCCGGGACTGGTGGCCGCCGCCGTCCCCTGGGCCTCGGTCGCGGTGCGCCGCCCGCGCACCGCCCTGCTCCTGGCCCTGCCCTACGTCGTGTTCCTCGGGGGGGCCGGCGTCTCCGTGGCTCGGGAGGCCGGCGAGCTGCGGTTGGCCCCCCGGGTGTCGCTGGCGCTCGCGGCGATGCACGTGGGCTGGGGGCTCGGCTTCTGGGAGGGCCGGGCCGCCCACCTGCTGCAGCGCCGGAGGGCGGGGTGAGGCTACTCGGCCGCCTCGGAGCCTCCGAGCCCGTACCCGCGCGCCTCGAGCCAGGGGCCGATCGCCTCCTCGAGCTGCCCGACCTGCGCGGGCGTCAGGTCGCGACGGAACGCCTCACGCCGGGACGTGGCGACCGGGTAGGCGCGGAACGCGTCCTCGAACGCGTCGGTCCACGCCAGGCCGGCCAGATCGAGGATCGCCGGCCAGGTCCCCCGAGGGTCCTTCACGAGGTCCTCGTACCGCAGCTCGAGGTAGCGCTCGGCCGGGATCCGCTTCGCGACCTCGTCGAAGGCCTCCATCAAGATGGCCCACTCCAGTCCTGCGAGGACCACGAAGGACCGCCCGCTGCGCTCCCACGCCTCGCGCATGTCCTCGGGGAGCTCACCGAAGCCCCACCCGGGCACCCCGAGATACCCCTTCCACCACGGCCGCTGGACGATCGAGCTCGCGACCGCCCTGCCGTCGCGCACGACGTGGAGGAACCGCGCGTTCGGGATCACCTCGTCGATGAACCGCGCGCGCGGCCAGCCGGTGAACTTGTGCATGAACACCGGCGTGGCCTGCGCGGCCGCTCGCTCCTCGAAGAACGTGCGGAACCGCGCCGCGAGCCAGGGCGTCGCGTCGTCCTCGGTGAGATCGCGGAACGGCGCCGAGATGGTCGGCGCTACCTGCCGGCTGAGCAGCTTGTAGCCCTCGGAGGGCCCGAAGTGGATCCGCTCCCCCAGCGTGAACCGCAGGTTCTTGAGGTACGCGCGGTCCCGCCTCCCCAGGGCGGAGGGCACCGAGCCGTACAGCAGGTGGTTGCGCGCGCCCTTCGGGTTCCAGGCGGCCAGGGCGGTGTCGACGTTGGACACGAACCCCACGTCGGGGTGGCGCGCGATCAGCTCCTGGACCAGCGTCGAGCCGCACCGCCCGGTCCCCACGATGAACAGGTACGTCGTGTCGCTCATCCTCGCCCTCGCCTCGGAACCTCGGTCCGCAGCATCGTCATCGCGGGACTGTACCCGTGCGGGCCCTCGGCCGGCTCCCGCCGCGCCCCGTCGCGCTGGGTATCCTCGACCCGTCTTCCCCACCCCTGAAGGAGCGCCCGCAGATGCGTACCGCAGCCACGTCCTCCCGCCGACCCCGCCACGCGCTGGCGACGGCGTCGATCGTCGCCGTGATGGGCCTCGTGCTGGGCGCCTGCACGGGAGGCGCGCCCGCGATCGAGACCTCCTCCGGCGGTCCCACCTCCTCGGGCACGGGCACGGGGACGACCACGTCGTCCACCGACCCGAGCGGCGGCAAGATCAAGCACATCGTGATCGTGATGCAGGAGAACCGGTCCTTCGACCAGTACTTCGGGACGTTCCCGGGCGCCGACGGGTTCGCGCAGGACGCCAGCGGCAAGCCCAAGGTGTGCGTCCCCAACCCCGAGGTTCCCGCCGGCTGCACGAGGCCGTGGCTGTCGAAGGAGGACATCAGCCAGGGCGGCCCCCACACGAACGCGGCGGCCAAGGCCGACGTGAACGGCGGCAAGATGGACGGGTTCATCACGACGTGGCTGCAGTCGGGGCTGTACTGCAAGCGCAACCCGAACGCCCAGGTCTGCATCCAGAACCGCAAGCAGCCCGACGTCGTGTCCTACCACGACGCCAGCACGATCCCGAACTACTGGACCTACGCGAAGGACTTCACGCTGCAGGACCGCCTGTTCCAGTCGAACATGGGGTGGAGCGAGCCGGCCCACCTGTTCACGGTCTCCGGATGGTCCGCCGAGTGCCGGCCGCCGACGGGCGTGAGCGGCTGCAAGAGCTCCAACGGGTTCGTCGACGTCGACCGCGGCAAGCGCTACCTCGCGAACGCCGACACCGTGAACTCCTACCAGTGGACCGACCTCACGTACCTGCTGGCCAAGCACGACGTGTCGTGGGCCTACTACACGGGCATGGGCACCGTGAACGACTGCAACAACAGTTGTCCGAAGGACATCGGCACGCCGGAGATCTGGAACCCGCTGCCGGACTTCCAGACCGTGCACGACGACGGTCAGCTGAACGACATCACGACGATCGACCACTTCTACTCGTCGGTGCAGGACGGCACGCTGCCCTCCGTGTCGTGGATCATGCCGGACATCAAGCACAGCGAGCACCCGCCGGGCAACCGGATCAGCGACGGCCAGGAATGGGTCACCGACATCGTGAACGCGCTCGGCAAGAGCTCGCTGTGGGACTCCACGGCGATCTTCCTCACGTGGGACGACTGGGGCGGCTTCTACGACCACGTCGTGCCGCCGACGGTGGACGGCCTCGGCTACGGCTTGCGCGTCCCCGGCATCGTGATCAGCCCCTACGCGAAGCAAGGGTTCATCGACCATCAGACGCTCAGTTTCGACGCCTACCTGAAGTTCATCGAGGACGTGTTCCTGAACGGCCAACGGCTGGACCCCCAGACCGATGGTCGGCCCGATCCGCGTACGGTCGTGCGGGAGGAGGTGCCCATGCTCGGGGACCTCGCGAAGGACTTCGACTTCACCCAGCCGCCGGCGAAGGCGCCGATCCTGAACCCGCGCCCCGACGGGCGGCCGCCGTGCGGCGACGCATGCGGGATCCCCACCACGTCCGGGGACATCCTGCACGGTTGAGCCGAGCGGTCCGGCTCAGGAGTCGAACCCGAGCCCGGCGGCGTCCAGCAGCCGGAGCCACGGGCCACGCCGTCCCTGCCGCCGGTCCGCGCGCGCGAGCGCCCGGACGGTGATCGCGATCCCGGCGCTTCGCAGCGGCTCCGGCGGGAACGGCACGGGCTTCGTGCGGGCGAGCGCCAAGCGCGTGCGCGGGGTATCGAGGCCGTCGACGAGGTCCAGGGCCACCCGCGCGCCGAACCGGGTCGCGCCCACGCCCATCCCCGTGTAGCCGGCCGCGTAGGCGAGCGCCCCGTCGAACGCGCGTCCGAAGAACACGCTGAACCGGCTGCACGTGTCGATCACGCCTGCCCAGCGGTGGGTGAAGCGGAGCCCCTCGAGCTGCGGGAAGGTCTGGAAGAAGTGGGCCGAGAGCGCGTCGAAGGTCCGGGGTCGGTCCTCGAACGCGGGATCGACCCTGCCCCGCCAGTGGTACACGGCGTCGTAGCCGCCCCACAGGATCCGGCCGTCGGCGGTCCGCCGGTAGTAGTGGAACCGGTTGGCCATGTCGGCCAGGCCCTGACGGCGCTCCCAGCCGACCGCGTCCCACTGCGCCGCGGAGAGCGGCTCGGTGACCAGCACGTGGTCGTAGACGGGCACGACGTAGCGACGGATCTCGGGCAGCAGCGGCGGGAACGCGTTCGTGCCCACGACCACGCGCGGCGCACGCAGGACCCCGCCCGGCGTGGCGAGCCGGAGCGCGGCGCCGTCCCGCGCGAGCGCGGTCACGGGCGTGCGCTCGCGGATCCGCACCCCGAGCTCCAGGGCGGCGCGCCGCAGACCCCAGGCCAAACGCGCCGGGTCCACCATCACGCAGCCGGACCGGTCCCAGGCGCCGGCGAGGTAGGTGGGCGAGTCCACCTCCGCGCGGACCTCGTCGCGGTCCAGGACGACGGCGTCGTAGCCGAAGGTGCGGAGCTGCTCGACCTCCTCGTGCGCCCAGGCGACCTCGTGGGGCTCGCGCGCGACCGCCATCTCCCCCGACTCGGTCCAGTCGCACTCGATCGCGTGGCGCCGGACGGTGTCGCGCAGGCCCTCGAAGCTGGAGGCCGCCTCGGCCTCGATCGCGACGAGCTCGCGCGGGAACCGTCGCAGGCCGTTGGGGATCCCGTGGGTCAGCGTGCGCATGCAGAACCCGCCGTTGCGACCGCTGCCCCCGAACGCCACCGTCTCGGCCTCGAGCAGCGTCACTTCGCGGTCCGGGTCGTCCTCCTTGGCCTGCAGGGCGGCCCACAGGCCCGTGAAGCCGCCGCCGACGATCGCCAGATCGGCCTGCGCGGATCCCTCGAGCGGCGGGCACGCCGAGGGCGCGTCGGGGCGATCGAGCCAGAAGACCGACCGCTCCGCGTCGTGCCAGGCGCGCCTGGCGCTGCGGGCGTCCACGCTCACGACCGAAGGCTAACCGGCGACGACGCGGGCGCCGGGAAGGCGGCCACCGACCACGTCGCGAGCGCGGCCGCCTGGAGCACGTGCCACGCGGCGTGCCATTGCACGAGCGAGTCCGGCCGGCACCAGGGCGAGCCGTCCTTGCCGGCCCAGAACGCCGCCGTCCCCAGCGCGAACAGGGCGGCGGCCCCGATCCAGGGCCCCGTGCGGTGCAGCCCGCGGCGAAGGCACGCCACCTCGGCCGAACCGAACGCCCCTCCCAGGACCGCGTACAGGGGCCGCTGCGCGTCGGGCCACGCGGCCAGCGTCGACGCCGCCAGGACCGTGACGACGCCCACCCCCACGAGCGCGTCCCGCCGCCGGGTCCCCAGGAGCACGAGGTCCACCGCCACCGACATCGCGAGGCCCGTCGCGATCGCGACGTCGTGGAACCACGGGCCCCACGCCGGGTGCGGCCCGTGGAGCAAGAGGCTCCCCACCCCGACCAGCGCCACCGCGAGCCCGAACAGCCCAGCCTCGAGGCGCATCGAGGGGGCCCGGCGCCCCCGCCACGCGATCCACGCTCCGACCGCGACGAGCGCCAGGCTCGACATGGCGTTGGAGGGCTGGCCGAGGAAGCCGGCGCGCGCCGCCTCGCAGTCCCCGGTCCCGGCGCTCACGGCCGCGAGGGGTCACCCCTCGACCGGGTCGAGGCGCGCGAAGGTCATCGGGCCGAGCAGCACGGAGCGCACGCGCCCGTCGGCCCGACGGTCGAACACGCACGGCTCCCCCGACTCGCGCACCCCCGGCTCGACCACGAACACGTCGGGCGTGCCGGAGGGCGCGAGCGTGGGGCGCCACTCCGGCTGGTCGGGGTCGACGAACGTGAGCGCGCCGTCGCGCCACTCCAGCCGGGCGACCGTGCCGTACTCGGGGTCGGCGTACAGGCCGAGCAACGAGCGGTAGGCCTCGGGCAGCGGCACGGGCGGCGCGATCGTGGGGGCGGCCTCGCGGACGGCGGTCCGGGCGATCGATCCCAGCTCCACCGCGAGCGTCGAGGCGTCGCCCAGCCCGTTCACGAGTGCGATCGCGCCCACGCGCTCCTTCGGGTCGAAGCAGACGTTCGTGATGAACCCGTGCAAGCCGCCGGAGTGCTGGACCCAGATCACGTCGTCCTTGCGCTGGGCGTACCAGCCGATGCACCACGCCTCGGTCCAGGCCTCGTCGCCGAGGTAACGAGGGCGGTGCATCTCGCGGAGGGTCTCGCCCGAGAGGATCTGCGCGCCGCCGCGCGCGCCGCCCTGCTCCCGGAACTGGAACGAGAGCCAGCGCGCCAGGTCGGCGACGCAGGACCACAGCCCGCCCTCGGCCTGGACCGAGGGCGGCGTCACCGAGACCACGAAGTCGTCGCTGAATGCGCGCGGCGCGTACCCGACGGCGCGCCGGTCGCCGAGCGCGTCGGGCAGCGGCTCGAACGCCGTGGACGCGAGCTCCAGCGGGTCCAGGACGTGGGCGCGCAGGTACGCCGCGTACGACATCCCCGACACCCGCGCGATCACCTCGCCGAGGAGCTGGAACGCGAGGTTCGAGTACTTCTGCTGGGTGTTGGGCGGGACCTTCGTGCCGACCTGCGCGATCCGCGCCAGGTTCGAGGCGGGGTCGCCCTCGTAGCGCGGGCCCGACCAGTCGGTGTCCGGCGGGTCGCCCATCAGACCCGACTCGTGGGAGAGCATCCTGCGAAGCGTCACCGTCTCGATCGCGCCGAAGGGGCTCTGGGCGGCGCGGAGCTCGGGCAGGTATGCGACCGCGGGATCGTCCAGGTGCAGGCGCCCCTCGTCGCGCAGCTGCAGGAGCGCCGTGGCCGTGAACGTCTTCGTGATCGAGGCGATCCGGTACAGGGTGCCGGCGTCGGGCGGGCGCGCGGCGGCGACGTCGGCGAACCCGGCGCCCGTGGACCACACGAGGTCGTCGCCGTGGACGACCCCGGCCGCCACGCCCGGGAGCCGCTGCTCCTTCACGAAGGCGGCCGCCCGCGCCTCGAGCTTGGTCGCGACCTCGGCGACCGGACTGGCCACGCTCACACGCCCTTGAGGTAGGCGACGGTCTCGGCCAGGCCGTCTTCGAGGTGCGTCCAGGGCTTCCAGGCGATCGCGGAGGCCGCGGAGGAGATGTCGAGGGCGCTGCGGCGGAGCTCGCCCTGCGGCAGCGGACCGTGCTCGGGCGCCTTGTCGAACCCGATGATGTCGGCGAGCAGCCGATAGATGCCGTTCACGCTCGTCTCCAGCGCCGTCCCGACGTTCACGACCTTGCCCGAGCCCCGGTCCATCGCCTGGACGAACGCGTGCACGACGTCGTCGACGAAGACGTAGTCGCGGGTCTGGTTGCCGTCGCCGAAGATCGTCGGGACCTTGCCGGCGAGCATCTGGGAAGCGAACACCGCGATCACGCCGGCCTCGCCGTGAGGGTCCTGGCGGGGACCGTAGACGTTCGCGAGCGCGCAGGCCGTGAAGTCGAGCCCGTGGTAGCGGTGGAAGAACCCGAGGTAGTCCAGCACCACCTTCTTCGAGATCCCGTAGGGGCTCATCGGGCGGGAGCCCTGCGCGGCGGACTCCTTGGCCGGCAGCCGACGAGGCTCGCCGTACAGGGTGCCGCCGCTGGCCGCGTACACCACCTTGCGCGCCTCCACCTTGGCGGCGCACCGCAGCACGTTGAGCGTGCCCATGATGTTCACGCTCGCGTCGTGGATCGGGTCGGCGAGCGAGGGCCGCACGCCGGCCTGCGCGGCCAGGTGGAACACCACCTCGGGCCGGTGCCGCTCGAACAGCGGCAGGAGGCCGTCGGCGCGCACGTCCATGTTGAAGAAGGTGTAGGCCTTGCCGTAGGCGCGCGCCTCGGCGAGGTTCGCGATCCGTCCCGTCGACAGGTCGTCGACCGCGATCACGCGGTAGTCCTCGGCCAGGAGTCGATCGGCCAGGTTCGAGCCGATGAACCCGGCGCCCCCGGTCACCAGGACGGTCGTCACGGCGCCAACCTTAGGTTCGGGTCCGCGGCGATGTCCAGCGACGT
>JBLMXP010000149.1:0-4307 GCA_050257835.1 Planctomycetaceae bacterium | reverse complement strand
CACGCCGCAGGACCCGATCAACATCCAGTTCACCTCGGGCACCACCGGGCTGCCGAAGGGCGCCACGCTCACCCATCGCAACGTGCTGAACAACGGCTGGTTCGTGGGCGAGCGCGAGCGGCTCACGTCGGCCGACCGGATCTGCGTGCCGGTCCCCTACTACCACTGCTTCGGGATGGTGATGGGCAACCTCGCGGCGCTCACCCACGGCGCGACCGTCGTGCTGCCCTCCGAGGCCTTCGACGCCGGCGCCACGCTCGAAGCGGTCGAGCGCGAACGCTGCACCGCGCTGTACGGCGTGCCGACGATGTTCGTCGCCGAGCTCGAGCATCCCGACCTCGATCGCCGCGACCTCTCGAGCCTGCGCACCGGGATCATGGCCGGGTCCCCGTGCCCGATCGAGGTGATGCAGAAGGTGCTCGACCGGATGCACGCCCGTGAGATGACGATCTGCTACGGCATGACCGAAACGTCGCCGGTCTCGTTCCAGTCGCTGCCCGACGACGACCTCGACCATCGCGTCTCGACGGTCGGCGCCGTCCACCCCTGGGTCGAGGCCAAGGTGATCGACGCGGCGACCGGTGCGACCCTCCCGCGCGGCGAGGTCGGGGAGCTCTGTACGCGCGGCTACCTCGTGATGCGTGGCTACTGGGAGGATCCGGCGTCCACCGCCGAGGCCGTCGACGCCGACGGGTGGATGCACACGGGCGACCTCGCCGCGATGCGCGAGGACGGCTACGTCCACATCGCCGGGCGGAGCAAGGACATGATCATCCGCGGCGGCGAGAACATCTATCCGCGCGAGGTCGAGGAGTTCCTCTACACCCACCCCTCGATCGCCGACGTCCAGGTGGTCGGCGTGCCGGACCCGAAGTACGGGGAAGAGGTGTGCGCCTGGGTGATCCTGCACGAAGGCGCCGAGGCCAGCCAGGAGGAGATCCGTCGCTTCTGCCACGGCAGGATCGCGACCTACAAGATCCCCCGGTACGTCCGCTTCGTCGACGCGTTCCCGACCACCGTCACCGGCAAGGTGCAGAAGTACCGGATGCGCGAGCAAGCCGCGCGAGAGCTCGGGCTCACCGAGGCCACGACCGCGTGAGGCTCACCAGAGCGCGTTCGGCAGCGTCGCCCAGCACCACTGGACCGAGCCCTTCCGGGTGACCGCGACCCGGTCCGCGGGGCACGGCCCCACGTCGACGCCCACGACCGCCTCCACGAAGATCTCGGCCCTGCGGTCCGCGCACGCGACCCGCCGCACACCGTCGGCGCCCACCCGCCCGCAGATCGGCTGGGAGAACCCCTCCGGGGCGAGCAGCGCCAGCCGCCCGACCGGCGAGGCGCCGAGCCGTTCGCCCGAGGCGCTGTAGCCGGGCCTGCCCGCCGCCGGGGGCATCACGCCCGCCACGTGGCCGGGCACGAGTGCGCGAACCGCCGGACTTGGGGGTGCGGGCGTCCGCGTGGACCCTGCGAAGGCGAGGACCCCGGCGAGCGCCGCGACCGCGACGAGCCCCGCGACCACCCCGCGCCGTGCCCGCGACGGCCCGGCGGCCGGCGCGGGAGCGAGCGCTTCGTCGGGGACCGGCTCCACCGCGTAGACGTCGAGCAGCGCCGCCTGGACCTCCCGCGCGGGCGCGGTCTCCCGGTCCTGCGGCGTGTGGTCCGCGCAGGCGGGTCGGAGCTTCACGCGCCCCGCGTGGCGCTCGCGGGACACGACCGCTGCCGGCACCGCGCTCCCCTGCTGCAGGCAGTCCACGCACACGACGCGCAGCCGCGCCGGGTACGCGATCGCGGATCGCGCCCCGTGACCATGCTCCACGGTCCGCCCCCAGAGCGAGACCTGCCCGACGGCCCCCCCGGCGATCCGGCCGAGCCCCGTCAGGTCGGCGGGAGCGTCGGCCGCGTACACGCCGCAGGAGCACCACCGCGAGGGCGCCGCGTGTCCGCGCCGGGAACACTCGGCGAGGAACGGCGCGCGCGGCTCCCACGTCTCGGCTCTAGTCAGCGAGGAGAGGCGCAGCGCGCCGCCGGGCAGCTCGACGATGCTCCACGCGCGCCACCCGAGCGGCGCCTCCGGCACCACCGGCCCTCGCGATCGGCGACCCATCCGTCCATGATGCTCCGGTTCGCGGATAGCCCGGGCCGGCCGAGCGCGAACCTCAGGTGCCGGCGGTCGCCAGTACGTCGACGATCCGCTCGAGCGACCAAGACAGGTCCTCCTGGGAGATCACGAGCGGCGGCGCGAGGCGGATCGTCGTCTCGTGCGTGTCCTTGGCGAGCACGCCGCGCTCCATCAGGCGCTCGCACGAGGCGCGCGCCGTGCCGGCCTCCGGCCTCAGGACGATCCCGATCCACAACCCGCGGCCGCGGACCTGGTGCACCGTCGGGAGCGACGCGGAGCGAAGTTCGTCGGCGAGCCACGCGCCGAGCTCGGCGGAGCGCTGCTGGAACTCCCCGGAGCGCAGCATGTCGAGCACCTCGAGCCCGACCGCGCACGCGAGCGGGTTCCCGCCGAACGTCGAGCCGTGCTCGCCGGGCCGGAAGACGCCGAGGACGTCGCGGTTCGCCACGACCGCCGACAGCGGCATGATCCCGCCGCCGAGCGCCTTGCCGAGGATGAAGACGTCGGGAACCACGCCCTCGTGCTCCACCGCGAACGTCGTACCGGTGCGCCCGAGCCCCGACTGGATCTCGTCGGCCATCAGCAGGACGTTGCGCTCGGTGCAGAGCTCCCTCGCCGCCCGCAGGTACCCGTCGGGAGGCACGATGATCCCGGCCTCACCCTGGATCGGCTCCACGAGGAACGCGACCGTGTCGTCGTCGATCGCGGCACCGAGCGCGTCGATGTCACCGTAGGGCACGACCTCGAACCCTGGCGTGAGCGGCCCGAACCCGCCGTAGGCGGATGGATCGGTCGAGAACGACACGATCGTGACGGTGCGCCCGTGGAAGTTGTTCGACGCCACGACGATCTTCGCCCGGTCGGGCGCCACGCCCTTGACCTCGTATCCCCACTTGCGCGCCGTCTTGATCGCGGTCTCGACCGCCTCGGCGCCGGTGTTCATCGTGAGGACCATGTCCTTGCCGCAGAGCTCGGCCAGCCCCTCGCAGAAGGGTCCGAACAGGTCGTTGTGGAACGCGCGCGAGGTGAGCGTCACCCGGTCGAGCTGGCGCTTCGCCGCCTCGACCAGCCGCGGATGGCGATGCCCGAAGTTCAGCGCCGAGTAGGCGGCGAGCATGTCGACGTAGCGCTTGCCGTCGACGTCGGTGACCCAGACACCCTCCGCTTCGGCGATCACCACCGGCAGGGGGTGGTAGTTGTGCGCCGCGTAGCGCTCGTCGAGCGCCAGCAGCTCCTCGGTGCGCGTGCGGGCGGCCTGCTCCGTGCTCATCGAGACCTCCATCGCCTGTCGGTGTGCCCCCATGCTACGGGTGGATCAGCACGGGCGTGCCCATCGACACGTCCTCGAGCGTGCGCATCTCGGGGTTGTACACGCGCACGCACCCGTGCGAGACGGCCTGACCGCGGTCGGCCGGGTTCGCGGTGCCGTGGATCGCCATCCGCCCGCCGCCCGGCCAGTCCGTGATCACGTCCGAGAAGCCGGAGAGGCCGAGCGCGAACACGCCGTACGGACCGGCCGTGTCCGTGTAGGGCACCTTGGCCCACACGAAGAAGTCGCCGGTGGACGTGGGGAACGTCGGCGAGCCGATCGCCACCCGATAGTGGGCGACGCGCGTCCCGTCGTCGTAGCGGGTGAGCGAGTGTCGCGAGAGGTCGACCACGATCTTCCCGGTGACCTCGCGCGTCGTGACCTGGTCCGCGCGGATCCACGCGTGGCTGCCGTTGGGCCTGGTGGGCAGCTCGACCCGGAGCCACGCGTTCCCCTGGACGTCGGTGAAGCGCGCCAGCACCGGCAGCGCGATCGCCTCGCCCCAGTCGTTCGTGGCCCCCAGGTTCCCGACACGCTCGGCGCCGGGCCCGGGACCGTCGTAGAGGCGGAAGGCGGATCCGATCGCGCGCACGACGATCGTCGCGTGCGGGTCCTTCTCGGCGGCCGGCGAGGGCGACGCGAGGACCGGGGCCGTCACGATCGCCGCCGCGGGCGTCACGCTCGGAGACGGCACCACGACCTCCTGACCGCCGCAGGCGGCGGCGAGCAACACGAGGGCGAGGGCCGCGACGGGGGCGCGCACCGCTCCATCTTGCCGCACGACGAGGGCCCGCGCGACCGGTGGGCCAGTGCGCCGCCGCGTGAGGACCGCGCACGGTCAGTGGAGCAGAAGATCGACCCCGATCGCGCCGGTCACCA
>JBLMXP010000148.1:0-10876 GCA_050257835.1 Planctomycetaceae bacterium | reverse complement strand
GCGGCGGTCGAGTTCGCGCTGGTCCTACCGTTGGTGCTGGTCGTCGTGCTCGGGCTCGTGCAGGTCGGGCTCGTGGCGCGCGACCGGTTGCTGGTGGAGGCGGCGGCGCGCGCCGGGGCGCGCGCCGCGGCCGTTGGGCCCGACGAGGCCGCGATCGCCGACACGGCGATCGCGGCCGCCCCCGGCCTGGACCCCGCGCTCGCGAGTGTGAGCGTCGTGCGGACGGGCGGGCGTGGCGACCCCGTCACGGTCAGCGTGGTCTACGACGACCCGGTGCGCGTGCCGCTCGTCGGCTGGCTCGTCGGCGCCGGCGTCACGATGACCGCCTCGGCCACCGACCGTCAGGAGTTCGGGTGAGCCCGCGGTCCGAGCGCGGGTCGGTCTCGCTGGTGCTCGTCGGGGGGATCGCCGTCACGCTGGTGCTCGCGATGGGCGTCGCCGACCTCGCGCGCGTCCTCGTGGTGCGCTCGCGCGCCCGCACGGCGGCCGACGCCGCCGCGCTCGCCGCCGCGCAGGAGCTGGCCGTTCCCACGGGCGCCGACCCGGGGTCGTTGGCCGCGTCCTACGCCGAGGCGAACGGCGCGCTGCTCACGGCGTGTGCCTGCGCGCCCGGCGGCGACATGGCCGACGTCGAGGTCCGCGTCGACGTGGGCCCGCTCCTGTTGTTCGCCGACACGCAGGCCGTCAGCGCACGGGCTCGCGCGGTGGTGGACCTCCCGTCGGGATGACCCGTGGTCGGTTCCCGGACGGATCCACCGTCGTTCGCCGGTTGAGCGCCGCCGCTTCGCCCGCGTAGGGTGAGGTCACTCGTCCGGAGGGGGGCCCGTGGTCGCTCGTGGTTCGTTGCGTCCTGGCTCTGCCGTGCCCGGGATCCCTCGCGCTCCGCTCGGCGCCGCCGGCGGTGGGCTCATCCCACGACGCCCCTATCCTCGGACGTGATGGCTTCCCTGCCCGCGAAGCTGCAGATCAAGCCGGGCCATCGCGTGCGCCTGGTCGCGGCCCCCGACGGCGCCGCCGCGCTGCTCCAGCCGCTGCCGGAGGACGTGAGGCTCACGGCGCGCGGCGCCGGGCCGTTCGACGTGGTCGTGCTCTTCGCGAAGGACCGCGCCGCGCTCGACCGAGGGATCGCCGGCGCGATCGCCGTCACGCGTCGCGGCGGGGTCCTGTGGGTCGCCTATCCGAAGAAGGGGTCACCGCTCGAGGGCGACCTCAGCCGCGACGCCGTGTGGCGGGCGCTCAAGCCGACCGGCTGGACCCCCGTCGCCCAGGTCGCGATCGACGACACGTGGTCGGCGCTGCGCTTCCGGCCTCTCGGCGAGGTCCAGCGGGCCCGGCGCGAGGAGGGGACGTGAGCACGAGGATCCAGGTGGTGTTCGACTGCGCCGACCCGGACCGGCTGGCGAGGTTCTGGGCCGGGGCGCTCGGCTACGTCGTTCAGCCTCCGCCCGAGGGCTACGACTCGTGGGAGGCGTTCCTCGCCGAGATGGGGGTCCCCGAGTCGCAGTGGGGATCGCGCAGCGCGATCGTCGACCCGGAGGGCGCCGGTCCGCGGATCTTCTTCCAGCAGGTGCCCGAGACCAAGACCGTCAAGAACCGCGTGCACCTCGACGTCAACGCGAGCGGCGCGCCCGGCGCCTCCGAGGCCGAGCGCCGGACCAGGGTGGCAGAGGCCGTGGGCCGCCTCGTCGAGGCCGGCGCGTCGGTCCAGCGCGAGTTCAACGAGCCGGGCGAGCATTGGGTCGTGATGCAGGACCCCGAGGGCAACGAGTTCTGCGTCCAGTGAGCGCCCCCGTGGGCGCGGACTACTCGAGCTCCTCGGCGCGCGGGTCGCGCGCGACCGGTCCCCGGTAGCCGGGCTCGCTCCGCAGCACGAGGAACTCGATCGCCGCCCACAGCGACTTCGACCGCGGATAGAACCACAGCGGCACCCCCACGAGGATCACGACGCTCGCCGCGAGCAGCGGCGCGACAGGCACGTCGGGCACGGTGAGGATCAGCGCGACCACGAGCATCACGATCCACGCTCCGAACGCGACCGCGTAGTTCAGCGTCATCGCCCCGAGGAACCCGCCCTGCTCCCGCTCGAACCGGAGCCGGCATCGGGGGCAGAGCGCCTTCATCGCGAACCATCCATCGAAGATCTCTCGCTGCCCGCATCGGGGACAGCGCTTGCGCAGGCCACGCAGCATCACGGCGACGGTCCCTGCCTCCGGCACGAGCGGCGCAGGCGTTCGGGGTCCCGCGCCGTCGCCGGGATCCAGCAGCGAGTACGGGTCCGACGAGGACGTGGCGCTCACCTCCGCGCTCACGCCTCGGGCGCGTCGTAGATCGCGTAGAACTTCACGAGCTTCTCGCGGATCCGCCACGTGCCCTTCGACCCTTTCGGCGTGACCAGCACGTCGCCGGCGCGGACCGTGTGTACGGCGCCGTCGGGCGTCTCGATGTCCGCCTCTCCCTCGAGGATCACCGCGACCTCGTGGTAGGGACGCTCGAAGGACCAGGTGTCGGGCTCGCGCTCCCACAAGCCGGTGGTGTATCGGCCGTCGGCGCTCGTCAGGACCTCGCGCTCGGCGCCGGGGGAGGGGATCTCGCCGGGAGGGTCGACCAGCGCCCGCCACGCGTCGCGCGATCCCCCGGACACGACCCTGATCTGCTCGTCCATCCCTCGTCCTTCCCGTCCGAACCCGTCCAGGCAGGCTACGACCTCTGACGCATCCCGGTTGTCCGGCCCCAGGTGTACCATCGCCGGACCATGCCCAAACGCCGCACGCCGCTCGGCCGCTCGCGCCGGTCCCAGCTCGGGGTGATCGACTACACCCTGGCCAAGCGGGCGCTCCTGCGCGACGCGCAGGTGGGGCTGCAGTCCTACAACGACCTGTGCGACGCCCACCCCGAGCTGATGCGCGCCGCCAAGCACGTGGGCGAGCTCACCCGCTCGGACTGCCCGGTCTGCGCGAAGGACAAGCTGGTCCTGCTCGCCTACGTCTACGGCGACGGTCTCAAGACCGACAACGGGCGCGTCTGGTCGCTCGAGACCGGCATGCGGATGGCCGCCGCGTATCCCGGGGCCTGCTGCTACGTGGTCGAGGTGTGCCGCTCCTGCCACTGGAACCACCTGCGCGAGGCCTTCACCGCCCGGCGCAGCGCCGCCGGCTGAGGCCGTCCCCCGCCCCAGCTCCACGGAACCGCCATCGCCCCTTCGCAGCCCCGCCTGCCCTGCTTGCTAGCCTCTTGCGGTGGCGCGAACCCCATCGAAGGGCTACGTCCCTCAGCATGCCCCCGCGAAGGTCGCCGCCAAGGCGGGGAAGAGGGCCGGCCAGGGCACCCGTCCGAAGCGTTCCCTACTGCGGCGGCGCTGGTGGGTGTTCGTGCTCGCCACCCCGGTGCTGCTCGGGATCGTCGGGTTCGTCGCGCTGTGGGTCGCCTACACGCGGATCACGCTGCCGGACCGGCTGCCACCGATCCAGACCACGTACCTCTACGACCGCAACGGCCACCTCTTGACGACGTTGCACGGCGTCGTCAACCGCACGATCGTGCCGCTGTCGGCGATCTCCCCGAAGCTGCAGGACGCCGTGATCGCGACCGAGGACCACGGCTTCTACGACCATCCCGGGATCGACCCGATCGGGATCGCGCGTGCGGCCTTCACCGACCTGATCAAGCGCCAGACGGTCCAGGGAGCGTCCACGATCACCGAGCAGCTCGTGAAGAACGTCTACGCGGGCGAGTACCAGACCGATCCCAAGACCGGCGTGACCACCTACGTGATGCCGCCGCGGACGATCAAGGAGAAGATCCGCGAGGCGTTGCTCGCGCTCAAGCTCGACCAGCAGCTCGGCAAGGAGCGGATCCTCGCGCAGTACCTCAACACCGTGTACTTCGGGCACGGCGCCTACGGGATCGAGGCGGCCGCCGAGACCTACTTCGGCAAGCACGCGAGCCAGCTGACCTGGCTCGAGTCCGCCTCGCTCGCGGGGGTGCTGCACGCGCCGACCCTCTACGACCCGATCGACCACCCCTCGGACAACTGGTACCGGCGCAACTACGCGCTGGACCAGCTCGCCCGCTACGGCTACCTCGACGCGGCCACCGCCGCGAAGCTGAAGGCGGCCACGTGCTGCGGCACGGTCAAGAACGACGCGACCGAGCGGATCGTGGCGCCCGGGGACTCCGAGTACTTCGTCGACTACACGCGGCAGTACCTGATCGACCGGTACGGCGAGGCGCGCGTGTACGGCGGCGGCCTGCACGTCACCACGAGCCTGGACCTGCGCCTGCAGAAGGCGGCCGAGGCGGCGATCGCGAAGGAGCTGCCCGACGCGGCCCACGACCCCGCGGCGGCCCTCGTGTCGATCGACCCGCGGTCCGGTCAGATCCTCGCGATGGCCGGCGGCCGCGACTGGTCCAAGAGCAAGTTCAACTACGCCACGATGCAAGGCGGCTCGGGACGACAATCCGGGTCGGCGTTCAAGGCGTTCACGCTCGCCGCCGCGATGCAGAACGGCTACGACCTGAACGCCTACTGGAACGGTCCGTCCTCGATCACGATCCCGCAGTGCCCCGACTCCACGCAGCCCGACGGGTACTGGCACGTCGTGAACGCCGGCGACGGAGAGGCCGGGACGTTCACGCTCGCAGGCGCCACCGCGCACTCGGTCAACACGATCTTCGCCCAGGTGATCGCCCAGCTCGGCCCGGACAAGGTCGTGCAGATGGCGCACGCGCTCGGGATCCGCTCACCCCTGCCGGAGACCTGCGCGATCACGGTCGGCTCGGTGGCGGTGAACCCGCTCGAGATGACCAACGCGTACGCGACCCTCGCGGACCAGGGCGTGCGTCACTGGGCGACGCCCCTGATGCAGGTCAAGACGGGCTCGAACCACGTCGACCCGAGCGTGACCGAGAAGGGCACGCAGGTGCTCGGCGCGAACGATGCCGAGCTCGTCACCTACGCGCTGCAGGGCGTCGTGACCGGCGGCACCGGCTACCTGGCGGCGATCCCCCCGTACCCGGTCGCCGGCAAGACCGGCACCGCGAACGACAACGTCGACGCCTGGTTCTGCGGCTACACGGTCCAGCTCACGACCTGCGTGTGGATGGGCTGGCCGAAGAACGACACGACCCCGCTCACGAACATCGAAGGCGTGCCGTCGGTCTACGGGGGCACGATCCCGGCGGCGATCTGGCACGACTACATGGCCGTGGCGATGCAGGGCAAGCGCCCGATCGCGTTCCCGACCCCGTCGTTCGACGGGTACACGGTGGGTCCGGTCTCGCCGGTCGCCTCGCCGACGCCGACCTCCTCGCCGACCCCCACGCCCACGGCGACGGCGACACCCTCGCCGACGAAGAGCCCGTCGCCGAGCCCGTCGCCCACCTCGACGCCGACGCCGAGCCCGACCGACACGCCCTCGCCGACGGGCTCGCCCTCCCCGCCGGGCAGCCCGAAGCCCTCGAAGGTTCGGTCGAGGTAGCGGGGTGCGGTCGAGGTAGCGGCTCCGCGCCCGGTCAGTCGGCCGTCACGACCACGAGCGCCGCGTCCAGCGGGATCGTCGCCATCACGGCGGTGCCGCGCCCCGGCGTGGAGCGGACGGCGAAGTCCCCGCTCGCGAGCTCGACGCGCTCGCGCATCGAGGCGAGCCCGACCCGCCCCGCGTGCAGGAAGTCGCGCGCGAGGTTCGGGTCGAAGCCACGGCCGTCGTCCTCGACCTCGATCCGCAGCTGCGAACCGTCGGAGCCGACCACGACCGAGACGCGCGTGGCTCCGGCGTGCTTGGCGACGTTGGCGAGAGCTTCCTGGACGACGCGGTAGGCGAGCGTCTCGAGATCGTCGGGAACGTCGCGGTCGAGCGAGCCATCGAACTCCACCACCAGCCCGTGCTCGGTGCCGAAGCGCATCAGGTCGTCGCGGAGCGCGGGAAGCAGCCCCCGTTCCTCCAGCACCGGCGGACGCAGGCCCGACATCAACCGTCGGAGCGAATCGGCCTCCCGCGCCAGCTCATCGCGGATCTTGCCCAGCACCTCCACGCCGTGCTCGGCGTCGCCCGCCTTGATCATCAGCAGCGCCGCCTCGAGCGACAGCGACGCGGCGGAAACGCCTTGCACGGGCCCGTCATGGAGGTCCCGCGCGATCCGGTTGCGCTCCTGCTCGATCGCGGCGTTCGTCCGGCGGAACAGCCGCGTGCGGTCCTCGTCGCGGTCCTGCAGGAACTGGAACAGCGAGCGGATCGTCTGGTCGGCCACCTTCGTGGCGGTGACGTCGCGCACCAGCAGCAGGCGCAGCGGCGGCTCGGTCGGCACGTGGGACACGCGGGCCTCGAGGTAGAGCGGCTGGCCCTCGGTGCGGTGGATCACGCCCTGACCCGTGTCGGGCATCGTCGCGAACGAGGGGTCCGCGCCGTTCACGGCCGCGGCCACCGCGCCCCACGGACGGCCCTCGATCGTGGCGCGGTCGATCCCGATCATCCGTCCGAAGGCGTCGTTGGCCCGCACGATCACGTTGCGCTCGTCGAGCTCGACGAAGCCGTCGACGGCCGCGTCGAAGACCAGGCGCAGGTGCTCCTCGGAGCGGCGGAGCGTCGAGCTCTGCTCGCGGACGCGGTCCAAGGCTCGGTCGGCGTCGGCGAGCGCCTGCTCGCGATGGGCCAGCGCCTCGCGGACGTGGTCGTGGGCCTGCGCGCTCGAGAGCTGGTTCGACAAGATCCGCACGGCGACGCCCGCCCCGAGCAGCAGGATGATCAGCGTCGACTGGGCGCTCGACAGCGCGCTCGGATGGTCCATCGTGGCCACCACCGCGAGCGCGCCGCACGCCGTGATCACGGCGATGCTCGTGAGCACCGGACGGGCGATCCTCGGCGGCGCCGGCCGCCGCCCCTCGTGGGGGAGGAGGCTCAGCACCGAGGCGACCGCGATCGGCGCGAGCAGCAGCGGGACGTCGACGACGGCGGCGGAGCCGTCGAACGTGCCGTTGGCCCAGAGCCATCCGAACTCGAGCCCCGCGACCGAGGCCAGCGCGCACCCGAGGAACAGGAGCACGTGCGACGTGGAGGGCACCCACAGGGCGAGGGTCGCGAAGACCGTGAACACCGCGGCGGTCACGATCACGAACACCCCGGTGGACCCGGACACGACCGGGGTCGCATCCGGCGGGCGGATCAGCACGTAGGCGATCGACGCGAGCGACGCGGTGATCAGCCCCACGTCGATCGCGATCTCGCGGCGGTCCTGCCGCTCGAAGTGCGCGCGGAACTCGCTCCGCGCGGTGAACGCGAGCGGGACGAGGACCAGCAGGAACAGCACGTCGCTCGGCCTCGGGTGATAGGCCCCGGGACGCACCAGGTCCAGGAGCAGGAACAGCAGGTTGCCGGCGCCGACGGTGGCGAGCAGCGCCGCCAGGCCTCGCCTCGACGGCCATCCCCGGCCCCACCGCAGGACCGCGAGCGCCGAGAGCCCGCACGAGAGCGCGACCAGGGCCTCCGAGGCCAGCGCCTCGGGGCGGCCCTCGGGCGCGAGCAGGTACGCCGCAAGGCTTGCGGCGGCGAGCGCCAGCAGCGCCCACGCGCGCGCGGCGACGGAGGGGGCGACGACGTCGTCCATCGGTTCCCCATGATGGGCGAGGGGCCACGTCTGCCGCATCGCCCGGTCAGGGACGTTCGGGTGACCGGACGGACTAGCCCGGTGGGGGGACGCGGGGCGCCGCCCGCTACTCGATCAGGCGCCGCCGCAGCGCCTCGGCCACGGCCGCGGTGCGGTCCGAGGCCCCGAGCTTCTCGAAGATGTGCTCGAGGTGCGTCTTGACCGTGTCGGGGGAGATGTAGAGGCGCTCGGCGATGTCGCGGTTCGTGTGGCCGAACGCGAGCAGCTGCAGGACCTCGATCTCGCGGGCGGTGAGGGTCTCTGCCTTGCGGTCGCGCTCCTTCGCGGTGGACAGCTCCTCGGCAAGGGCCACCACGAGCTGGGGGTCGATCACCATGTTCCCGCCGGCCACCAGGCGCACCGTCTGGATCAGATGCTCAGCGTCGCGCGCCTTCAAGACGTAGCCGCGGGCGCCGCTGCGCACGGCCTCCACGACGAACTGGCGGTCGTCGTAGGCGGTCAGCATGATCACGCCGACCTTCGGGTGGGAGTCGCGGAGCTCACGGGCGGCCTCGAGGCCGTCCATCTCGGGCATCCGGATGTCGACCAGGGCGATGTCGGGGTCCTCCGCCGCCACCAGGTCCAGCAGCTCGCGACCGTTCGACGCCTCGCCCACCACTTCGATCCCGTCGGCCATGTCGAGGTAGCGCCGGAGTCCCTGGCGTACCAGCGAGTGGTCGTCCGCGATCGCGACCCTGATCGTCACGGTTCCCTCCGCCCGTTGGGGTTCGGCCGCATAGTACCCGACCTGGACTCCCGGCCTCGTCGGCCGGCTGGGGGGCGTCAGAAGATGTAGCCCCAGTTCATGAACGAGACGGCGAGCAGTCCGTAGCCCGCCGCGAAGGCGACGACGATCGCGACCTCGGGCGGGCGTTTCTTCGCCGCGGCGATCGCGAACCCCCACATCGCCGGGAACAGCACCACGACGAACCGGGGCATCGAGAGCAGCGGGCGGTCCCAGTACGGGAACGACAGCGGCAGCAGGATGCTGGCGCCCGCGTACACGGTGTAGGCGAGCGGGACCTTCCTCGCGGCCACGATCACGCCGGCCACCGCGAGCGTCACCAGCGTGAGGTCGACCAGCCACCAGCCCCGGTACTGCCACGCGAGGGTGACGGCGTGGCCGAGGCTCCGCAGTGGAGACGTCGGGTGCCGCGACCACGTGGCCTGCGCGTCCAGCGGCGCCCAGAGGTTCCCGTCGCGCCAACCCCAGTAGGCGAAGTACAGAGCCGGGCCCACGCCGATCGCCACGGAGGCGAGCAGCCGGGGGAGCAGCGGGCCTTCGCGACGGCGCCACTGCGCGAGCGCTTCGACCGCGAGCGCCGGGATCAGCAGGAGCCCGATGCTGCGGGTGGCGGCCGCCCCCGCGCCCATCGCCGCCGCCCAGCCCCACCGCCCGCGCCGCGCGCACCAGAACGTCGCCACCGACAGCAGCAGGAACAGCGGCTCGGTGTACGGCGCCATCAGGAAGAACGCGGTCGGGAACAGGGCCTGGAACACGATCGTGCGCCGCGCCGCCTCCCCGCCCAGCTCGAGTCGCGTGAGCGCGTGCAGCAGCAGGAGCGCGCCGAAGCACGCCGCGTTGGCCGCCAGGAGCGCGGCGGCGAGCGTGCCGATCCCGGGCACGGCGTCGAGGATCCGCACGGCCAGCGGGTACAGGGGGAAGAACGCCGCGCTCCCGTCGAACGGGCGGTACCCGCCCGTCGCGATCCGCAGGAACCACAGCGCGTCCTGGCGCTCGGTCGCGGTGAACAGCGCGGTCCACGAGTAGGACGGGATGTGAGCCGGCCATCCCGGCACGCTCGTGGGCTGACCCGGGGGGAGCGCGACCAGGCCGTCACCGAAGGCGGAGAGCACGAACAGGAGCAGGCGCACGCCGAGGTACACGAGCGTGACCTCGCGCAGGCCGTCGCGGATCCGCGGCGACCGTTCCGCGATGCCGACGCTCACGCCCGCAGCCCTTGGGGCGGGGCCGGCAGGGCCACCGTCGGGGCCTCCCACCCGCGGCGGTCGAGCACGTTGGGCTCGGGCGCGCGCCGGATCCACCCGATCAGGCACCACACGAGCACCAGCGTGCGCGCGAGCACCGCGACCTCGAACCACCATTGCTGGGGAAGGGCCATCACCCCGGTGTACGTGCCGAAGAACCAGAACCGCGTCACGAACACCCCGACGTCGGCGACCTCGAACGCCACGTAGCGCTTGAGGTCGGGCAGCGCGAGCGCGAACCACGGCAGCAGCCACAGGCCGTACTGTGGGGAGTAGACCTTGTTCGTCAGCAGGAACGCGACGAGGATCGGGAACCCGAGCGTCCAGCGTGGGAACCCGGGGGTCCGGCGACGCCGCCATCGCCACGCCACCGCGACGATCGCGACGAACAGCAGGCCGGAGGCCACGTTCACCTGGCGCGTCGTGATGCACGCGAGGTCGGTGTGGCGGCACGCGATGAACCACAGGCTGTCGAAGTCCGGGATCCGCGCGGCGTTGAACCGGAAGAACTCCCACCACCCGCTCGGCGCCGCGAGCGCGAACGGCAGGTTCACCGCGACCCACGCGCCGGCCGACCACCACAGCACGCGGATCGCGCGGTCGGGCTCGCGGTCCTGCAGTCCCTGCAGGAACAGCGGCAGGACCAGCAGGGCCGGGTAGAACTTCGCCGCCGCGCCCAGGCCGAGCAGGATGCCGGCCCAGCCCTCGCGCCTGGCAGCGAACGCCACGAGCGCCCCGGTGGCGAGCGCCACCGCGAACAGGTCCCAGTTCACGGTGCCGTACACGAGCAGGGTCGGGGCGAGCGCGAACCACAGGGCGCGTCGTCCGACGAGCAGCCACAGGCACACCGCGATCGCGGCCGCGCAGGCCGTGAGCAGCAAGGCGTTCGTGTAGAAGAAGCCCTGGTAGCCGGTACCGCCGATCCAGGCGGCCGCGCGCATGAAGTACATCGTGAGCACCGGGTACTCGTCGCAGTTGTTGTCGGTCTTCACGCAGGGGTCCAGGAACGGCAGGCGCCCGCCGGCCAGCTGCTCGGTCCCCACGAGCGGGACGACGTCCGTGTAGCAGAGCCAGCGGTACTGGCGGCCGTCCTGCCAGGCGCCGCTCGCGCAGGGAGCCTTGAGCGCGGTGCCGACGGCCATCGTGCCGACGACGCAGGTGAGGACCACGATCAGGCTCACCGAGCGCCGCGCGTGCTTCATCCCGGCGCATCGTATCGGCGTGCGCCGGACGTGTGACCGTGCGAGCG
>JBLMXP010000147.1:0-14022 GCA_050257835.1 Planctomycetaceae bacterium | reverse complement strand
GCGCTGAGAGGATAGCCTACGCTCCTGGGCCATCTCGACGCGGCGCGCGCCGAGCTCGCGCGCGCGCTCGGGCCCGGCGGGGTGTTCGCGGACCCGCTGGCGCTCCGCCTGTACGCCCGCGACGCGTCGATGGTCGAGGGCGAGGCCGGGCTGGTCGCGCTTCCCTCCGACGCCGGTCAGGTCGTCGCCTGCATGAAGCTCGCCGCCGAGCACGGCCTCGACGTCGTCCCGCGCGGCAGCGGGACCGGACTCGCCGGCGCGGCCACGCCCGTCGGGCGCCCGCTCGTCGTCGTCACGGCGAAGATGACGAAGCTGCTCGAAGTGCGCCCCGAGGACCGGCTCGCGTGGGTCGAGCCGGGGATGTTCAACCTGGACCTGTCGACCCAGCTGCGGCCGACCGGGTTCGCGTTCGCGCCCGACCCCTCGAGCCAGCAGGTCTCCTCGATCGGCGGCAACGTCGCCACGAACGCGGGCGGTCCCCACTGCCTCGCGTCCGGGGTGACGTCGGCGCACGTCCTGGCGCTCGACCTCGTGCTCGCCGACGGGAGCGTCGCCCGGGTCGGCAGCGAGGGACCGGCCGCTCCCGGTTACGATCTCCGCGGGTTCGTCGTGGGCAGCGAGGGAACCCTCGGCGTCGTCACCGCCGTGTGCGTCCGCCTCTCGCCGATCCCGCCGGCCGTGCGCACGCTCCTGCTCGACTTCGACAGCGCCGAGGCGTGCGCGCAGACCGTCTCCGCGATCATCGCCCGGGGCGTCGTCCCCGCGGCGCTGGAGATGATGGACCAGGGGATCGTCCGTGCCGTCGAGGCGTTCGTGCACGCCGGCTACCCGACCGAGGCGGCCGCCGTGCTGCTCGTCGAGGTCGACGGGATGGAGGCGGGCGTCCAGACCCAGGCGCGCGAGGTGGAGGAGGCGGGACGAGCGCACGGCGCCGGGATCCGCGTCGCCGCCGACGAGACCGAGCGCCAGCTCCTGTGGAAAGGCCGGAAGAACGCGTTCGGCGCGATCGCGCGGATCGCGCCCCATTACCACCTGCACGACTGCGTGGTCCCGCGGACGAAGCTCGCCGAGACCCTGACGGGGATCTACGCGATCGCCAAGCAGCACGAGCTGATCGTCACCAACGTGTTCCACGCGGGGGACGGCAACCTGCATCCCCTGTTCTCCTTCGACATGTCGGTGCCGGGGACGCTCGAGCGGGTGCTGGCCGCGGCCGACGACGTGGTGCGCCTGTGCGTGGACGCGGGCGGCGCGCTCTCCGGCGAGCACGGGATCGGCCTGGAGAAGCGCGACTTCATGCCGCTCGTGTTCTCCGAGGAGGACCTGCGCGCCCAGGCGTGCCTACGCGCCGCGTTCGACCCCGACGGCCGGATGAACCCGCGCAAGGTGCTGCCCGACGGCGCGCGCTGCGGCGACTTCGCGGCGGCGGCGCTGGCGCGCGAGGACGCGCTGCCGGAGGGCACGTGGATCTGATCCATCCCCACGCGATCCACGACGTCGAGGAGGCGCTCCGCGCCGCCTCCGCCGACGGGACACGCGTGCTCCTCGTCGGCGGCCGCCAGCACATCGACAAGGGGAACCCGAGCGACGTCGACGCCGAGCTGTGGACCACCTACCTCGACGACGTCGTGGCCTACGACTCCGCCGAGATGCTCGCGGTCGTGGAGGCGGGGATGCGGATCCACGACCTCGCGACGGTGCTCCACGAGGCCGGGCAGGAGTGGCCGGTCGACGCGCCGCCCGACGCGACGGTCGGCGGCGTGATCGCGGCCGGCGCCGACCCCCTGCGCAGGCTCCGCGTCGGGCTGATGCGCGACACCGTCGTGGAGATGACCGTCGTCACCGGCGACGGCCGTCGCGTCACGAGCGGCGCGCGCACGGTGAAGAACGTCACGGGCTTCGACGTCCATCGGCTCCTCACCGGCTCGCTCGGCACGCTCGGATGCATCTGCCAGGTCGCGCTCAAGGTCCGCCCGCTCCCCAAGGTCGCGCGCACCCTCACCACGCGCGAGGGCGGCCTGAAGCTCGGGGCCGAGCTGCTCGACGTCGTGCCGATGCCGGCGGCGGTCCTCGCCGAGCCCGACCGGATCGTCCTTCGGCTCGAGGGCTGGCCCGAGGAGGTCAACGTCCAGACGAACGCCGCGCGCGCGATCACCGCGGTCGACGTCGAGGAGGACTCGCCGTTCCCGCCTCCGCTCTTCCCCGACGCCGCCACGGTGGCCGAGGCCGCGGTCGTGCCGTCCGCGCTCCCGCGGCTGCTCGAGGGCCGCGACGCCTACCGCGCGCTCCTCGGTGTCGGGACGGCCTGGATCCCTGTCGGCGACCAGGATGACCTGGCGGACCTCCGCACTCGCGCCGCCGACCTCGTCGGGATCGCGCCCGTGATCCGCGGCGCCGGTGGCCTCGGCGACGCCCCGGTCCCGGCCCCCGACATCCAGCGGAGGATCAAGGAAGCGCTCGACCCTGCGGGGATCCTCGCGCCCGGCCGGGGCTGGCTCAGCGCGTGAGCCCGCGCAGCCGCTCGCGCGCGGCGTCGAGCGTCTCGAGGCGCTTGCAGAACGCGAACCGCAGCAGGTGCGCGCCGAGCTCGGGCCGCGAGAAGAACGACGACCCCGGCACCGACGCCACCCCCGCGACCTCCACGAGGTAGCGCGCCGCCGCCACGTCGTCTGAGAACCCCAGCGAGGAGACGTCGGCCATCACGTAGTAGGCGCCCTCGGGCGCACGCGCCGTGAACCCCGCCTCGGCGAGGATCTCGAGCATCCGTTCGCGCCGCTCCGCGTACGCGGCCGCCGACGCGGCCAGCACCGACCGCGGGAGGCCGAGCGCCTCGATGCCCGCCACCTGCAGCGGAGTCGGCGCCGCCACGGTCAGGAAGTCGTGGGTCGCGCGGATCCCGCGCATCAGCGGCTCAGGCGCCACCGCCCACCCGACCCGCCACCCGGTGACCGAGTAGGTCTTCGACAGCGCGCTGATCGTCACCGTCCGCTCGCGCATCCCCGGCAGCGTCGCGATCGGCACGTGGACCCGCCCGTCGTAGGTGATGTGCTCGTAGATCTCGTCGGTGATCGCGATCGCGTCGTGCCGCTCGCACAGGCGCGCGATCGCCCCGAGCTCCTCGATCGTGAACACCTTGCCGGTGGGGTTGTGCGGCGAGTTCACGACGATCGCGCGGGTGCGATCGGAGAACGCCGCCGCCAACTCCTGCTCGTCGAAGGTCCAGTCCGGTGGTCGGAGCGTCACGTAGCGCAGCCGCGCACCGGACAGCACGGCGTCGGGCGCGTAGTTCTCGTAGAAGGGCTCGAAGACGACGACCTCGTCGTCCGGATCGAGCACCCCGAGGAAGGTGGCGATCATCGCCTCGGTCGACCCGCACGTGACGCAGACCTCGGTCTCCGGGTCGACCGTCATCCCGTAGCCCCGAGCGTACGCGTCGGCGATCGCCTCGCGGAACTCCGGCATCCCCCACGTGACCGAGTACTGGTTGTGGTCCTCGGCGATCGCGCGCGCCGCTGCCTGCTTGACCTCCTCCGGCGCCGGGAAATCGGGGAACCCCTGCCCGAGGTTGACCGCCCCGTGCAGGTCCGCCAGGCGCGTCATCTCCCGGATCACCGACTCGGTGAACGACGACGCCCTCCGCGACGGACGAAGCCTGGACATGTCGGTCGATGATAGCCAGGCGTGTCGGGTCCCCGGCCCGGTGCGGTTCCTCGTACGAGCCGGCATCCGGGCTCGAGCTCGTCGGCGTCATCAAGGAACGCGACGTCTCCCTCGAGCGGGCGTGTCGCCTCGTGTGGCGGTCTGTCAACCGGGGACGATGCGCGCCGGTATCAGCCGAGCGCCGTCGTCAGCCTCTCCGCGAGCGCGACCACCGGCGCGTAGACCGACGTGTCCGGCGCCCAGAACTCGATCGCGGTGACGACCCGATAGATCGCGGCCCGCACGACCAGTTGCTCGAACATCGGGATACCGGCGGCCGCGGCGAGGATCGGCTCGGGGTCGGCCTCGCGCCAGGTCACGGCGTCGCACAGGACGACCGCGGCCGAGAACCCGGCGGGGCGCCAGTACGGCGTCACGTCGATCACGGCCGGAGGGAGCCCGTCGGCGAACAGGACGTTCTCGCTGAGGTCCCCGTGGACGAGCTGGTAGGGGAGGTCGACGAAGGAGCGGAGCGCCAGCAGGCGATCGAGGTAAGGGTCGCCCTGCGGCGGCGCCTGCTCGCCCCACGCCACGCGGTCGCCGGCCGACCAGGGGTGCACGCGCGCGTCGATGAACGGCGGGCGCTCGAGGTAGGCGCACGCCGCGTCGAACGCGCGGCTGAGGTCGGCGATCTCGGCCCACCGAGGCTCGTGCGCGCCGGGGATCCACGCCTGGGCGCCCCAGCCGTCGACCACCCAGCGGCCGTCGACGGCTCGCACCGGGAGCGCGAGCCGGAAGGCGTCCTGGGAAAGCGTTGGCAGTACGTCGCCCAACCAGGCCCACTCCACGGGGTCGTCCACGGGCTTGAGGACGACCGAGCCCGCGCGCCACGAGCGGCCTTCGCCACCAGGGAGCGGCGCGGGGGCGTCGTCTGCCCAAAAGGCCTCGAGCACGTGCGGGGGCGGCTCCACCGAGCCGAGCGTACGCTCCGCCGGATCGACGCGCCGGCGCCGAACCCGCTCCTCGGACCCGAGCCGCGTCGAACGACAGGGTCGTGTGGCTCCGCGGTCCCCCGCGCTCGTTGGGTTCCCCGCGCTCGCTGACCGAGGCCGACCTCGCGGGCGCGTAGCATCGTCATCGATGGCAGAGGCCCCCGGTCCGATCGGCGCCGACCTGCCCGAGCGCGTCTCGTTCGTCGGGACGCGTCGCGACGGCGAAGCGCGGTGGCTGCACGGCCGCCATGCCCCGGTCCGAGCCGACCTCGACGCCTGCGTCGCGTGCGGCCTGTGCCTGCCCCACTGCCCGACCTACCGCCTCACCGACGAGGAGACGGCGTCGCCGCGCGGCCGGATCGCGGCGATGCGCGCGGTCCGCGACGGGATCGCCGGTCCCGACGCGTCGTTCGCCGGGTTCATGGACGCCTGTCTCGTGTGCCGGGCCTGCGAGGACGTGTGCCCGTCCCACGTGCCGTTCGGACGGATGATGGAGGCCGCGCGCGAGCAGATCGAGCCCCAGCGCGGCCTGCGGTCGCGGTTCGTGCGGTGGGTCGGCTTCCATTGGGTGCTCCCGCACCCTTCGCTCGTCCGAACCGCGGCCGCGTTGCAGCCGCTCGCCCGGCCGTTCATGCCCCGCCATCTCCGCACGCTCGTGCCCACCTCCGGCAGGCCCTTCGCTCGCCTGCCCACCGACACCCCGCCGGCGCCTGGCGTCGAGCCGCGCGGGACCGTCGCGGTGCTCTCCGGTTGTGCGCAGGACCGCTGGTTCCACGAGGTGAACCTCGCGACGGTCCGGGTGCTCGCCCGCAACGGCTGGCGGGTCACGGTCCCCAAGCGCCAGGCCTGCTGCGGCGCCCTCGCCGCGCACAACGGCCGGCTGTCCATCGCCCGGCGGCTCGCCACGCGGGCCGCGCACGCGTTCGCGGGCGCCGACGTCGTCCTCGTGAACGCCGCCGGCTGCTCGGCGCACATGAAGACCTACGAGGAGCTGCTCCCGGGGACCGCCCTTCCCGTGCGCGACCTGACCGAGTTCCTCGCCGAGCAGGGCCTGGTCGCGCCCCACGCGCCGTTCGAGGCCACGGTCGCCTACCACGACGCCTGCCACGCGCTCCGCGCGCAGGGGATCAAGGCACAGCCCCGCGCGCTGCTCGCGTCGATCCCGGGCCTGCGCCTGGTGGAGGTGCCCGATGGCGACCGCTGCTGCGGCGCGGCCGGGATCTACAACGTCACCCAGCCCGCGCTTTCGGCCGAGCTCGGCACGCAGAAGGCCGCGGGTGTCGCCTCGACCGGCGCCACGATCGTCGCCTCGGCCAACCCCGGGTGCTCGATGCAGCTCGCCGTGCACCTGCGCGGGCTCGGGCACGACGTGGAGGTCGTCCACCCCGTCGAGCTGCTGGACCGGTCCGAGGCCGCGGCGGGCTGACGCGCGCTCAGTGCGCGGCGCGGAACCGGTCGGCGATCCTGAACACCTCCGCCGGCAGATCCGCCCGAGTCCGGCCGTGTGCGCTCGACACGATCCAGTCCATCAGGCCGCCGGTCGAACCGGGATCGCGGAGCGAGCGCCGCCACGAGGCGAGCGAGAACGACGCGCTCGACGTGTACGACGGCGCCACCCGCGCGCGACCGTCGCGATAGGTGAGGGCGCGGATCTTCGACGAGTACTTCGTGCTGTAGGCGCGCGGGGTCGGCTCGCTCACGTCGGCGCCGGGGAGGAGCAGCAGCGCGTCGATCACCGCGCGCTCACCGGTCGAGTCGCTCGGATGGTTCACGACCCCCATGCCCTTGATCCACATCGTGGAGGAACCGCCGCCGTCGAGGTTGACCGCGTCCACGACCCCGAGCGACTGCAGGAACGTGGCCTCCTCGAACGGCGTCATCCCGACCGAGTTCTTCAGCCGTCCGTCGACCACGAAGAACACCACGTGATGGTCCGCGGTGTAGCCGACCGCCGTGCGTGGGTTCCGCGAGCAGAAGTACGACCTGCAACGGTCGGTCGCCTGGACCACTCCGCCGTTCACGAGCCACGGGTTGCCGCTGATCTCGTCGACCACGCCGGGCATCGCGTTGCCCCACGCGACCCGGACGTGCTGGCGTCGCTTGAGCGCGCGCATCCACCTCGACCCCGTGCCGCTCTGGCGGGACGCGAGCACGACCTGACCCGGCTGGACCGACATCGTCGAGCCACACTCTGCCGCGCCGATGACCCAGTCGCGGTAGGTGCCGTCGTCGGCTTTGCCCCAGTGCTGCTTCGAGGGGAACTTGAGGCGCGCGAAGCACCCGTTCGACGGCGGGCGCACGACCTTCCCTCCGTACGAGGTGTAGGCGACGATCGAGTTCGCGCCGGGGGCCCCGATGTTGAGCGCGCCGATCGTGGCGCTGGTCTTGAGGGTGAGGTTCCGAGCGTGGATCTGGGCGAACCCGTGGAGCATGTAGTCGGTCTTCTTGTCGGGCGTCACGCCGAGGGTGGCGCCGGAGAGCGTGCCGCTCACCACCACGTCGCCGTCGTCGACGGCGGGGTGCGTGGGGTGTCCGTACCAGCCGCCGAAGTCACCGTTGATCGCGGCGATCGCGCCGCCGGCCTGGGCCATCTGGCTCGTGCGCGCGAGAGGGCCCATCGTGCTGGCGGCCAGGATCGGGTCGATCGCGTTCTTCGCGCTCGGCGCGACCGTGATCGTGTAGACGACCCAGGGACCCTTCGGGTCGACGATCCGGCGGTAGACGACGCCCTTCGCGATCCGCTTCGAGGTCACGGTCCGGCCGCGGGTGGCGGCCCGCACGGTCCCAGGAAGGGTGGACACGATGGTGGCGGCGACGACCATCGCCACCACGATCGCTGCCCGCTGCCGCATCCTGTACTCCCGTTGACCCCATGCCGGCGTCCCTCCACCGGGCTACTCATCGGTCGCAGGGGGTGAGGAACTTGAGCGGGAGGGGTGAGGAACCGTCAGGAGCGCCCGGCTACCACTGCGTGTCGGACGCGCCGAGCGCGTCGCGACCCGTGCAGCCGGTCCCGACCCCGTAGGTCACGTCCCCGGCGTCGGTCAGCCGGATGTAGAAGCAGGCGCCGGGGCGCGCCTGCACCGCGGCGGCCCACAGCCCGGGCGACGCGACCACGCTCGCCTCGCCCGGGTCGCTCGAGGCGGTGTCGGGTCCGACGTAGCGGACCTGCGGCGCGACCGCGGCGAGCCCCTGCGCGTCGGCGCGTTCGAGGGTGCCGGTCTCCTGCAGCAGGCGGTTCGCGCCGGCCTCGGCCTGCCGCAGCGAGTACTCGGCGTGGCCGATGTCGTTGCCGAGCGGCCGGTTCACGAGGATCTCGACCACCAGCACGACGCAGGCAAGGCCGATCGTGCCGACGACCATCCAGAACCCGCGGTTGGAGCGGGGCCGCGGCGCCGGCTCCTCGCCGAGCTCGCGCTCGTAGGCGCTCAGGATCTCGTCGTCGTCGGGCATCGGCCCCAGGGTACCCGCCGGACGGACGAGCCCCGAACCGGCTCAGACGCCGAGCGCGGAGCCCAGCTCCTCGAGGCTCTCGAGGTTGTGGCCCGACAGGAACACGTCGACGCTCGGCAGCGCGGCCGCCATCCCGCGGGCGAGCGGCTCGTAGCGGGGCGAGCCCTTGAGGGGGTTCGCCCAGACCACCTTGGAGGCGAGCCGTCGGAGCCTCGCCATCTGGGTCCGGAGCAGGTCCGGGTCCCCGCGCTCCAGGCCGTCGGAGCACAGGACCACGACCGCCCCGCGGAGCGCCGCGCGCTGACTCCACCCGTCGAGCAGCGTCTTCAGCGACTCGCCGATCCGGGTGCCCCCCTCCCAGTCGGCCACGAGCCGGCCGATCTCGTGCAGCGCGCGGTCGGGGTCCTTCGTGCGGAGCGTGCGGGTGACGCGGGTCAGGCGCGTCCCGAAGCAGAACACCTCCACCCGGCGGCCGGCCGCCATCGCGGCGTAGGCGAACTGGAGCAGCGCGCGCGAGTACGGCGCCATCGATCCGCTGATGTCGAGGATCAGCACGAGCGGGCGCGCGCGGGTCCGCCGCGTGCGCCACGCGCGCTCGAACGGCTCCCCCTGCGTGCGGAGGGAGCGGCGGAGCGTGCGTCGAACGTCGAAGGTGGATCCCTTGGCCGAGGCACGGGTGCGGCGGGTCCGCTCGATCGGCACCGCGATCGTGAGCGCCCGGATCATCGCGGCGACCCGCTGGCGTTCCGGCTCGCTCAGCTCAGCGAACGACTTGCCGCGGAGCACCTCGGTCGCGCTCGCGACGATCCGGAGCGATGCATCCTCGCCCTCGGCGGGTTCCTCCTCCTCGCCCGCGCGGTGCCACTGCGCGGCGGTCTGTCCGACCGAGATCTCCAGGCCTTCGGGCTTCTCAGCGCCGGCCAGCTCGTCGACCGCCTCCGGCGGCAGCTGCAACTCGATCGTGAGCTCCGGCTCACCCCGGCCGAGCGAGCGGTACCAGGCCTCGAACGCGTCGTCGTAGGCGGCCAGGTCCTCGCGCCGGGCGACGAGCGACACGCGACCGGCCCAGTACAGGTCTTCCCTTCCGGCCAGGCCGAGCGCCGCGACCGCCCTGCAGAACGTGAGGATCCGCCCCGTGCCGACCGGGAGCCCGCGCGAGCGGAGCTCGCGCCCGAACCCGATCAGCGGCGCGAGCGGCCCTGCCCCGGACGCCGGCGCGTCAACCATCGCCGTCTGCGACGACCTCGGCGAGCCTCGAGGTCACGAGCGCCTGGTCCTCGTGGTCCTTCACCACGGTCCCGAGCGTGTCGGCCGCGACCTCGGGCGAGAGCCGGTCGGCGCCGAGGAACACAAGCGCGTTCGCCCAGTCGATCGTCTCGGCCACGCCGGGGGCCTTCGCGAGATCCATCGCGCGCAGCCGCTCCACCGCGACCGCGACGTCGCGGGCGAGCGTCTCGCCCACGTGCGGCGCCCGCGCACGCACGATCGCGACCTCGCGCTCGAGGTCGGGATGGTCGATCCAGTGGTACAGGCACCGGCGCTTCAGCGCGTCGTGCAACTCGCGCGTGCGGTTCGACGTGACGACCACCGCCGGCGGCGTCTCCGCGGCGATCCGCCCGACCTCCGGGATCGTCACCGCGAACTCCGAGAGGATCTCGAGCAGGAACGCTTCGAACTCGTCGTCGGCGCGGTCGAGCTCGTCCACGAGCAGGACGGCCCCGGCGCCGGCCCGGATCGCCGCGAGCAGCGGCCGCTCCACCAGGAACTCGCGCGAGAACAGGTCGTCGACGCGCTGCTCGGCCTCGGCAGCGTCCATCGCGCGCACCGCGATCAGCTGCCGCGAGTAGTTCCACTCGTAGAGCGCCTGGGACGCGTCGATCCCCTCGTAGCACTGCAGGCGGATCAGCTCGCGGTCGAGCAGCGACGACAGGGTCTTCGCGACCTCGGTCTTGCCGACGCCGGCCTCGCCCTCGAGCAGCAACGGCTTGCCGAGCGACAGGGACAGGTAGATCGCCGTCGCGAGCCCGCGATCGGCGAGGTAGGCGCGGCCGCGCAGCGACTCCTGGAGGTCGTCGACGGATCCGAAGGGCAGATCAGGCATGCGGGAAGCATAGGGGGTCGCCGTCTACGCGGGGGGCGCCAGCTCGGCGCGCACGCCGACGAGCCGGACCGGCCGGTCCAGGCCGAACCGCTCCAGCGCGGCGAGCGCGGCGGCCTCGATCCCGGCGCCGGGCTCGAGGGCCGCGCCGTGGCTGACCGTGAGGAACGGCGCGAACCGGACCTTCACCACGACGCGCACCACCGGCCGCTCCTCGTCCGCGAGATCCTGCGCGAGCTCGCGCGCCAGCCGCGCGACCTCGCGGCGGACCTGCTCGGGCTCGGCGAGGTCCTCCTGGAAGGTGCGTTCGCGTCCCCGTCCCTTGGGCGCGTAGGGCTCGGCCGAGACGGGGCTCTCGTCCTCGCCGGTCGCCAGCCGTCGCAGCCACGGGCCCGTCCGCGGCCCGAACGCGTCGGCCAGGACCTGCTCGTCGGCGTCGGCGAGCTCCGCGACGAGGCGGATGCCCAGCCCCTGGAGCTTCCGCGCCGTCTTGCGGCCGATCCCCCACAGCCGGTCCGTCGGCAGGGCGTCCATCACCTCGTGCCAGTTCCCGCGGGTCAGCAGGAACGCGCCGCGCGGCTTGCCGAACCCCGACGCGAGCTTGGCGCGGAGCTTGTTGTCGCCGATCCCGACGGTGCACCACAGACGCGTCCGCTCGAGCACGGCGCGTTGCACGTCGCGCGCCAATGCCTCGGGATCCTCCGGGCGCGCGACCTCCATGAACGCCTCGTCCCACCCGGCGACCTCGACCACCGCTGGGAACGTCCGCAGGGTCGCCATCACCTCGGCCGACGCCGCGAGGTACGCGTCGGCATCCACCGGGAGGAACACCGCGTGGGGGCAGCGCTTGTACGCGGTGCGCAGCGGCATCGCCGAGTGGATCCCGTAGGTCCGGGCCGCGTAGTTCGCGGTGGAGACGACCCCGCGCTTGGTGGGATCGCCGTCGCCGCCCACGACGACCGGCAGGCCCTCGAGCCCGGGCCTGCGCAGGATCTCGACCGCCGCGATGAACTCGTCCAGGTCGACGTGGAAGACGACCCGGTCCATCCGTCAGGTGGGGCGGGGCGCGGCGATCGGCGGAACCCGGATCCCGCGCTCGGCCATCCGCTGCGCGATCCGGCCCCGCAGCTCCCGCTCGGTGTCGGCGCGATGGTTCGGCGAGGTGTCGGCGACGACCCGGATCACCTGCGCCACGTCGGTCAGCTGCGTCACGCCGAGGACCTTGGGGCGCTCGCGGAGCCACCCCTTCAGCGGCTCCTGTTCCGCGAGCTGGTCGATCAGCTCCTCCAGGACCGAGCGCACCTTCTCGGAGTCCTCGTCCAGCGCGACGCGCAGGTCGACGATCGCGCGGCCCCAGCCGCGTGTCTTGTTCGAGGTGACCAGGATCGTTCCGTTCGGCACGATCGACAGCGTCCCGTCGAACTGGCGCACGCTCGTGACGCGGAGGGTCAGCCCCTCGATCGTGCCCGACACCAGCCCCCCGTCGGTCTGCAGGTCGACGATGTCGCCCACGTCGAACTGCCCCTCCATCGCGAGGAAGAACCCGGCGAGCGTGTCGCGGACGATGGCCTGCGCGCCGAACCCGAGGGCGACGCCGATCACGCCCGCGCTCGCGAACAGCGGCCCCAGCGGCACCTTGAAGACGTCGAGCACGACCGTGATCGCGACGAACCACGCGATCACCTCCACCACCCCGGAGACCACGCCGACGATCGTCGCCCGTCTGCGGAGCGAACGGCCCTCGACCTGGTCGTCTGCGGCATCCTTCGCCAGGCGCCGCGCCCGCCGCCGGTACCAGCGTCCGACGAACGTGATGACCAGGGCGATCGCGAGGAACGTCCCGCCACGCCGCAGGAGCAGCGCCCACCAGTCGTACGTCCACAGGGGGGGAGGGGGCGCGTCGGCCACGCCAAGCATGCGCTCGACACTAGCAGCGACCCGGTCCGGCCCCAGGGAGCCTCACCCCTTCTCGAGGACCGCCACGTACATCGGGCCGTCGCCGTTCCACATGACGTCGGCGATCCGCCAGCCGCCCGCGGTCGCGATCGCCTCGAGCTCCGGGATCGACATGAACAGGTAGTCGAACCACGGGGTCGCCTTCTCCCGGTACCGGATCCGGAGACGGATCTGGCCGGACATCCGGCTGCGGCGACGGTTCCGTTCCTGGTACGCGAGGTGCGCCGGTTCGTCGGTCCGATAGACGTCGAGGTTCCCGCCGAGGATCCGCGCGCTCGGCGACGTGGCCTTGGCGAGCCGCTTCAGGAGCCAGGGGCCGTGCGTGGCATCGCGCAGCAGTCCGAGGTTGTTCCCGTACATCACGACCGTGTCGAACGGCCCGTCGGCCGCGCGGATCTGCTCGACGGCGAGCGGCCGCACGTCACGGACACCGCGCTCGCGCGAGACGCGGCAAGCGCCCTGCGACACGTCGATCGCGACGACCTCGTGCCCGCGCTCCTGGAGATGGAGCGAGACCCGGCCCGCGCCGCACCCCACGTCGAGCACGCGTCCTCGCGCACGCCGCATCGCTCGACGCTCGTGCGGCATCCAGGCGCGGAACGGCGCGAGGTAGTCGAACGTGCTCTCGGCCTCGATCCAGCCGTCGTCGCGCTCCACCACGCCGTTGTGACCACGGCCGGCACGGAACGCCGCCTCCATCGAGGCGCCGTAGGCGTCCCGCGCGCCACTCAGCACGCGCTCAGCCGAGCGCCTCCTCGAGCGCTCGCTGGGTCAGCACCTTCACGACCGCCTGCCGGTACTCGGCGCTGCCGAACGCGTCGCTCGGCGGCGCCGTGCCCTCGTCGGCTCGAGCCGACGCGGCCGCCGGGTCCGACCCGGAGGCCAGCGCCTCCTCGACTCCGGCCGCCCGCAGCGGCGTGAGGCCCATGTTCGTCAGGCCCACGTGCGCGCCGCCGTTCATCTGGACGGCGGCCACGCCCACGAGCGCCCAGTCGATCGCGCGACGATGGAACTTGAGGTAGCTCCACCCACCGCGCGTCACCGGGACCCGGATCTCGGTCAGCACCTCGTCGGGCGCGAGCGAGGTCTCGAACAGCGACGTGAAGAGGTCCTTCGCGTCGATCGAGCGCGTACCGTTCGGACCGGTCGCCACGAACCGCGCGTCGAGGGCGAGCAGCACGCTCCCCATGTCGCCGGCCGGGTCGGCGTGCGCCACCGAGCCGCCGATCGTGCCCATGTGCCGGACCTGCGGGTCGCCGATCTGCTCGGCCGCGTAGGAAAGGATCGGGCATAGGTCGTGCAGCGCGTCGCTGTTCGCCACGTCGTGGTGACGGGTGAGGGCGCCGATCGCGACCTCGTCACCGTCCTGCCGGACGTAGGACAGGTCCCGGATCCGCCCGATGTCGACCAGCGCCGACGGCCGCGCGATCCGGAGCTTCATCGCGGGCAGGAGCGAGTGGCCGCCGGCCAGGAGCTTCGCGTCCTCGCGCTGACCGAGGAGCCCGACGGCCTCCTCGACCGTCTCCACGCGCACGTAGTCGAACTCGGCCGGGATCATCGGCCACCTCCTCGCGCGTCCTGGATCGCTCGCCAGACGCGCTCGGGCGAGGCCGGCTTGCCGACGTTCGTGACGCCGAGGTGGCTGACCGCGTCGACCACCGCGTTGATCACCGCGGGCGGCGCCGCGATCGTCCCGGCCTCCCCGATCCCCTTCACCCCGAGCGGGTTCGTCGTCGAGGGCGTCTGCTGCGAGTTGTCCGTGCTGATGTGCGGGACCTCCACCGCGGTCGGCACGAGGTACTGCGTCATCGACGACGACATCAGGTTGCCCGACTCGTCGTAGAGCGCCTCCTCGTACAGGGCCTCGGCGACCCCCTGGGCGAT
>JBLMXP010000146.1:0-5590 GCA_050257835.1 Planctomycetaceae bacterium | reverse complement strand
CCCCCCCCCCCCCCCCCCCCCCCCCGCCGCCGTCCGGCCAGGCGACCCCGTGCGCTTCGGGCTGGAGCCGGGCCGGCTCTACCTGTTCGACGTCACCACGCAGCGGGCGCTCGGGATCGTCTGAGGGGACGCGTCAGGGGGTCGACCACTCGTCCTGCTCTTGGACCCGTTCCTGCCCGGTCGGCGTGTCCACCACCCGGTCCCGCAGCGTGGAGCGGCTACGGCCACCGAGCACGAACAGCAGCAGCCCGACGACGAAGCTGCCGATGCCGACCCAGATCGCGATCAGGCCGGCGGTCTGGATGTCGAAGCCACTCGTCTGCGCGGTCACCGCGTAACGCAGGATCGCGCCGATCACGAGCAGCGTGATCCCGAACCCCATGAACCCCGTGCCCACTCCCTTGTTCATCGTTCGCCTCCTCGGTGATGCTGCGGAGCCGCAGGCACTGCCTACGGCGACCCGGTGGTACCCGAGGAGGCGAGGCGTCAAACGCGCTGCGGGCGAGGTCAGCCGACGTAGCCCTCGACGGTCTTCGCGTCGCGAACGGACGCGCCGTCGGGATCTTGGCCGGCTTCGCGACGAGCCCGGCGCTGGTGGAGCAGGTCCCAGCACTGGTCCAGCGTCACCTCGAGCCGTTCGCGTCGATCCCGATCGGCGTCGGTCGCCGAGTTCCGTCCCTCTCGTTGGTAGATCTCGTGCTCCTCGTCCACGAGGGCGCTGATCCGCGCGAGCACGTCGGCGTCGTCCATGGGTCCCCCTTCGGTCGGTCGTCCCACCGTAGGACGATGCGGCCGATACGTCACCGGCGCTCAGGCGGAGGCCAGGTAGGCGCCGAGGCGGTCCATCGTCTGGTTGCCGCCCTCGATCGCGCCGTACTTGTCGACCACGAGGTCGCGGGCGTCGGCGGTGGCGAAGACCATCCGAGAGGTGAGGATCGTCATCCCCATGAAGTCGTCGAACGTGACCGTGACGTGGAACCTCGGGTCGTCGTCGTCGGGCTGTCCCGAATGCTCGTACGAGAGCAGGGCCGGCGGGTCGAGCTCGTCGAAGACGATCAGGTTCGGGTAGTCGACGCCGTCGGGGCCGTGCATCGTGAACCGCCACGCGCCGCCGGGCCGCATCTCGAAGGCGTCGGTCGTGATCGTGAAGCCGTTCGGGCCCCACCAGTGGGCGAGGTGCTCCGGGGAGGTCCAGGCTTCGAACACGCGCTCGCGGGGGAACTCGTACATGTGCAGGAGCACGATCTGGCGCTCGGCGGCGCCGGTCAGGACATCGTCGAGGCGGCGCAGGCTCTGGGTCATGCCCACCTCCATCCCGGCGAGCATCTGCGCGGCCTCCGGGACCAGGGCGACGGCGCGCTCGGCGACCGTGAGCTCGGTCTTCCCGCCGAGATCGACGAGCGTCACCGTGGTGACGGCCTCGAGGAGCTTGCGTCCGTCCCCATCCAGCGCGTGGGAGTCGGCCACGATCCGGCGCGGCGGCTCGAGCTCGCGGTAGACACCGGACATCGGGTAGTCGGTCCCGTCGGGCCCGCGCATCACGATCGCGAACGCGCCGCCGGGTCGGGGATCGGACGCGACGGAGGGAACCGTGAAGCCCTCCGGCCCCCACCACCTCGCGAGGTGCTCGGCGTCGGTCCACGCCTTGAACACGAGCTCGGCGGGCGCGTCCACGATCCGCGTGATCGAGATCTCCCTGCTGGCGGCGTCGGTCATCGTCCTGCTCCTTTCCCTGTCTCCGGTCCCTGCAACTCGCGCAGGTACTCGTCGAGGCGGTCGAGCCGCTCCTCCCACAGACGGCGGTACTCCTCGAGCCAGTCCGACGCCTCCTTGAGCGGCGCCGGCTCGAGCCGGCACGGCCGCCACTGCGCGTGGCGGCCCCGGGTGATCAGGCCGGCGCGCTCCAGCACCTTCAGGTGCTTGGAGACCGCGGGCAGGCTCATCTCGAAGGGCTCGGCGAGCTCGGTCACGCTGCTCTCGCCGTTCGCGAGCCGCGCGAGGATCGCCCGCCGGGTCGGGTCGGCGAGCGCCGCGAAGGTCCGGTCAAGCACGTCGGTCGGCATCCTCTTACTCAACCTTTCGGTTATCTAACCTGACGGTAAAGTACGCGCAGCACGGGACCCCTGTCAACCCCGGAGTTCACGCTGCCGCCCGCGGGCGCGTTGTTCGTCGGAGGCAGCGGCTACGGTTCGGCCTTGGAGGAACACGGATGCGGACGCACACGATCATGGCCTCGCCCGTCGGCGACCTCACGCTCGTCAACACCGACGGCGTGCTGAGCGGCATCTCGATGGGGACCGCCGCGAGACCGGCGGTGGACCACGGTCCGGCCGGGTTCGAGCGGGTGATCCAGGAGCTCGGCGAGTACTTCGCCGGCCAGCGCACGACCTTCACGGTCGCCACGGCGGCGCGCGGGAGGGACTTCGACCGTCGGGTCTGGGCGCTGCTCGCGGAGATCCCGTTCGGCCAGACCCGTTCCTACGGCGACCTCGCGCGGGCGCTCGGCGACGTCGGACTGTCGCGCGAGGTCGGCGGGGCGCTCGGTCGCAACCCGATCGGGATCGTCGTGCCGTGCCACCGGGTGCTCGGCGCCGACGGTTCGCTCACCGGCTACGCCGGTGGCCTCGAACGCAAGCGCTTCCTGCTCGACCTCGAGCGCGGCGTCGCGCCGCTGTGGGCGGGCTCCGCAGCCGGCGCGTCGGGCTGAACCGGCGGTCGACGGGACCCTCGGGGGGACGGACCTTCGACCGTGGGCGCCGTCCCGGCCGTCCGTAGGGTGGGACGTGGAAGGGCAACCGGAACGCCGGCCGACCTGAGCCGCCACAGGGGGACCTCCGCTCCTTCTCACGTGCCCTCGGGCGGAAGTGAGGTGCGGCATGAGCGACCTGCTCGGACCGATCGACGAGGCGATCGTCCGCGACGCGATGCGGAGCCGGCTCACCCGGCGCGGCTTCCTGCGTGCGGCGGGGGTGGGTGTGGGCGCGCTGGGCTTGTCGTCGCTCCTCGGAGCCTGCGGCGGAGCCTCGACGGGCACCACGGCGGCGCAGGACATCTTCACCGGCTCGCCCGGCTCGACGATCAACTTCGCGAACTGGCCCCTGTACATCGACAAGACGAAGGACCCCGCGACCGGCGAGCGCTACAGCCCGTCGCTGCGCGCCTTCACCGACAAGACGAACATCGCCGTCAACTACAAGGAGGCGATCCAGGACAACCCGGTGTTCTTCGGCAAGGTCCAGCCTGAGCTGTCGGCCGGCGAGCCGACGGGCTGGGACGTCATCGTGATGAGCAACGGATGGGAGTTCTGGGTGCTGGTCAACAAGGGGTGGGTGTACCCGCTCGACACGACCAAGCGGCCGAACTTCGATCGGTACGCGCTCGCCCAGATGAAGGATCCCGTCTTCGACCCGGGCGCGCAGCACTCGATGGCTTGGCAGTGGGGTCTGACGTCGATCGCGGTGAACCACGATCTCGTCACCGCGCCGATCACCACGCTGAACGACCTGATGGACACGAAGAAGCTCCCTCCCGACAGCGTGGGGATGCTGAAGGACGACATGGCCGACTTCGTGATGATGAACCTGGGCATCGACCCGGTGGAGTCGAAGGCCCCGGAGTGGAGGGAGGCGGCGGACTGGCTGATGAAGCAGCGCGAGACCGGCCTCGTCCGCCAGTACTACAGCCAGGGCTACGCGGACGACATGACCGCCGGCAACCTCGCCGCGACGATGGCCTGGTCGGGCGACGCGATCTACTACCAGGTCTGGGGCGGCTACCCGAACCTCGAGTTCTTCGTGCCCGACGCGGGCGCCGTGATGTGGGTCGATAACATGATGATCCCGGCCCACGCGGAGAACCCCGTCGGGGCGCTCCAGCTCATGGACTACTACTACCTGCCGAAGCCGGCCACGCAGCTGCAGGAGTACGTGATGTACATGTCGCCCTCCAGCGCGACGAAGGCGGCCTTCCTCGCCGACGCGGACGACGCCGAGGCGAAGGGTGCCACCGGCTACGCGAACAAGCTGCGCGCGAGCGCGAACAACGAGTACCTGTTCCCGACCGAGGAGCTCATGAGCCGCGTCAGCTTCATGCGCCAGCTGAGGACGGATGATGAGAAGGCAGAGTGGGACTCTATCTTCGAGCCGATCTCGCAGTCCTGAGGAGTCCGGCCCTGCGCCTGCGGTCGCCGTGGTGGAGCTGCCGCCGGTCAGTCGCGCGGCCGGCGCGGGCGCGCGACGGCAGCGTCTGACCGCCTACTCGATCGCCTCACCCGGGATGGGTTATCTGCTGCTGTTCTTCATCATCCCGGTGTTGATCATGGCGATCACGTCGCTGAAGAGCGGAGGTCCACTGGAGGGCTACCACTTCACTGGGAGCTTCTCCACGTACCCGACCGCACTGGCGGGCAAGCAGGTCTTCTTCACCCGATCCATCTTCTACGCGTTCCTCACCGCTGCCGGGACGATGGCGCTCGCGTACCCGGCCGTGTACTGGATCGCGTTCTACGGCGGCCGCAGGAAGTCGACCTTCCTGTTCATGATCCTCCTGCCCTATTTCGTCTCCTTCATGATCCGCACGGTCATGTGGAAATTCATCCTGGCCGACACCGGGCCCTTCCTCGGGTCGCTGAAGGACTGGGGGCTGCTGGGCGTCAACTTCCACGTGCTCGCGACACCGTTCGCCGTGGTCGGAGGCCTGATCTACAACTACCTGCCCTTCTCCGCGCTGCCGCTGTACGTGGCGCTCGAGCGCATCGACCCGGCGTTGATCGAGTCGGCCAAGGACCTCTACGCGACCCCCGCGCAGACGTTCCGGAAGATCGTGTTCCCCCTGTCGATGCCGGGTCTGTTCGCCGCGACGCTCCTCACCTTCGTGCCTGCGACCGGTGACTACGTGGAGGCGGAGATCCTCGGGGGTCCCGGGACGACGATGATCGGCAACATCATCCAGGACGAGTTCCTGATCAGGAACAGGTACCCGACCGCGGCGGCCCTCTCGATCGTGCTGATGCTCGCGATGGTGCTCGTCACGAGCATCTACGCGAAGACGATCGGGACCGAGGACGAGACGTTGGTGGCGGGGGTGGCGGCATGAGCGTTGCGGCGCCGTCGCTCCCGGGGGTTTCCCGCCTGGGCGGACCCGGAGGCCGCGGCAGACGATGGACCCGGTGGGTCCTGCCGACCTACACGGTCCTGCTGTGGCTGTGGCTGGTGACGCCGATCGCGATGATGATCCTGTACGGGTTCAACGCGATCCCGGGCGAGTCCCCTCGGCAGACCGCCCGGTTCTACGGCTTCACCCTCGAGTGGTACCGCGGTCTGCTCTCCTCCAACCCCGATCTCACCCAGGCGGTGCGGAACTCCTTGCTGATCGCGCTGTTCGCGGCCTGCCTCGCGACGCCGCTCGGCACGCTCCTGGGCCTGGCGCTCGGCCGGTACGGGTTCAGAGGACGAGGCGCGATCAACTTCGTGATCTTCATGGCGATCGCCGTTCCCGAGATCGTGCTCGGGTCGTCGTTGCTGTCCATGTTCGTGCAGGTCGAAGCCGCGCGCGGGTTGCTGACGATCCTGCTGGCGCATGTCGGGTTCGC
>JBLMXP010000145.1:0-4015 GCA_050257835.1 Planctomycetaceae bacterium | reverse complement strand
GACCAGCTTGACGATCGGCGCGTCCTCCAGCGCGGCCTCGAGGTCCTCGACCTCCCCCTCCGCCGCGTCGGCCGCGACGCTCGCGAGCGCCTCGACCTGCGAGTCCATCCCCGCGTACTTCTGGATCGCGCGCTCGACGTCGTTGGCGGTGGCGACGACCGGCTGGACGTCGCGGCCGGTGATCGTGCGGATATCGTCCAGCGCGTAGACGTTGGCGGGGTCCGACATCGCCACGACGAGCTTGCCGTCGCGCTCCGCGATCGGCAGGGCCCGGTAGCGGCGCGCGAGCGCCTCCGGCAGCAGGACCGTGGTCGTCGCGTCGACGGGATATTCCGCGAGGTCGACGAACTCGAGCCCGACCTGCTCGGCGAGGGCGCGGACGAGGTCCGCCTCCTTGATCATCCCCAGGTCGATCAGCACGCGACCGAGGGACTTGGGCGTGCGGCGGTGCTCCTCGAGGGCGACGTCGAGCTGCTCGGGCGTGATGTAGCCGAGCTCGATGAGGATCTGGCCCAGCTGTTTCGACTTCCGCTTGACCGTCGTCATCGGTACCCCTCGGCGCGCGTTCGGGCTAGGTCGTCAGGAAGAACCTTCGTCACCGGTTTCATCCAGCTGAAGCAATCCCGAGAACTCTTTGGCGAGAAGGACCCGGTCGATCTCGGAGGGGTCCTCCTGCTGCTCGTCGGCGCCTGCGTCGTCGCCGGTCACCCAGCCGGAGGACACGAGACGCTGGGGCTCCTTGCCGAGCCCCGACGCGCCCTTCTTGTCCTTGTCCTTGTCCTTCTTCTTGTCCTTCTCGGGCGGCGCGGGCTCGGGGGCCACCGCCTCGGGCGCCGCGGCCCCTGGGGCGACCGGCACCGCGGGCTCGGCGGGACCACCGGCGGCCACGTCGAGCGGCGCCTCCGGCGGCGCGGCCGGGGCGCCGCCCGCTGCCACGAACGGATCGGCCTCGGGCACGGCGGCGACCGGGACGGACTGCGGGGGCGCCGCGGGCGGGTGCAGCGTGGTGCGGGGCTTGCCCGAGGGAGCCGACGCCGCGTCGGGGATCTTGAGCGACTCCCGCTTGGTCCGCGACTCCTCGGCGGTCAGCAGCACCTGCTCGAGCTGGTCCAGGAGCACGCCCGGGCGGACGCTCGCGCCCGAGACGATGAACGCGGCGTAGGGGCCACGGTGGACGTAACCCCAGACCTGGTCCCCGAACTCGACGAAGCTCTTCCGCGGCTCGCCCACGTGCACGAACCGGAGCCACGCCTGCTTGACGGAGGACTCCTCCTCTTCGGGGTGGGCGCCCAGGACCAAGCCGTCGCGAGACAGCACCAAACAGCCTCGCACGTCGTCCAAGGTCAGGGCGACGCGCTGCGCGAGCGCCGCGTACTCGTCCATCCGTTCTCATGGCGAGCATCGTCGTAGCGCGTTCGGGGCTTGAGGCGGCCGGGACGGAACCGCCCGTTCGGGGGACGGCCGCCGGCTCCGGGCGTTCAGCCGCGCTCGGCCAGGGCCGCCAGGGCCGCCGCCGACATCACCCCGAGGGGGGCGGGCTGGCCGGTCCACAACTGGAACGAGAGCGCGGCCTGGTGCAGCAGGAGCCCCAGGCCCCCGAAGGCCGACGCGCCGGCCTCGCGCGCCGCGGCCAGGAAGGGGGTGACGGCAGGGTGGTACAGGAGATCCACCGCCAGGACGCCGTCGTACAGGGGCGGCAAGGGGACGAGGTCCCCGGCGATGCCGACCGGCGTCGCGTTCACCACCAGGTCGGCCCGGACCTCGCGCGCCTGCTCGAACCCGATCGCGTCCACCGCGACCACGAGCCCCGCCACCGCGTCCACGACGGTCGTGACGCGACCCGGGTCGCGGGCGGCCACCACCAGGCGCGCGACGCCCGCGCGGGCGAGCGCGAGCGCGCAGGCGCGGGCGGCGCCCCCGGCCCCGTACAGCAGGGCGGTCCGCCCGGCCGGGTCGAACCCCGCGTCGCGGCGGAGGAACCGGTCGAACCCCGGCGCGTCGGTGTTCTCCCCGGCCAGACCGCCCTCGCCAACGACGATCGTGTTCACCGCCGCCAGGCGCTCCGCGTCCTCGCTCAGCGTGTCCATCAGCGAGGCCGCCTCGGTCTTGTGCGGCATCGTGACGTTCGCCCCGGCGAACCCCAGCGACGGCAGACCCCGGACCGCCTCGCGGACCCCCCCGATCGGCACGGGTAGGGGCACGTATACCCAATCCAGGTCGAGCGCCTCGAACGCGGCGTTGTGGATCGCCGGCGACAGGCTGTGCGCGACGGGCCAGCCGATCACCCCGACGGTGCGGGTCGTGCCTGCGATCCGGGCCGGCATCTCAGCCCAGGCACTGCTGCACGTTGATGTCGTGCTGGTGCAGGGTCGTCGCGAAGCGATGGGACCCGTCCGCGCCGCAGAGCACGTAGTAGAGGTAGTGCGTGTCGGCCGGGTGCAACGCCGCCAGCAACGACGCCTCGCCGGGTGAGGCGATCGGGGTCGGCGGCAGGCCGGCGTTGATCCGCGTGTTGTACGGCGTGTCGGTCTGCAGGTCCGGCGTCGAGAGCTTGCCGTCGGGCGTCGGGTCGTCGTACAGGAGCGTCGCGTCGATCCCGAGGGTCATCCCGCGCTTGAGCCGGTTGTAGATCACGCTCGCGATCAGCGGTCGGTCGTGCTCGGTGCTGGCCTCCCGCTCGATCATCGAGGCGACGATCACCACCTGGTACGGGGTGATCCCGAGCTGCTTCGCTCCCTCCACGAGGTGGATCCTCTTCGCCTCCACCGTGAACTGGTGGAGCATCGTCTTGACGATCGTCTGCGCGGTCAGGCCCTTCTTGACCAGCTGGTACGTGTTCGGGAAGAGGAACCCCTCGGGGGTCTTCACGCCCTTGGGCATGAAGGGGACGCGGAACTTCCCGCTCTGCGCGACCTTGGCGAACTCCTTCGCGGTGATCGAGGTCTGCTGCTGGACCTTCTTCGCGACGCTGTTCTCTCCCGGGTACGTCGACGCGATCCGCAGACCTTCCGGCACGGTGAGGTCGACCGTCGGCACGGCCACCGGTTTCGTGGTGAGGACCGTGAGGATCCGGTCAAGGGTCATCCCCACCTGCAGGTCGTAGGTGCCCGCGTAGATCGTGTCGCCCGAGCGCCCGGTGCCGCGGAGCAGCAGGTTGCCCAGGAACCCGCCGCAGTTGATCAGGCCCTTGTCGGCGAGGAGCTGGACGACCTGGTCGCCGGTCGCCCCCTCGGGGACCTGGAGCGTGACGGTCTGGCCGTTGGCGAGCGGGGCCGTGCGGCAGGTCCGGTAGCGCCCTCCCGCCCATGCGACCACGCCGACGACCACGAGGAACAGGACGAGGACCACGAAGAACCCGACGTGGCGGCTGCGGGGGGGAAGGTCGTCGCGTCGCTCGGCGCGGGCCGGTCGGACCTCGGTCTCCTGCTCCATCCGCGCGTGAGGATACCCGGGTTCTCACCCGCCGGCGGGACGCCGCGCGTCGAGCCAGGCCTGCAGCAGGATCTGCGCCGCGGTCGCGTCGACGACCGCGCGGCGGTCCCGGCCCTTCACGCCCGCGTCGCGGAGCCTGCGGTCGGCTTCGACGGTCGTGAGCCGCTCATCCTGCAGCTCGACCGGCACGGCGAGGACCGCCCGCAGCGCGTCGGCGAACCCCTCGGCGAGCGCCGCGCGGGGCCCGCTCGTGCCGTCGAGGGAACGCGGGTGGCCGAGCACCACCACCATGACCTCGTGCTCGGCGACGAGCGCCGCGATCGCCTTCAGCTCGCCGGGGGGCTGCCCCACGTGGACCGTCCCCAGCGGCACCGCGACCCGGCGACCGGGGTCGCTGATCGCCACGCCGATCCGGACGTCGCCGAGGTCCAGGCCGAGCACGCGGCCCGCGGTCACGGGCGCGCGAGGAGCTCCCGCACGCGCGCGGGGATCCCGCCGAGCGCGTCGGGGACCTTCGCGGGGTCCTTCCCGCCCGCGTTGGCCAAGACGTCCTTGCCACCTGCGCCCCCGCCCACGACCGTCG
>JBLMXP010000144.1:0-4139 GCA_050257835.1 Planctomycetaceae bacterium | reverse complement strand
CGTGGTGCTCCTTGCCCTTGATCCCCCCGAACGACGCGATCCGAAGGGTGATGGGCATGTCGACCCGCCCGCGCGTGCGCATCCGCATCTTCGCGACGTGGTCGATCACCTGCTCCAGCGCCGGATAGGAGAACGCGTCGAACTGGAGTTCCACCACCGGGCGCCAGCCCGCGAAGCAGAGGCCCACCGCCGCCCCGACGATCCCTGCCTCGCTGATCGGCGTGTCGAACACGCGCTGCTCCCCGTACTCGGCCTGCAGGCCGTCGGTCACGCGGAAGACGCCGCCGCTGCACCCGACGTCCTCGCCGAACACCAGCACGCGCGGGTCCTCGGCCAGGGCGTCGTACAGGGCGCGGTTCAGGGCCCCGCTCATCGTCCACTCGGTCATCCGAGCGCCTCCCCGCGCTGGCGCTCGAAGGCTTCCGGCGGCGCCGCGTACACCCAGTCGAACATCCACTCCACCGGTGGGGCGCCCTGGGCCGTCAGCCCCTCGCGGACCTCGGTCGCGAACGCCTCTGCCTCCGCCTCGTAGCCGGCGACCACGTCCGCGTCCACGGCGCTCTCGCGCTCGAGCCAGGCGCGGAACCGCACGATCGGGTCGAAGGCGCGCGCGGCCTCGACCTCCTCGTTCGTCCGGTAGCGGGTGGCGTCGTCGGCGGTGGAGTGCGCGCCGATCCGGTAGGTGAGCGCCTCGAGCAGCGTCGGTCCGTCGCCGGCACGGGCCCGCGCCAGCGCGTCGCGCGTGGCCGCGTAGACCGCGAGGAGATCGTTGCCGTCGATCCGCCGCCCCGGCATCCCGAACCCCTCGGCCCGCCGCCACAGCTCGCCCGCGGTCTGTCCCGACGTGGGCACGCTGATCGCCCACCCGTTGTTCTGGCAGAACAGGACGAGCGGCAGCCGCCAGACCCCCGCCATGTTGGCCCCCTCGGAGAAGTCGCCCTCGCTCGTCGAGCCGTCGCCGAAGTAGACGATCGTGGCGGCGTCGGTGCCTTCGAGCTGCTGGCCGAGCGCGTAGCCGGCCGCGTGCGGGATCTGCGTCGCGATCGGGATGCAGATCGGCCCGAACCGGGTCGCCCTCGGGTCGTAGGGGCCGCCGTGCCAGGTGCCGCGGTGGTACCAGAGGTAGCGGACCGCGTCGACGCCGCGGACCAGCGCCACCGCCAGCTCGCGGAACGTCGGGAAGACCATGTCGTCGGGGCCGAGGGCGAGCGCCGAGCCGACCTGCGCCGCCTCCTGCCCCTCGAAGCCCGGGTAGACCGTCAGCTCGCCCTGGCGCTGCAGGGCGATGCACTCGCGGTCCAGGCGCCGGGCGAGCAGCATCCAGCGGAGCGCCGCGCGGAGCCCCTCCGGGCTCAGGCCGACGTCGGGGTCGCCGACCGGGGTGCCGTCGGGCGCGAGGATCCGCTCGGGCGGCGTGCCGCCCCAGTGCTCCGGTCCCTCCACGCGCCCTCCGGTCCGCCGCCTGCGATGCCGAGAGGATAGGGGATACCGGCTCGCGCTAGACTCCGACGACCGTGGTGCCCTCGGCCTACCTCCGCGTGTTCCAGCCGCTCGACGGGTTCGAGCGCCACGAGCAGCTGCACTGGGAGCGCTACCTCGTGGAACGCCACGTGCGGCGGGGCCGTCCGCGCTTCGCCGACCGCCCGACCGACGAGGGGATCGGCCTGCTCGCGCCCGCCGACGGGGAGCACGCCGAGGTCCGTATGGTCGACGGGCGCACCTACGTCTCGCCGCACCGGATGCGGATGCGCGTGCTCGCCGCGATGCTCGCGTTCCGCGAGGCCGAGCCGTTCGAGCTGTGGGAGCGGTTCGTGCCGAAGAAGGAGGCGAAGCTCGCGCGCCGGCAGCTCGCGAAGCACCGGCGGCGCGACCCGCACGCGGTCGCGTTCGTGCACCAGAGCCCCTGGCACGTGCCGATCCGCTGGTTCGCGCTGTTCAAGGACGAGGAGCGCCGGATCGTCGACGACGAGCACGGCCGCCTGCGCCTGCGCTACCTGACCTCGACGCGTCGCGCCATGCGCCGGGCCGAGTACGCGATCCCGGCGCTGCGCAAGTCCGACCTCGGTCCGATGGGCGAGCTGCTGGTCGACCTGCACCAGTGGATGGCGGTGTTCGACCCCCGCTCGCTCCTGGAGCTCGATTACGGCGAGCTCTGCGACTTCCTCTCCTGGGACGAGCTCGACGACGACCACAGCGCGGCCGACGTGCTGGCGGCGCTCGACTCGCTCGGCAAGCACGAGTACCCCCACGCGGCCGAGGTCTACCAGGTCGTGCTCACGCGGTGGGCCGAGGTGCGCAGCCGCGAGCTGATGAACTGAACGCGCCCGTTCAGGCGCTCAGCGCGACCACGAGCGAGTCCCACGCGTCGAGGTAGGCGTCGACGTCCTCGGTGGTCGCGGGGACCGGCACGGTCGGACCGGCCCCGACGATCGCCTCCCACACGCCGCGGTTCGCGAGCCAGATCCTGATCAGCCGCGTGAGCAGGTCGTCGGCGGCCGCGCGGCCGTCGTCGGCGTTGCGCGACGGCCTCGGCGCGAACACGTAGCCGGCGCGCGGACCCAGGTGCGGGATGTGCCAGGGCAGGCCGGCCTTCTCGACCGACGCACGCATCCCGTCGGCGAGACGTTGCCCGAGCGTCTGGGTGTTCGCGTAGGCCTCGGGCGTGAGGACCTCGAGCATCGTGGCCCGCGCGGCCGCCATCGACAGCGCGTTGCCGAACAGCGTGCCGCCGGTGGCCACCATGTCGATCCGCTCGTCGTCGGGCCCCTTGACCTGGGTCATGAACAGGGCGAGCTCGTCGGTCATGCCCCATGCCGCGAACGGCACGCCCGACGCGATCGACTTGCCGGCGGTGACGATGTCGGGCTCCAGGCCCCACATCCGGGTGAGCCCGCCGGGCCCGAAGACCTGGGTGTGCGTCTCGTCGTGGCACAGGAGCGTCCCGGTCTCGCGGGTCACGCGGCGCAGGGCGTCGTGGAACCCGTCGTCGGGCAGGATCAACCCGTAGTTGTTCGTGAGCGCGGGCTCGGTCATCACGAGGGCGACCGAGCGCCCCTCGAGCGCGCGCGTGAGCGCGTCGACGTCGTTGAAGGGCACGAGGACGGTGTGGTGGATGACCTCGCGCGGCAGGCCGCGCTCCTCCGGCTCGAGCGAACCGTCGGGTCCGACCACGACCAGCGCGTCGTCGAAGTGCCCGTGGTACTTGCCGTCGAACATCAGCACCGTGTCGCGGCCGGTCACCGCGCGCGCGAGGCGGATCGCCTCGGTGTTGGCCTGGCTCGCCGACAGCGTGTACTGCCACTTCGGCAGCCCGTAGCGACGGCCGAGCTCCTCCGACACGACGATCGCGTCCTCGGTCGGCAGGAGGAACTGGTTCCCCCTGGCCATCCGGTCGGCGACCGCGCGCACGACCGGCTCGGGCGCGTACCCGCAGAACATCGACATGTCGGCGATGTTGAAGTCGGCGTAGGTGAACCCGTCGACGTCGGTGAAGCGCGCGCCGGCTGCCGTGTCGACCCACAGCGGCAGGTGGTGGTAGGAGCCGCGGTGCCACGACATCGGGACGCCGTTGGGCATCACGTCCCAGGCGCGCGTCCACAGCGCGGCCGAGCGGGGCCGGGCGGCGTGGAACCGCTCGTCCTCGGCGTCCTTCAGCGACCGGACGAGGGCGGGATCGACGGTGGGGGGCACGCGCGGAGTGTATCCGCACGAAGGGGAGTGGCTGGGGGCAGGATCGAACTGCCGACACCGCGGTTTTCAGCCGCGTGCTCTGCCAACTGAGCTACCCAGCCTCGCGCGACGGACGCACGGACGTCACGAACGTTACCAACCGGCGCCGTCATCCGGTCCCGCAGGCCGGGTACCGCGGTTCCGGGTCGGGCTCGCCAGTCGCCACCAGCAGCGACCCGACGATGTGGCACTGCCGGTCGATCGCCACCAACGAGCCGGTGAGCGGCGGGATCCCCGCCGTGCTGTGGAGTATGCCCTTGCCGCCGAGCATGATCTCGGAAACGTCGTGTCGTAGGTCCTCCACGACGCGGCGTTCGCGTTGACGGCTCGTCACGCCGCCGATAACTCGTCAGTCGCGGTCTGGCCAGGGAGCGACGTCCACTTCGTTCCCCTCGGGATCGGCGAGCGTC
>JBLMXP010000143.1:0-10463 GCA_050257835.1 Planctomycetaceae bacterium | reverse complement strand
GAGGTGGTTCCCGCCGAGCGATCCCTCGGGAGAAGCGCTGCGCTGGCGCACCCTGGTCCTGCTCTCGCTGTCCGTCGGCGTCGCGACGTTCGCCCTTCGGATCGGCATGCCGGCGGACTCGAACCAGCCGCTGAACCTGCACCTGTGGGGGTGGCCGGAGTACGTCGCGATGTTCGGCCTGGGCGTCGCTGCCGCACGCCGCGGGTGGCTCCGTCCGGTGCCAGCCGCGCTCGCGCGACGGTGCGGGATCGCGGCGATCGTCGCGATGCTCGGCACCGCGGCCTGCGTGCTCACGGCCGAGCCGCTCGGGCTCACCGAGGAGGCCTACTACGGGGGCTGGCGACTGACGGCGCTGATCGCGGCCGCGCTCGAAGGGGCGCTCGCGGTGTCGGCTCCCGTGTGGGTGCTCGCGTTCGCGCAGCGGCACCTCGACGCGACGGGCCCGCTGCGGCGCGCGGCGGCCCGCAGCTCCTACCTGGCGTTCATGCTGCAGGGCCCGGTGCTCGTCGCGCTCGCGCTGACGTTGCGGCCCGCCGGCCTTTCCGGCGACCTCAAGGCGCTCATCGTGGCGGCGCTCGGGATCGTGGTGTCCTTCGCCCTGGCCTGGTTGCTCGTCACGCGCACGCGCCTGGGGCGCGTCCTGTGACCTCAGGCCCCGAGCTCGCTCCGGCGCGCGGCCAGGAACCGATCGAACCCGGCGGCCGCGTCGGCCGGGGTCATCGGGCCGAGCGTCCCACTCAGCCCGGGCCGAAGCGGGTAGAGCGAGGGCAGCACGCGCGGCACGGCCTTAGCGATCGCCGCGGTCGCGTGCAGCAGCACGGCGACCTCGTTCGGCGGCAGCCGGCGCGCGACCAGCAGCAGCCGGTCCTCGTGCACGGCGAGCGCCGTCTCGAGCGGCATCGCGAGCAGCGCCGCCATCATCCGCTGCTCGAGGAACGCCACCGCGAACCGCTGGTCCTCGCACCGGACCCGGAAACGCCGGTTGAACTCCTCGAGCTCCAAGGGCAGGACGTCCCCGCCCACGAGGTCGTCGATCGGCTGCCGCGCCCCTCGGCGCTCGACGATCAGAGACGGGCACGTCGCGGCGACCCCGGCGACGCCGCAGGAGAACGACCGGCCTGCGGAGACGTCGAACAGCGCCGGCAGGGTGAGCGAGCCCGCGTCCGCGTCCTCGAACCGGTAGTCGAACGCGCGCACCTCGACCCCGTCGAGGGTGCCGTAGACGACGTTGTCGACGGTGCGACGCGTGCCCAGCCCGAACAGACGGAACGGCAGCCAGCCGTCGTTGAACAGGTCCACCGGCCCGAACGCCAGGCCGAGCTGCCGCGCGACCTCGGCTAACGCCCTCGCACGGGACCCCTTGCGCCATGCCTGCGCCGCGCCCGCGACCGCGAGCGCGACGAGGAGGACGATCCACAGGAGCAACGGCATCTCCCGGCCGGTATCGGCGGGCGGGAGACCGACCCTGAAGCTCAGGCGGCCGACGGTGCCGCGGCGATCGCGAGCCCATCGGGACCCGCGTCCACGACCACGGTGTCGCCGTCGTGGAGCTCGCCCGCGAGGAGCAGCATCGCCAGGCGGTCCTGGAGCTCCCGCTGGAGCAGGCGCTTCAGTGGACGCGCCCCGAACGTGGGGTCGTAGCCCTCGTCCGCGATCCGGTCGCGCGCCGCATCGGTCAACCGGAGGGTCAGCTTGCGCTCGGCCAGGCGCGCCTGGAGTTGACCCACCTGGATGTCGACGATCTGCCGGATGTCCTCGCGCGTGAGCGGCTCGAACACGACGATCTCGTCGATCCGGTTGACGAACTCGGGTCGGAAGGCGCCGCGGACGTCGGCGAGCACCTCGTCCTTGCGCTTGTCCGGCGGGAGCGTGGGGTCTTGGAAGACCGGCGAGCCCAGGTTCGAGGTCATGATCACGATCGCGTTGCGGAAGTCGACGGTGCGGCCCTGGCCGTCGGTGAGCCGTCCGTCGTCGAGCAGCTGGAGCAACACGTTGAACACGTCGCCGTGGGCCTTCTCGATCTCGTCGAGCAAGACGACCGAGTACGGCCGGCGGCGCACCGCCTCGGTGAGCTGGCCGCCCTCCTCGTAGCCCACGTAGCCGGGGGCGCGCCCACCAGCCGCGACACCGTGTGCCGCTCTTGGTACTCACTCATGTCGATGCGCACCATCGCGCGCTCGTCGTCGAACAGGTACTCGGCGAGCGCCCGAGCGAGCTCGGTCTTGCCCACGCCCGTGGGACCCAGGAACAGGAACGAGCCGATCGGGCGGTGGGGGTCGGACAGGCCCGCGCGCGAGCGACGGATCGCGTTCGCCACGGCGTCGACCGCCTCGTCCTGGCCGACGACCCGGCGGTGCAGGTGCTCCTCGAGGTGCAGGAGCTTCTGCATCTCGCCCTCCATCAGCCGCGCGACCGGGATCCCCGTCCAGGCCGCGACGACCTCGGCGACGTCTTCCTCGGTGACCTCCTCGTTCAGCATCTTCCGCTCGCGCTGCAGGTCGGTGAGGGCCGCGTTGTCGTCCTCGAGCTGCTTCTCCAGCTCCACGAGCGTGCCGTAGCGGAGTTGAGCGGCGCGCTCGAGGTCGCCGTCGCGCTCGGCGCGGTCGAACTCCGCGCGGGCGTCCTCGATCTCCTGCTTGCGGGTGCGGATCGCGTCGATCAGCTCCTTCTCCCGCTGCCAGTGCGCGGTCATGCCGGCCGAACGCTCACGCAGGTCGGCGAGCTCCTCCTCGAGCCGCTCCAGGCGCTCGGCCGACGCCGGGTCGGTCTCCTTCGACAGGGCCGCCTTCTCGATCTCGAGCTGGCGGATCCGCCGCTCGACCTCGTCGATCTCCACCGGCATCGAGTCGATCTCGATCCGCAGGCGGCTCGCGGCCTCGTCCACGAGGTCGATCGCCTTGTCCGGCAGGAACCGGCCGGAGACGTAGCGGTCGGAGAGCACAGCCGCCGCCACGAGCGCCGGGTCTTGGATCCTGACGCCGTGGTGCACCTCGTAGCGCTCCTTCAACCCGCGCAGGATCGCGATCGTGTCCTCGACGCTCGGCTCGGCCACGAGCACCGGCTGGAACCGTCGCTCGAGCGCCGGATCCTTCTCGATGTGCTCGCGGTACTCGTCGAGCGTGGTGGCGCCGATCGCACGCAGCTCGCCGCGGGCGAGCATCGGCTTGAGCATGTTGCCGGCGTCCATCGCGCCCTCGGCGGCGCCCGCGCCGACGATCGTGTGCAGCTCGTCGATGAACGTGATGATCTCGCCCTCGCTGTCGGCGATGTCCTTCAGCACGGCCTTCAACCGCTCCTCGAACTCGCCCCGGTACTTCGCGCCCGCGACCATCGCGCCGAGGTCGAGCGCGATCACGCGGCGGTGCTTGAGCGACTCGGGCACGTCGCCGGCCACGATCCGCTGCGCCAGCCCTTCGACGATCGCGGTCTTGCCGACGCCGGGCTCGCCGATCAGGACGGGGTTGTTCTTCGTGCGGCGGCTGAGCACCTGGATCGTGCGGCGGATCTCCTCGTCTCGACCGATCACCGGGTCGAGCGCGCCCGCGCGCGCCTGCTCGGTGAGGTCGCGCCCGAACCGCTCGAGCGCCTGCATCGTGTCCTCGGGGTTCTCGCTCGTGACGCGCCGGCGACCGCGGACCTCGGCGAGCGCGCCGAGCGCCGCGTCGCGGGTCACGCCGGCATCGGCCAAGATCCGGTTCGCGCCGCCGCCGGCATCGGAGAGCATCGCGAGCAGGAGGTGCTCGGTGGACAGGTACTCGTCGGTGAGCGCGTCGGCCTCGTCGCCGGCGACCTGCAACAGCCGCGAGGTCGACGCCGCGAAGCGCGGCTCCACGTTGGCGTTGAACACCCGGGGGAGGCGCTCGAGGGCGGCCTCGGCGCGGTCGCGGACCGCCTTTGGCGAGACGCCGAGCCGGTCGAGCAGCGGGTACACGACGCCCTCGGGGTCGGACAGCAGCGCGAAGAGCACGTGCTCGGGCACGATCTCCTGGTGGTTGCGCGCGAGCGCCTGGGCGCGCGCGCCCTCCAGCGCGGCCCGGGTCTTCATCGTCAGCTTGTTCAGGTCCATGTCACGCACCGTTCCTGTGGTCGGCGAGGGTCCGGCCGTACATCGCGTAGTCGTGGGCCTCGTCGCCGACGAGCCAGAACCCGCGCAGCGCTCCCTCGTAGGTGAAGCCCGCTCTCTCGGCGGCGCCCCGCATCGCCGCGTTCTCGACGTCGGTCGACAGCTGCACGCGGGCGAACCCCTCCTCGTCGAACAGGTACCGGCAGATCGTGCGCAGGGCCTCGGTTCCCAGGCCCTTGCCGCGCGCCTCGGGGAACAGCGAGATCCCGAGCTCCGTGACCCACGGGGGGATCGCCCAGTTCGAGCGGCGGGCCTGGATGTCGCCGACGAGGGCGCCGTCGGCCTCGATCGCCAGCCGGAGCTCCTCCTCGGTCCACCCCCCGGATCGGCGCAGGCGCGCGTAGAGACGCTCGCGGCCCTCGGGGGTGTCTTCGGGCGGCTCGCCCACCGCCGCCTCGACCTCCCGATCCCAGATCAGCGGCAGCTCCGTCTCGTGGAACGCGCGCAGGAGCACGCGGTGGCCGCGCAGCCGGATCGTCATCGGCCCTCCCACGGCGGGAGGAAGACCTTGCCCAGCGGCACGATCTCGCCGCGACGCGCCTCGTGGCGATGCAGCTCCGCTTCCAGCTCCTGGGTCCTGCGGCGAAGCGCCTCGAGCTCGGCCTGCATCTCGATGATCATCTTCACGCCTGCCAGGTTCACGCCGCGATCCTGCGTGAGGTCCTGGATCTCGCGGAGGAGCTCGATGTCGCGATCGGAGTACCGGCGCGTGTTGCCAGACGTGCGTTGCGGGCGCACGAGGCCCTTGCGCTCGTAGATCCGGAGCGTCTGCGGGTGCACGCCGGCGAGCTCCGCCGCCACGCTGATGATGTAGACGGCGTGGTCCTCACGCCGCACCGTGGCACGGCGACGCTGCTGCTCCGCCCGTTCGTCGTGCTCGTCCGTCATCGCGATCGTCTCCTCACCACGTCGCCCGATGCCCTCATGCCACGCCCATCGACCGGCGTGGCGACTCCTTCGTCGCGTCGCGCAGCTGCTCGAGCAGCTGCTTCTGCTCCTTCGAGAGCCGCCCCGGCACGTCCACATGCACGGTCACGAGCAGGTCGCCGTGGCCGCCCTTCCGCGGCGCGCCCTTGCCCTTGACCCGGAAGGTCTTGCCGGTCGGCGTGCCGGCGGGCACCTTGAGCGTCACGGGCCCGTTCAAGGTGGGCACCTGGACGTTCGCGCCGAGCGCCGCCTCCGGGTAGGTCACGGGCAGGTCGACCGTGAGGTCGTCGCCCTTGCGGCCGAACACGTCGTCCCTTGTGACATGCACCTGCACGAACAGGTCGCCCGACGGCATCCCGGGACCGCCGTGCTCTCCCTTGCCCGCGAGCCGGATCCTGGCGCCGTCCTTGACCCCGGTGGGGATCTTCACCTGCAGCGTCCGGGTTCGCGAGCGCGTCCCCGTGCCGTGGCAGGTGGGACAGGGCGTCTCCACGATCCGGCCGCTCCCTCGGCACACCGGACAGGTCTGCGCCATCGAGAACACGCCCTGGTTCACGACCACCTCGCCGCTGCCGCCGCACCGCGTGCACGTCACCGGCTGCGTCCCCGGGGCGGCGCCGGAACCGTGGCACGTCGTGCACGGCGCCGGGCCGGTGAGCGTGACCGGCACGGTCACGCCCGCCATCGCCTCTTCGAACGACAGCCGCACGTCGGTCTCGAGATCGGCGCCACGCTGCGACCGGGCCTGGCGCCCGCGCCGGCCCCTGCCGCCCCCGCCGAAGATCCCCCCGAACAGGTCGCCGAGGTCCCCGATATCGACGGTCTGGTACCCGAACCCGCCGGGGCCCCCGCCCGCACCGGGGAACCCGCCGCCGGGGAACCCGCCGCCGGGGAACCCGCCGCCGAAGCCGGCCGAGCCCATGTCGCGGACCTGGTCGTAGGCCTTACGCTTCTCCGCGTCACCCAGCACCTCGTTGGCCGCCGAGATCTCCTTGAAGCGCTCCTCCGCCTCCTTGTTCCCGGGGTTCGCGTCGGGGTGGTACTTCTGCGCGAGCTTGCGGTAGGCCTTCTTGATCTCCGCCTGCGTCGCGTTCTTGGGCACGCCGAGGACCGCGTAGTAGTCCTTCTCGAACCACTCCCGTCGGAACTCCTCGGCCATCAGCTCACTTCCGTTCCACGCGCACGCCGGCGGGGCGCAGCACGCGCCCGCGCAGCATGTAGCCGGGCCGCAGCACGTCGGCCACGACCGGCTCGCCGTCGCCATCGCCCGTCTGCATCAGCGCCTCGTGACGCTCCGGATCGAACGGACGGCCCTCGGCCTCGATCCGCTCGAGCCCCTCGGCCTTCAATGCGTCGGCGAGCTTCGCGTACACGAGCTCGACGCCCTTCAGGAACCGGTCGTAGTCGGGCTTCTCGGTCGCGTGGATCAGCGCCAGCTCGAACTCGTCGAGGACCTCCAAGAGTCGTCGCATCACCGGCTCGGCGGCCAGCTCGACCGCCGAGGTCTGCTCGCGCAGGACGCGCTTGCGGTAGTTGTCGAACTCCGCCTGGAGGCGCTGCAGGTGGCCCAGGTACTCCTGCGCCTCGGTGCGCGCGCTCTCCAGCTCGTCGGCGACGGTCTCGGCGTCGTTCGACCCCTCGCCGCCGCCAGACGCGGAGTCGGGGCCGGCCTCCTCGGCCGGCCCGTCCTCCTTCGTCGCGTCGGCGAACCGTCGCTTGTCGGTGATCCGGATCACCGGGCGCTCGTCGTCGCGGTCGTCGGTCACGATCCCTTGACCTCGATCTGCCGCGGCTTCGCGACCTCGCTCTTCGGCACCACCACCGTGAGGACGCCCTTGTCGTAGGACGCCTCGATCTTGTCGGGGTCGGCGGTGCGCGGCAGCCTGATCGAGCGGGCGAACGTGCCGAACCCGCGCTCGATCCGGTGCCAGGTCTCGCCCGACCGCTCCTCGACGAACTCGCGCTTGCCGGTGACGGTGAGCATCCCGTCCTCGAAGCTGACGTTGACCTGGCTCGCGTCCACGCCGGGCAGGTCGAGCATCAGCTCGAACCGATCGCCGGTCTCGCGGACGTCGAGCGAGGGCACCCACGCGTTGCGGGCGAACGAGCGGCCGACCAGCCGGTCGAACTCGTCCTCCATCGACTTGATGTCACGGAACGGATCCCACTTGGCGAGCATCACGAACCTCCTCCTTCCTCGACGATCTCGCCTTCCACGACCTCGTCCTCGCCGGACGAGGCCCCTTCCTCGGCCGAAGAGCCACCGGCTCCCGCGCCGGCGGCCTGCGCCGACTGCTCCTGCTGCGCCTGCTGGTACATCGCCTGGCCGACGCGGCTGAAGATGCCCATGACCTTGTCGCTCGCGGCCTTGAGGGTCTCCGCGTCGGCGTCGCTCTGCTTCAGCACCTCCTTCAACTCGTCGTTGGCCTTCACGAGCTCGTCCTTCTCGGCGGCGGGGACCTTCTCGCCCCACTCGCCGAGCTCCTTGTCGACGGTGTAGGCGAGCTGATCGGCCTGGTTACGGGCCTCGGCCGCCTCGCGCCGCTTGTGGTCCTCGGCCGCGAACGCCTCGGCGTCCTTCACCATGCGGTCGATCTCGTCCTTGCCGAGGGCGGTGCCGCCGGTGATCGTCATCGCCTGCTCCTTGCCGGTGGCGAGGTCCTTCGCGTTGACGTTCACGATGCCGTTCGCGTCGATGTCGAACGACACCTCGATCTGCGGGATGCCGCGCGGCGCCGGGGGGAGCCCGACCAGGTTGAAGCGGCCGAGCGACTTCACGGCCGGCGACATCACGGTCTCGCCCTCGCCCTGCAGGACGTTGATCTCGACCTGCGTCTGGTTGTCCGACGCGGTGGTGAAGATCTCCGACTTCTTGGTCGGGATCGTGGTGTTGCGCTCGATCATGCGCTGGACGATCCCGCCGAGGGTCTCCACGCCGAGCGACAGGGGGGTGACGTCTAGGAGCAGGATGTCCTTCACGTCGCCCTTGAGCACGCCGGCCTGGATCGCGGCGCCCACCGCGACGACCTCGTCGGGGTTCACGCCCTTGTGCGGCTCCTTGCCGCCGGTGAGCGAACGGACCAGCTCCTGGATCATCGGCATCCGGGTGGAGCCTCCGACCAGGATCACGTGGTCCACGGCCGATGCGTCCTTGCCCCAGTCCTTGATCGCGAGGTCGAAGGGCACGCGGCAGCGCTGCACGAGGTCCTCGGTCATCCGCTCGAGCTCGCCGCGGGTGAGCTTCTGCTCCAGGTGAAGAGGACCTTCGTTCGTGGCCGTGATGAAGGGAAGGTTGATCGTGGTCTCGGTGACCTGCGACAGCTCGATCTTCGCCTTCTCGGCGGCCTCCTTCAGTCGCTGCAGGGCCATCTTGTCGCTCGACAGGTCGACGCCGTGGTTGTCCTTGAACGTCTTGACCAGCCAGTCGATCACGCGCTGATCCCAGTCGTCGCCGCCCAGCTGCGTGTCGCCGTGGGTCGCCTTCACCTCGAACACGCCCTCGCCGATCTCGAGCAGGGACACGTCGAACGTGCCGCCGCCGAGGTCGAACACGAGCACGGTGTGATCGGTGTCGCCCTTGTCCAGGCCGTAGGCGAGCGCCGCCGCCGTCGGCTCGTTGATGATCCGCAGGACCTCGAGGCCCGCGATCTGGCCGGCCTCCTTCGTGGCCTGGCGCTGCGCGTCGTCGAAGTAGGCGGGGACCGTGACCACGGCCTGGGTGACCGTGTCGCCGAGGTAGGACTCGGCGTCGCGCTTGAGCTTCAGCAGGATCTGCGCGCTGATCTCCTGGGGGGTCCAACCCTTGCCGTCGATGTCGACCGAGAAGGACTTGTCCCCCATGTGCCGCTTGATCGAGCGGACCGTGCGGTCGGGGTTCGTGATCGCCTGACGCTTGGCGACCTCCCCGACGAGGATCTCGCCGTTCTTGGAGAACCCGACCACCGACGGGGTGGTGCGCGCGCCCTCGCTGTTCGGGATCACCACGGGCTCGCCGGCCTCCAGCGTGGAGACCACCGAGTTCGTGGTGCCGAGGTCGATGCCTACGGCTCGTGCCATGTGCTGCCTCCTTCGGACGCGCTCCGCGTCGTCTGTTCTTTCGGTCGCGACCACCATAAGACTTGAGTGCGTCATTGACAACTTTTCCCAGTGACCTGGTGATCCCACGACGCGCCCGGCGCCAGGACGGCTCTCCCGGGGCCTACCACTGCCCCGGAACAACTCCCGTCTTCGGGTCAAGGCCGCCCGCTTGCGTTCCGAAAAGGGACTAGTACCGACGGCCAACCAACCACGGAAGGACGGAGAGCAGGTGGCGGTCCCGAGCATGCGCGAGCGCGAGGCGATGGCCGGCGCTCATCCCGCCGTGCGCCACGCCGTCGAGTCGATCCTGCTCGAAGAGCGCACCCGCTGGGCGATGCAGATCCACGACGGCCTGACCCAGTCGGTGACCTCCGCCGTGCTCGAGCTGCAGACGCTCCGTCACCGCATCGAAGCCGACCCGCAGGAGGCGATCGCCGCCCTGCTCGAGATCGAGGGCGAGATCCGCGCGGACCTCCGCAAGATCCGGGAGCTGCTGTTCGAGATGACGTCGGTGGAGCCCTCGACGGCCGAGCCCACGCTGAGCGCGCTCGTCCGCGACGCGATCGACCGCTGGCACCTGCCGACCACGCTCGACGTCGACGGCGACCTTGACGGCCTGCCCGACCACGTGCTGGAGGCCGCCTACGCGATCGTGACGGAGGCGCTCGCCAACGCCGCCAAGCACTCGGGCGCCGCGCAGGCGCACGTCCGGGTGCGTGCCGGGGAGGACGAGCTCCGGGTGGAGATCGAGGACCTCGGCCGCGGCATGGCCGTGGTCGGCGACGAGGATCCCCACTTCGGACTGCGGATCATGCGGGGCCGCGCCGAGCTGCTCGGCGGGTCCCTCGAGATGGAGTCGGTGCCCGGGCACGGCACCACCGTGGTGGCCGTGCTCCCCGTCGGAGGGCAAGGAGAGATGACATGAGGATCCTGGTGGTGGACGACCACGCGCTCGTCCGGCGTGGGCTGACCTACGTGGTGAAGGAAGGGTTCCCCGACGCCGACGTCGACGAGGCCGAGTCCTCGGCGGCGGCGTTGGAGCTGCTGCACGGTGGTAAGAAGGTCGACCTCGCGCTCGTCGACGTGCGGATGCCCGACCTCGACGGCCTGGAGCTGCTCAAGGCGATCAAGGCCGAATGGGCGGAGATGCCCGTGATCATGCTGTCGACCTACGAGAACGCGCCGTACGTGAAGCGCGCGCTCGCCGACGGCGCGGCCGGCTACCTGCTGAAGGACGCGACCCCCGAGGATCTCGCCCAGGCGATCCACGTCGCGATGTCGGGCAGCGGCAACGTCCTCAGCCCGCGCGTGATCCAGAACCTGTTCGAGGACCAGG
>JBLMXP010000142.1:0-13387 GCA_050257835.1 Planctomycetaceae bacterium | reverse complement strand
ACCCAGTACACGCTCGCCGCCGACCGGGGTAACGAGCACGTCGCGGCGCTCGCCGACCCGCTGCACCCGGCGGTCCTGCGGTTGATCGCGACGGCCGCCGAGGCGGCGACGTCCTGCGGCGCCTGGACCGGCGTGTGTGGCGAGCTGGCCGCCGACGAGCGCGCGACGCCGCTGCTGCTCGGTCTGGGCGTGCGCGAGCTGTCGATGAGCGCCCCGGCGATCGCCGCGGCCAAGCAGGCCGTGCGCGACACGGACCTCGCGGCCGCGCGGGCCCTCGCCGGTCGCGCCCTCGACGCCGCGTCCGGCGAGGAGGTCCGCACGCTGCTGGGCGAGGCGTCGGCGCGCCGTGCGTGAGCGGGGCCCTCGGGTAGGCTTCGCCCGGTGAGCCGCGCGGACGAGCGAGCTGCGTTCTTCCTCGGTGTCGTGACCTGGCTGCGGGTCGTCCTGACGCCGGTGGTGATGGCGCTCGTGCTGCGTGGCACCCACGACGCGGACGTCCTCGCGACCTGGCTGTTCGGGTTCGCGGCCGTCACCGATTTCGTCGACGGACGCCTGGCGCGCCGTTGGAAGCAGACCTCGGCGTTCGGCGCGTTCCTGGATACGACCGCCGACAAGCTCCTGGTCTCCGGCGTGCTGGTCGCCCTCGTGGCGGCGGGCCGGGCGTCGGCCTGGGTGGCGTTCCTGATCGTCGGGCGCGAGATGCTCGTGCTCGGGCTGAAGGGCGCCGCGAGCGCGGCCGAGGGCTCGGTCGTGATGCCCTCACTCCTGGGCAAGGCCAAGGCCAACGTCCAGTTCGTCGCGATCGTGCTCGCGATCTGGCGACCCGACGTGCTGATCGCCGGCCGCTACCTCGACACGTGGGCGCTGTGGATCGCGGCCGTCGTCACCGTCTGGTCCGGCGCCGACTACGTGGCGCGGTACTTCGGCGTGGTGGCCGGCTCGCGTCGCGGATGACCGCGTTCCTCACAGGGGGCTCCGGGTTCGTCGGCGGAGCGCTCCTCCGCAGGCTCGTGGGCGGAGGGACCAAGGTGGTCGCGGCCGTCCGGAGCCCCGCAGCGGCGTCCGCGGTGCGGCTGCTCGGGGCGCGAGCGATCGAGGTCGACCTCGCCGACGTGGACAGCACCGCCGCGGCGATGCGCGGTTGCGAGGTCGTCTTCCACGTCGCCGGCGTGAACCGCTTGTGCCCCCGGCACGAGGCGACCCTGCACGCGGGCAACGTGGATCTTCCCGCCTCGGTGGTGCGCGCCGCAGCGCGGGCCGGCGTCGGACGCGTGGTGCACACCTCGTCGGCCGCGACCCTGGGCGAGGAGGCCGGCACGGTCGGCCGCGAGGACTCGCCGCACCGGGGATGGTTCCTCTCCCCCTACGAGCGCACGAAGTACCTGGGCGAGCGCACGGCCTTCGCGCTCGGCCGCGAGCTCGGGATCGACGTCGTCTCGGTCAACCCGTCCTCGGTCCAAGGGCCGGGTCGCGAGACCGGCACCGGGCGACTGTTCCTGCGGATCGCGAGCGCGCGCACGGCGGTGCTGTTCCGCACGTGGATCTCGGTCCTCGACGTGGACGACTGCGCCGAGGGCCACGTGCTCGCGGCCGAGCGGGGGCGCCCGGGCGAGCGCTACGTGCTGTGCGGCGCCTCGCTCCCGATGGCCGAGGCGGTCGAGCTGCTGCGGTCGCGCACCGGGCGGCCCGAGCGCGTCGTGTGGATCCCGCGGGCCGTGATGCGCGCGTCCGTGCCCGTCGCGGCCCTCGTCGCCCGGCTCTTTCGCGGGGAGGACCCGCCCGTGTGCCCGGCCGCGATCCGCACGCTCCTGCACGGACATCGCTACGACGGGTCGCGCGCCGCCGAGGAGCTCGGCCTGCGCACCACGCCCATCGAGGCCACCCTCAAGAAGACCCTGGCGTGGGCGGCCGAACGTCGGATGCTTCCGCCCGTTGCGCCGACGTAGGATGCGGCCACGCCCCACCCCATCCTCGAGGAGGCTGAGATGTCGTCGATCCCCGACCGGAACCTCGCGCTGGAGCTCGTACGTGTCACGGAGGCGGCCGCCCTCGGCGCCGGACGATGGGTCGGCCGCGGCGACAAGATCGCCGCCGACCAGGCAGCCGTCGACGCGATGCGCCTGATGATCGACACCGTGTCGATGGACGGCGTCGTCGTGATCGGCGAGGGCGAGAAGGACGAGGCCCCGATGCTCTACAACGGCGAGCGCGTCGGGATCGGCGTGGGCCCCGAGACCGACGTGGCCGTCGACCCGATCGACGGCACGACGCTCACGAGCATCGGCCAGCCAAACGCCCTGGCCGTGATCGCGCTCGCCCCGCGCGGCGCGATGTTCTTCCCGGGCGCCGCGCTCTACATGGAGAAGATCGCGACCGGCCCCGAGGCCGCCGACGTGATCGACATCACGGCGCCGGTCGCCGAAAATATCCGGCAGGTCGCGAAGGCCAAGGGCAAGCGTCCCGAGGAGATCACCGTCACGGTCCTGGACCGCGACCGACACGTCGACCTGATCGCCGAGATCCGCGAGGTCGGCGCGCGGGTGTTCCTGATCCGAGACGGCGACGTGGCTGGCGCGATCGTCGCGGCCGCGCCGCGGACCGAGGTCGACATGCTGATGGGGATCGGGGGCACCCCCGAGGGCGTGATCGCCGCCGCCGCCCTGAAGTGCCTGGGCGGCGCGATGCAGGGCCGCCTGTACCCGCGCAACGACGAGGAGCGGGCGTCGCTGCTGGCCGACGGGTTCGACCTGGACCGGGTGCTGATGACGGAGGACCTCGTGGCCGGCGAGGACGTCTTCTTCGCCGCCACCGGGATCACCGACGGCAACCTCCTCGACGGTGTCCAGTATTGGCCCGACGGCGCCACCACCTACTCGATGGTCCTGCGGGGCCGCTCGGGGACGCTCCGCTACGTCGAGTCGCACCACTCCTTCGAGAAACTGGAGCGGTTCTCGCCGATCCAGTACCGGCCGTAGGGGCTCAGGCCGCCCGGTAGGTGCCCGTAGCGGTCCGGTGCACCGCGCCCTCGGCGACGAGCTCGCGGAGCGCCGCGTGCACGGCGGCGCGCACGTCGCCGAGCTCGAACGGGTCGAGATAGCCGGCCCGTAGCGCCCGGTCCTGCACCACGGTCCAGTGAAGCGGCCCCGGTTCCTCGGCGAGCACCGTCAGGACCGCCTCGCGAGGGGTCATCGGGACCGGGTGCGGAGGGGCCGGAGCACCCGCTCGGCGAACAGCTCCACCTGCTCGGGCTCGGGCACCGCGAACGGCAGGACCCACGGCGCGACCACGACCTCCTCCACCCCCATCGCCTCGAGGGCGCCGATCCGCTCGATCGCCTTCTCCGGGGTGCCCGACAGCGTGTCGGCGCACCAGCTCTCGTAGGTCTCGGCCGCCAGGGCGGCGCCCGGCATCGCAGCCTGGCCGCGCGCGAAGGCCGCCCGGGCGCCGCGGTCGTCCTGCCCGAGCAGGCTGTACAGCCCGACGGTCCGCCGGAAGGTCGCGGGGTCGCGCCCGACCGCCTCGCACGCCGCGGCCACGTCGTCGAGCTTGCCCCGGTACCACGCGTCGGTGAACCGCCAGACGTAGTTCCAGCCGGTCGCGTAGCGGGCGGCCAGACGCAGCAGCCGGGGCCCGCCCTTGCCCCCCGCCCACACGGGGACCGGGCGCTGGACGGGCGAGGGGGCGAGCACCGCGTCGTGGAGCCGGACCGCGCGACCCTCGTAGGACACGGGCCCGTCGGCGTCGAACAGCGCCCGGAGCACGGCCAGGGCATCCTCGAGCGCCTCGAAACGCTCGCCGGTCGAACCGAAGCGGTAGCCGAACGCGTCGAACTCGTCGGGGAGCCACCCGGCTCCGATCCCGAGCTCCAGGCGGCCGTTCGAGAGCCGGTCGATCGTGGCCGCCGCCCGCGCGACCATCGCGGGGTGGCGGAACGGAGCGCCCAGCACCAGCACGCCCAGGCGAACGCGCTCGGTGAGGCCCGACAGGGCCGCGAGCGAGGTCAGCGGCTCCAGCGCGGCGATCGGCGCGGGATCGGCCCCGTAGCGGCCGAACGAGTAGAAGAAGTGATCGGAGACCCAGACCGAGTCGAATCCGAGGTCCTCCGCGCGGCGCGCCCAACCGCCCATCGCCTCGACCGTGATCGGCGCGCCGCCCGGCAGCGAGAACCCGTAGTGCGGCAGGCTGAGACCGAAGCGCATCCGTCGAGGATACGGGCGCTCAGCCCGCGGGCGACGCCGCCACGCCCGGCGGAGGGCTCGGCGTAGCGACCGGCGCCTGCGCCTCGAGGGCCCCGCTCAGCACGACCCGCCCGTGCGCATCGAGGATCTGGACGTGCGCGAACCCCCGGAGGTCCCGCGGCACCAGCCTCCCGATCGAGGCCCCGCCGTCGGCGTCGAGCGTGTGGATCTTGCCGATCGGGACGCCGTGGCCGCGGCCGTCGGTCAGCCGGACCCGATAGGGCAGCGCCGATGCACGCCCGGGGAGGCCGCTGACGATCACCAGCACGCGGTCGTCCACCGACGGGGACACGATCTCGAGCGCCGACCCGCCGGCATCGAGCCCGGGTGCGGGATGGAGCACGCCGAGCAGCGCCTCGGTGTTCGCGTCGGAGAACATCGCGTCGCTGATCACCTTCTCGAGCTGCACCAGCGCGTCGTGGGAACGGGCGGCGTCCTGCGCGGCCTGGTCCTGGGTCCGGGCGGCACGGCCCGCCATCACCGCGCCCCAGCCCAACCCGGCCACCGCCAGCGCGGCCGCGAGCAGCACGGCGGTGGTCCGGCGCAGCCGTCGCCCCGCCTGGGCGGCCCCGCCCGGCGGCGCGGCCTGCGCCCGCACGGCCGCGACCACGCGATCCTCGAGCGACGGGTCGGGCTCGGCCGGGGAGAGCGCGAAGGCGAGGATGGAGGCCGCCCGCTCGAGGTCGCGTTCCTCCTTTCGACATGCGGCGCACCACGCGAGGTGCCGCTCCACCTCGCCGACGCGAGGACCGGCCACGCCCAGGACGTGCTCGGCGAGGGCGTCTCGGACCTCGAGGCAGTTCACGACGACTCCTTCGCGTCGTTGGCCTTGCGGATCTTGATGAGGGCGGTCCGCAGGCGGGTCTTGACCGTGCCGAGCGGGATGTGATCGGTCTCGGCGATCTCACGCGCCGTCATCCCCCGGAAGTACGTCCGCACGAGCAGGCGCTTCTCTCCCTCGGAGAGCACCGCGAGCGCGCGCAGGGCCTCGTCGCGCTCGGCCAGCAGGGTCTCGGTGTCGTCGGCGCCGACGTCGTCGGGCACCTGGTCCACCAGCACCAGCGTGGGGCGGGTCACGCCGGTCTCACGGCGGAGGCGATCGATCGCGAGGTTGTGGGCGATGGTCATGAGCCAGGTCGAGAGCCGGCCCCGCGACGGGTCGAACCGCGCGGCCTTGCGCCAGGCGGCGAGGAACACGTCCTGGGTGAGCTCCTCCGCGGCCTCGCGGGAACCCAGCAGGCGCAGACCCATCGTGTACACGGGCCGGCCGAACCGGGCGTAGAGGGTGCGGAGCGCAGCGTCGTCACCGGCGAGGAGTCCTTCCATCAGTTGTTGCTCCTCACGCGGGAGGAGCGGTCCTTCGGTGCCACCGCGCACGGATGGCTCCTTCCGGTTGTACGGGCGCGTCCGAGGGGGAGGCTTGCCCATCCCCCCACAGCGATGGTGACACGCGGTCACCCCAACGGCCACTTCCGTTCGGGGGCTTCGCGTCCGCGCATCGGCGTCGTACGCTCGCAGGGGTAGCCCGAGCGAGAGAGGTGAGCCAGATGCGACGGAGGGCGGCACGCCTGCTGTTGGGGGTCCTGCTCGCGCTCACGGGCCTGGCCGCGGGGGCCCACGGCGCGGTCGCGCAGGCCCCGCCGTCGCAGACGATCGTCCAGCTCGAGCTGTCCGGCGTGGTCGACGGGTTCGTGGCCGACTACCTGACCGGCGCGATCGAGCGCGCGCGGTCGGCCGGGGACCAGGCGGTCCTGATCCAGATCGACACCCCCGGCGGTCTGGACTCCTCGATGCGCCAGATCACGCAGGGGATCTTGTCGGCCGACATCCCGGTGATCTGCTACGTGGCGCCCAGCGGCGCCCGCGCCGCCTCGGCGGGCGCGTTCATCCTCGAGTCCTGCCCGGTCGCCGCGATGGCGCCGGGCACCAACGTCGGCGCCGCCACGCCGATCGGACTGAACGGCGGCGACCTCGCGAACAAGATCGCGAACGACGCCGCCGCGTACATGCGCACGCTGGCCGAGACCTACGGCCGCAACGCCGACGTGGCCGCGAGCTTCGTGACCGACGCGACGAGCATCACCGCCGACGAGGCGCTCGCCCAGCACGTGATCGACCTCGAAGCGACCACCACCTCCGATCTGCTCTCCCAGCTCGACGGGCAGACGATCGACCTGGCCAACGGGCGGACCGTCCCGCTCTCCACGGCCGACGCGAGCCTGCAGCCCGAGTCGATGGGCGGGTTCGTCGGCTTCCTGCACGCGCTGTTCGACCCGAGCCTCGCGTTCATCTTCTTCTGGCTCGGGCTCGGCCTGATCGTGCTCGAGTTGATCGTGCCCGGGCACGTCTTCTCCGGCACGATCGGCACGATCCTGCTCGCGATCTCGCTGTGGTCCTTCGGTCTGCTGCCCGTGCGGCTGATCGGGATCGTGCTGCTGGTGGCCTCCGTGATCTGCTACGTGATCGAGCTGAAGGCGCCCGGCCTGGGCATCTGGGGGATCCTCGGCACCGTGTTCCTGCTGCTGGGGGGTTGGTTCCTCTACGACCGCGCCGGCGGCGTGCAGGTCTCGCCGGTGGTCCTGGTGGTCGTCGCGGCCGGCGCCGCCGGGTTCTTCGGGTTCGTCGTGGCGAAGGTGCTGCAGATGCGCCACGTCCCGCCGGCGACCGAGACCCGCACCGTCGTCGGCAAGGAAGGGGTCGCGCTGGGCTCCGGCGTGGACGCGCGCGGCGGCATCGTCCGGGTGGCGGCCGAGGAGTGGCGGGCGGTCGCGCCCGCCGGCACGATCCCCGGCGGCAAACCGGTCCGCGTCACCCGGATCGACGGGCTCGTGCTCACCGTCGAACCGGCTCCCGAAGAGCACACCACGACCGGCGTTCGATCGCCGGCCAAGGAAGGAGGGGGGCCGTGAGTCCCTGGTTGATCCTGGTCGCGCTGGCGCTGATCATCGCGATCTTGTTCCTGACGAACGCGATCAAGATCGTCCCCGAGTACCAGCGTCTCGTCGTGTTCCGCCTCGGACGGCTCCTCGCCACGAAGGGCCCGGGGCTCGTGATCCTGATCCCGTTCGTGGACCGCGGCGTCAAGGTCGACCTGCGCGAGTTCTTCCTCGAGATCCCCCGTCAGGACTCGATCACGAAGGACAACGCGGCGATCTCGATCGACTTCATCATGTACTACAAGGTCCTGGATCCCGCCACGTCGGTGATCCAGGTCTCGAACTTCGCCGGGGCCGCCACGAACATCGCGGCCACCACGCTCCGGGCCGTGATCGGCGACATCCTGCTCGACGACGTGCTGGCCAAGCGCGACGAGATCAACAGCCTGCTGCGCGCCAAGCTGGACGAGGTGACCGAGCGCTGGGGCGTGAAGGTCACGAACGTCGAGATCCGCGAGATCATCCCGCCGCCGTCGGTGCAGGAGGCGATGACCCGGCAGATGTCCGCCGAACGGACCCGCCGGGCCGTGGTCACCGAGGCCGAGGGCTCCAAGCAGGCCGCGATCACGATCTCCGAGGGCAACAAGGAGGCCGCGATCTTGAACGCCGAGGGCTCCAAGCAGGCCGCGATCCTCACCGCCGAGGGCGAGCGACAGGCGGCGATCCTGCGGGCGGAGGGCTTCGCGCTGGCCCTGCAGAGGATCTTCGAGACCGCCTCGACCGTGGACGACAAGACGATGCAGCTGCAGTACCTCGACGCCCTGAAGCAGGTCGGGATGTCGGCCTCCTCGAAGATCGTGGTGCCGATGGAGCTGTCGGGGCTGGTCGCCGGGTTCGCGACGCTCGGCGAGGTCGTCGGCGGCGGCAACGGCCAGGGACCGTCCGCGCCCTGACCCCGGCTCGAGGCTTGGCCTGCCCTTAACCCGGTTCGAAGGCGCGCTTCACGCGCCGGCTGACAGGGTGTGCACCAGCGGTCCTCGCCCCCGAGGGACCGCCTGCAGGGTGGCCCGGCCGGCAACCACACACCCTCCCGTTCCGCCGGGACACGCAAGGACGTCCCCGCCTCGACCCCAACGAGGCGGGGACGTTCGCGTCCGGGACCCTCAGACCGGGATCGAGATGCCGGCCTGCTGCAGCGCCAGCTCGAAGTCGTGGCGGCTCGACACGGCCTTCATCGCATCCTGGATCGAGACCTTCCCGTCCGCGATCAGCTGGAGCAGCCACTGGTCGAACGTGATCATCCCGTAGTACGCGCCGTCGGCGATCACGTCCTTGATCTCGTGCGTCTTGTCCGCGTCGGCGATCCGCTCGGCGACGCGGCCGGTGTTCACCAAGATCTCGAGCGCCGGCGTGCGGCCGCCGTCGACCGTGGGGACCAGCCGCTGGCATACGATCCCGCGCAGCGTTCCGGCCAGCGCCAACCGCACCTGCTTCTGCTGGTACGGCGGGAAGAAGTCGATCACACGGTTCACGGTCTCGGTCGCGTCGACCGTGTGCAGGGTCGACAGCACGAGGTGCCCGGTCTCGGCGGCCGCGATCGCGGCGCGCACGGTCTCGGTGTCGCGCATCTCCCCGATCAAGATCACGTCGGGGTCCTGCCGCAGCGCCGCGCGCAGCGCCGTCAGGAAGTCCTGCGTGTCGTTGCCGACCTCGCGCTGGTTGATCGAGGCGACGTGATCCTTGTGGAGCACCTCGATCGGATCCTCGATCGTGACGACGTGCACCGGCTTGGTCCGGTTGATGTAGTCGATCATCGCCGCCAGGGTCGTCGTCTTGCCCGACCCGGTCGGACCGGTGACGAGGATCATCCCGCGGTGCTCGTCCGCCAGGGTCTTGATCGCCTCGGGCAGGCCGATCTCCTCGAACGACGGGCCGCCGAAGCGAAGCTTCCGCAGCACCATCGAGATCGAGCCGCGTTGGCGGAAGACGTTCGCGCGGAACCGGCCGACGTTGTGGACCGAGTACGCGAAGTCGACCTCGCCCCGCTCGTGGAACGCCTCGCGGCGGTCCGAGGGGACGATCGCGTCCGCGATCGCCTGCGTCTCGATCGCGGTGAGGGGGTCGCGCTCGAGCCGCTCCAGCCCGTGTGGGAGGCGCAGCATCGGCGCGGACCCCACCTTCACGTGGAGGTCCGACCCCTCGCCCTTCACCAGTTCCTCGAGCCAGGAGTTGAACTCCGGCACGATCTCCTCGTCCATCCCTCACCTCTCGCCGAGCGGTTCACAAGGGCGTTGCGGACGGCGGAGCGCCCGCGTCCGGAGTTCCCATCGGCCGCCGAGGCCGCCGACTTCAGTCCGAGGCGCGCGCCTTGGCGGGCGAGGCCATCAGGCGGCAGGTGGTGGAGCGGTCCGCCAGCGGCTCGAACGTCGCGATCGCGAGCGGCGGGCGGGCGCCACCCAAGATCCCCTCGAGCAGCCCGAGGTGGACGCTGCAGACCAGGTCGCGGTGGTCCTCGAGCAGCTCGCGGAACGGGCAGTCGCGCAGCGTGATCTCGACCGTCCTGCCGCCCTTGCGCCGACGGAAGCGTGGCGTGAACCCGGCCTCGGCCAGGGCCTCCTGGATCACGGCGAGGTTCTGCCCGGTGACCTTGCGCACGCCGGGCTTGGGCGCGGCCCTGCCCGCCAGATAGGCGCCCCACTCCCGCGCCTGCTCCTGCGCGCGCGAGCGCTGCCGGGGCGCCGAGAGGAGCCCCGCGAGGATGTCGGCGAGCAACCGGTAGTCGCGCCCCTCGCGGCCCTCGGGGTCCACGGCCGCGTAGAGCGTCTGCGGGCGGCCGACCGTCGCCCCCTTGCGGACCTCCGAGGCCACGAGCCCGACCTCCTCGAGCCGGCGCAGGTGCGGGCGGATCGTGTTCGGGTGCAGCGACAGGCGCGTCGCGAGCTCGCGGACCGGGACCGGACGACCCGACAGGCGCAGGTACCGGTAGAGGCGGTAGCGCGTGTCGTCGGCCAGGGCCTTGTGGACGTCGATCGGGGCCGGTTCGGGCATCGGTGCTCGCACGCCTCCGTCGTAGACTGGGGTTTGCACGGTCGTGACCGTGTTTATCGCCTACCCAGCGTACGCCGCGTCGAGGGGCGCCGCCGAGAGAACCTCGAGACGAAGCCGGAGGAGCACCGTGGTCAGCGAAGCAGACGTCCGCGCCGCACTGCGACAGGTCAACGACCCCGAGATCGGCAAGCCGATCGAGGACATCGGGATGCTGCAGGCGATCGAGGTCGAGGGCGGCCTCGTCCGCGTCCACGTCCTGTTGACGATCGAGGGGTGCCCGCTCCGCGACCGGATCACGACGGAGGTCACCGCGGCCGTCCAGCCGCTCGAGGGCGTCGAGCGCGTCGAGGTCACGCTCACCCCGATGACGCAGGAGCAGCGCGAGGCGCTGGTCGGCACGCTCCGCGGCGGCCAGCCGGCGGCCCCGGCCGGCCAGCGGATCTCGTTCCCGCCCACCACCTCGATCGTGGCGATCGCCTCGGGCAAGGGCGGGGTCGGCAAGTCCAGCGTGACGGTGAACCTCGCCTGCGCCCTCGCGCAGGACGGCGCGAAGGTCGGGATCCTCGACGCCGACGTGTGGGGCTTCAGCGTCCCGCGGATGATCGGCGCCGAGGGCACGCCGGTCGGGTTCAACGACATGATCCTGCCGCTGGAGGCCCACGGGGTCCGCGTGATCTCGATGGGGTTCTTCGTGCCGGAGGAGACACCGGTGATCTGGCGCGGCCCGATGCTGCACAAGGCGATCGAACAGTTCCTCGGCGACGTCTACTGGGGCGACCTCGACTTCCTGCTGTGCGACCTGCCGCCCGGCACCGGCGACGTCAGCATCTCCCTCGCGTCGTTCATCCCGGGCGCCTCGATGGTGGTCGTCACCACTCCCCAGGAGGCGGCGCGGAAGGTCGCGGAGCGCGCCGGCAAGATGGCCGAGCGCACCAACCTGCGCCCGATCGGCGTGATCGAGAACATGAGCTACTACGTCTGCCCGCACTGCGGGGAGCGCGAGCCGATCTTCGGCACCGGCGGCGGGCGCGAGGCGGCCGAGACGCTCGGCGTGCCGCTGATGGCGCAGGTCCCGCTCGTCCCCGCCCTGCGCGAAGGAGGAGACGCGGGCATGCCGATCGTGGTCGCCGACCCGCAGGGCGAGGCGTCCGAGGCTCTGCGAGGAGCCGCCCGCGCGGTCCGTCAGGCGACGAAGTCGAAGGTCGGCAAGCCGCTCAGCCTGACCGCGCGCTGAGCGCTCAGGAGGACGCCGGCGCCGAGACGTCCTCGGGCTCGGGCCCCTCGGGGGGATCGCCCGCATCCGCCCCGGCTTCGGGCGGCGGCTGACGAAGGCGCGCCCGCGCCGGCGTCGTGGCCCCCGGCCGCTTCGAGACGGCGAAGTACACGAGCAGCCCGATGCTCACCAGCACCACGACGAGCGCGGTCCACTGCGAGCCCGTGAGCGGCCCGAACCGCTTGTCGATCCTGAGCGAGTCCTCCAGCAGCCGGTTGCACCCGTACCACGCCGCGAAGATCAGCGCCGCGATCCCCTCTCGGCGGTCCTTGCGGATGAACGTCCACAGGACCCCGAACAGGACCCACGCCAGGAGCATGTCGTACAGGGCCGTCTGGTGGACCCCGTTGCCGGTCGCGATCACCTTGCCGGTCTGGTCGAGCAACCGGGCGCCGGCGCGCGTGATGATCTCGACGTGGCCGCCCTGCAGCTGCGCCTGGCACACGTTGTCCGCGCACACGAACGGCGGCGCGAGCGTCCCGCCCTTGTACTGCCAGGCGAGCAGCCACGACGTCGGACGGCCGAGGTGGTCGCCGATGATCAGGTCGCCGATCCGCCCGATCGCGATCCCCAGCGCGAGGCCCGGCGCGACGTTGTCGGCCACCTGGAAGAAGCGCAGATGCCCGAACCTCGCGCGCTTGATGCTGACCGCGTTCGCGATCGTGGCGCCCGCGATCCCGCCGAGCAACGAGATCCCGCCCTTCCAGATCTCGAACCACTGGATCGGGCTCGAGAACTCGGAGTAATGGGCGAGCAGATAGCCGACCCGCGCGCCGACGATCGCGCCGATCAGCGACCAGAACACCACCGCGTTCGCGGCCTCGAACGGGATCCCGCGCTGCAGCGCGAGCCGCGTGACGAGCCAGGCGCCGATCATGAACCCGATCGCGATCCACAGGCCGTGGGGCGAGATCGCGAAGACGCTGCCGAAGCGGAAGCGGTCCAGGACGGGCCACCCGATCGCGGCGAGGAGGGCGAGCATCGCGATCGAGCCTAGCAGCGGGCCCGGTTCAGACCTCGGGCTCCACGTGAGACGCCCGCGGCCACACGCGCGCGACGGCGCGGCCCAGCAGCAGCCCGCTCGCGACGTCGGCGGGGTAGTGCACGCCGAGGTAGACGCGCGAGGCCGCGACGGACAGGTCGAGCCCGGTTAGCGCTCCCCGCGCGAAGGCCCCCGCCCCCAGCTCGCGGCCCGCCACGCGGGTGAACGTGGTCAGGACCGCGGGGTGGCTCGAGGGCCACGACATGGCCTTGGGGCGGGCGATCGACAGCCGGGTGCCGTCGGGGTCGGCGTCGGAGGGACGCGGGCGGTTCACGACGCGCTTGACCCCCTGCAGCAGGAGCCAGGTCGCCCCGGCGGCCGAGAGCGCCCGTGCGGCGGCGCCGCGCCGGCCCGCCGCGAACAGCGTGCCAGCCGCCGCGCCCGAGGCGTAGAGCGACCCCATCTCGGTGATGCCGCCGAAGAAGCGGTCCGCGCCCACGCCGCGGCCCGTGTCGCCGTGGAAGTATTCGTGAAAGAGCACGAGGTCGCGAAAATGCGGATCGGTGGCGAGTTTTGGATGGCACCGGAGCGCGGGGCGCTGACCGGTGTCATCCTTCAGAAAGAGACGCGCCAGCCGAGCCGTGAGTTCATTGGCCACGTCAAGGAGCGTCACAAATCGGCCCGATCCCGTGGGGCACTCGACCTTGAAATCGGGGCCGTAGTAGTGGTGGAATTTTTGTAGCGATTCGATGAGGAGGGAATTGACCGGCATCCAGATCGGCCCGCGCCAGTTGGAGTTACCGCCAAAAAGACTGTTCTGCGATTCGCCGGGCCAGTATTCGACCGTGTGCGACTCGCCATCGCAGTCCAGGCGATACGGCTCTCGTTCATGGCACTTCGAGAGCGAGCGAACGCCGTATTCGCTGAGGAATTCGGCCGGGTCGAGCATCCGGCGCAGAAGGCATTTCAT
>JBLMXP010000141.1:0-3248 GCA_050257835.1 Planctomycetaceae bacterium | reverse complement strand
TGCCGTGATGCTGTCCGGCGAGACCGCCGTCGGCTCCTACCCGTTCGAGGCGGCCTCGGCCGCGACCACGATCGCCGCCTACGTCGAGGGGCGCGGCGAGCCGTTCCGCGCTGCACCGGCGCCGTGCCACCACACCACCGAGGGCGCGGCGGTCGCGCATGCGGTGGCGACGATCGCCTCCTCCGACCTGCCGGTCGCCGCCGTCACGTGCTACACGGAAACGGGCCGGACCGCGCGGCTCCTGTCGGCGGAGCGGCCCCCGGTCCCCGTCTACGCGTTCGTCCCGCCCGAGGACGTCCGCCGCGGCCTGTGCCTGCTGTGGGGGGTCGAGGCGCTCCCGGCCCCGGTCCCCGCCGACACCGACGCGATGATCGCGCTGATGGACGAAGGGCTGCGCGCGCGCGGACTGGTCGCGGACGGCCAGGCCGTCGTGATGGCCGCGTCGTCCCCCGCCGGCCGCACGACCACGAACATGCTGAAGATCCACCGCGTGGGCTCGCCGGTCCGCTGACCCGCGGCCCCTCAGAGCGGGCGGGCTTCCACCAGCAGCTGCACCAGTTCGCTCAGGACCGCGTACTGCTCGAACGCGGCCGCGGTCGCCGGCTCGGCCTCGAAGTCCTCGGGCGCGCTGTCCTCGGTCAGGTTGAGCCGCGTGCCGAGGACGAGGCGGATGTCGTTGCACGTCCGCATCCAGGCGTCGGCCTCCTCCTCGGTGAGCCGCTCGGCCTCGACGGTCGCGAGCACCGCCTCGATCGCCTCGAACCGGCCGCGCCCGAGCGCCTCGGCTCGGCGCTCGTCGAAGGCGATGTCGCGCAGCGGGTCGTCGGCGTAGGCGGTCGGGGACAGGCGCGCCACGGCCGGGTCGTCCGCGGCCTCCTCCGACGTGAGCAGGTCGCGATAGGCCTCGACGGCCCCGCGGACGAACGCGCGGATCGGCTCCGGCAGGTCGAGCACGACCCCGCCGCCCCGCGCCCGCCGGATCGGGAGCCGCGGCATCAGCGGTCCTGCTGCAGGGTGGCCCACAGCCCGTACGCGTGCAGCCGGCTCACGTAGCCCTCGCACTCCTCGCGGTCGCCGTGCCACACGACGGCCTTGCCCTTCGTGTGGACGTCCATCATCAGCTTCTCCGCCTTCGTCCTGGGATACCCGAACACGGCCTGGAACACCCAGGTCACGTACGACATCAGGTTGATCGGGTCGTTCCAGACGATCACGATCCACGGCACGGCGGGCTCGACGGCCTCGCCGGTGTCGGGACGTTCCACCTCGACCGGGGCGACCGACATGGTTACCCGTCCGCGTCCGCGACGCCGATCCGCCGCACCTGGCGCATCCCCCACCGGTACAGCGGCGGCGTGAGGACCCGGAACGTCTGGAACGGCGCCGCCCACCTGGGGACCGTCGCCTCCGGCGCGATCCCCCGGCGCACGACCCGCACGATCGCGTCCGTCACCGTGGGCATCTTCAGGACCGTGAGCGAGCCCGCGCCCCGCTGGGGGAACCCCTCGGTCTGGACGAAGCCGGGGTTCACCGCGGTCACGAGCACGCCGCGGGGCTCGGTCTCGAAGTGCAGCGCCTCGGAGAACCCGACCACCCCGAACTTGGTCCCCGCGTAGACCGCCGCCCCCGGGGGCGCGTAGCGTCCGGCGAGCGAGGCGACGTTCACGACGTGGCCCTGCCCGCGCGCGAGCATCCCCGGCAGGAACGCGTGCGTGCCCCACATCACGCCGAGCAGGTTGACCCGCACGACCTTCTCGATCTGCTCGGGGGACAGGTCCACGAAGTCGCCGCCGCCGGGCACGCCGGCGTTGTTGATCAGCACGTCGGTCGGGCCGAGGGCCTCCCGGACGATCGCGGGCAGGCGCTCGACCTCCTCGCGGTGCGTGACGTCGCAGGCCAGGGCGAGCGCGCGCCCGCCGGCCCGCTCGATCCGGTCGGCGAGGTCCTCGAGCCGGTCACGGCGGCGCGCCGCCAGGACGACCTTCGCGCCCCGCTGCGCGAACGCGACGGCGGTGGCCTCGCCGATCCCCGACGAGGCCCCGGTGACCACGACGACGCGACCTCGGAGCTCCACGATCCTCCTCACGTAGCGGCTCGTAGGCTGGTAGGGATGCGCACCGACGTTATCGAAGCCCACGTGCGGCGACTCCCTGCGCTCGACGAGCGCTGGGCCCTCCGGCCCGCCACGCGCGAGGAGCTCGAGCGCGCGCTGCTGTCGGGCATGGTCGCCGGCTGGGCCTCCCACCCGCTCGACAACGTGCGCGGCAACGCCCAGGCGCTGCTCGACCACGACCCCGACAAGGAGTTCGGCCTGCGCGGGCTCCAGGACGGGCTGAGGCTCGACGACGTCTTGACGTTCGTGGAGACGGCCGCCGGTGCGCCGATCGACCGCGAGGCCCGCTACGGTCCCGTCGACATCCGCCCGGCGCCGATCGTGGAGGCGGCCCTGGCGGCCGGCGAACGCCTCGCGAAGGCCTGCGCCGAGGGCGCGCGCGTCGTGCTCGCCACGGGCCACCCGGTCGGGCTCGGGCTTCTCTACCACGAGCTGGCGAGGTTCCTGCGCGAGCGCGGGGCCGAGGTCCTGGTCCTGGCCGACGGCGAGGGATGGCGCGACCCCCGCCTGGACCACGAGTGGCGGATCGCTCACTGGGACGGGGTCGCGATGCTGACCGACGGCACGGAGCCGCGCCACACCCACTGGCCCTCCGCGATGCATCGGATCCTCGACGCGGGCCGTCCCGACCTCGTGTTCGCCGACCACGGGTTCGCCGGCGCGGCGATCGAGGCGGGGATCGAGACGATCTCGATCGCCGACGTGAACGACCCGGCGCTCCTGGTCGCCAAGGCCCGGGGCCGGACCGAGCACGTCCTCGTGTTCGACGACCACGTGGAGCCCGACGCCTACTGGCCCGTCTTCCTGGCCCTCACCGCCCCCTCGCTCGGCCACGGCCCCGCCGGCCCAGGCTAGACGGGGTCCGGGGACACCGCCTACCATCCCCTCACAGTGACCACACGACCCTTCATCGAGGCTCGGCTGTTGACCGTGAGCGAGGTCGCCGACCTGCTCCGCGTTTCCAAGATGACCGTCTACCGGCTGATCAAGGAGGGATCCATCGGATCCCTGCGGGTCGGCCGCAGCTACCGGCTCCGTGAGGACGACGTCGACGACTACCTGAGCAAGCGATACACCGAAGCCGGATAACGACGTCCCACGCATCACAGCCCGGCCTTCCGTGGAGGCACGGAGG
>JBLMXP010000140.1:0-23557 GCA_050257835.1 Planctomycetaceae bacterium | reverse complement strand
GAGCTTGAAGACCGGGATCCCGGTCCACACCGACAGGACCTCGGCGATCTCCTCCTCGTCGATCTCGGACAGGATGTCCATCTCCCCGGCCTTCCAGGCCTGCTCGCGGCGCTGGCGCTCTTCCTGGAACTGACGCTCCTCGTCGCGGAGCCGGGCCGCGAGCTCGAAATCCTGTCCGTCGATCGCCGATTCCTTCTTGAGGCGCACCTCGGCGATCTTCTCGTCGATCTCGCGGACGTCGGGCGGCGCCGTCATCCGGCGGATCCGCATCCGGGAGCCGGCCTCGTCGATCAGGTCGATCGCCTTGTCGGGCAGGAACCGGTCGGAGATGTAACGGTCGGCGAGGTTCGCCGCGGCGACCAGCGCGTCGTCGGTGTAGGTGACGCGGTGGTGCGCCTCGTAGCGGTCGCGCAGGCCCTTGAGGATCTCGATCGCGTGCGGGACGCTCGGCTCCTTCACCTCGATCGGCTGGAACCGCCGCTCGAGCGCCGCGTCCTTCTCGAGGTGCTTGCGGTACTCGTCGCGCGTGGTGGCGCCGATCGTCTGGAGCTCGCCGCGCGCGAGCATCGGCTTGAGGATCGAGGCGGCGTCGATCGCGCCCTCGGCCGCGCCGGCGCCGACGAGCGTGTGCAACTCGTCGATGAACAGCACGATGTCGCCGCGGGTCTTGATCTCCTTCAGGACCTTCTTCAGGCGCTCCTCGAAGTCCCCGCGGTAGCGGGAGCCGGCGACGAGCGCGCCGAGGTCCAGCGTGTAGATCTGCTTGTTCTTCAGGGTCTCGGGGACCTCGCCCTTCATGATCGCCTGCGAGAGGCCCTCGACGACGGCGGTCTTGCCGACGCCGGGCTCGCCGATCAGCACTGGGTTGTTCTTCGTCCGGCGCGAGAGCACCTGCATCACGCGCTCGATCTCCTTCTCGCGCCCGATCACCGGATCGAGCTTGGATTCTCGAGCGAGCTGCGTGAGGTTGCGGCCGAACTGGTCGAGCACGGCCGAGCCCTGGCCCGTCTGGCCCTCGCCGCCGCCGCCGGAGGTGACCTGCTCGCCCTTGCCGCCGGTGTAGCCGGACAGGAGCTGGATCACGGTTTGGCGGACGCGGTTCAGGTCGGCGCCGAGCTTCTGGAGCACCTGCGCGGCGACGCCCTCGCCCTCGCGGATCAGGCCGAGCAAGATGTGCTCGGTCCCGATGTAGTTGTGGCCGAGCTGCAGCGCCTCACGGAGCGAGAGCTCCAGGACCTTCTTGGCCCGGGGCGTGAAGGGGATGTGGCCGGTGGGCGCGGCCTGCCCCTGCCCGATGATCTCCTCGACCTGCTGACGGACGGCCTCGAGCGAGATGTTCAGCGACTCCAGCGCCTTCGCGGCGACGCCCTCGCCCTCGTGGATCAGGCCGAGCAGGATGTGCTCGGTCCCGATGTAGTTGTGGTTCAGCATCCTCGCCTCTTCTTGGGCGAGGACCACGACCCTCCTGGCGCGATCCGTGAACCGCTCGAACATGACACCGTCCTCTTCGGGTCGCAACCCGACGCTCTTCAGTCGTTCCCCGGGGATCGACGGACCACGTCCTCCCCCTGAGGTACGCGTGGCGCGGGGGTCGAGATCGGCCCCTGCGCCCTTGAGGCGAGTATACCCGTGGGGCCGGGTTCGACCGAAGAGCGAGAGGTCCCGTCCCTTCGGGGCCTCCGACCGACCTCCCACGGTCCGTTCGGACCAGGCCGAATCCCCCCGGTCGGGCGTTGGCAGAGACCTTCGGCCGCAGGCACCATGTCAAGCGATCCTCGACGCGTGCCGAAGGACCCGGGAGGGAGGCCCCAGGGCGTGGAGCTCGTGGACGTTCGAAAGGTGTTGCCGGTGCGCGTGCTCGTCGTGGACGACCACCCCGCGTTCCGTCGCGCGCTCTCCTCGGCGCTCAGCATGGTGGAGGACATCGAGGTGGCGGGAGAGGCGGGCGGGGGCGAGGCGGCGTGCGAGGAAGCCGCGCGGCTTCGCCCCGACGCGATCGTCATGGACCTGTCGATGCCCGACCTCGACGGGATCGGGGCGATGCGCCGGATCCACGCGGCGCGCCCGGAGGTGCCGGTCGTGATCCTCACCGCCCACGCGGACGCCGGGGTGGAGCGCGAGGCCCGCGAGGCGGGGGCTCGCGGCTTCCTCGCGAAAGGGACCGGGCTCAGCGACCTCGTGCTCACGCTGCACGAAGCGGCGAAGTCGGCCTGAGCGCCGCTAGGCGCGGGTCTCCTCGATCGCGCGGATCCGCCCCGACAGCTCCACGAGCAGGGCCCGCATGATCGACGGGTGCTGCTCCATCAGCCGTTCGAAGTTCCACGCGGGGATCGCGAACGTGACGAGGTCGGTGTCGGCCACGACAGAAGCCGAGCGCGGCCTGCCGTCGATCACCGACATCTCGCCGAAGTACTCGCCGGGGCCGAACCGACCCACCTCGGCGCCGCCGACGTGGATGCTCGCCTGACCCGAGAGGATCACGTGGAGCCCGACCCCGCTCTGGTCGGCCTCGAGGACCGGCCGGCCGGCGGTGTGCGTGACCTCCTTGCCGATCTCGAGGATCCGCTTGAGATCGGCGTCGGCGATGCCCGCGAACAGCGGCACCTCGCGGAGCGTCTCGATCGTCGCCGCCATGTCCTCCCCCTCGCGTCGGGCCGGTGGGTCTGCGCCGCAGGAGCCTAGCGCGGAAGCCCTCGGCCGCGCCACACGGGGCGCCTCACTCGGGACGGTGCGCGGGGAACATGATCAGGTCACGCAGGCTTGGGGCGTCGGTGAGCAGCATCAGCAGCCGGTCGATCCCCATGCCCATCCCCCCGGTCGGGGGCATGCCGTGCTCGAGCGCGCGCAGGAAGTCCTCGTCGAGCGGGTGGGCCTCCTCGTCGCCCGCGGCCTTGGCCGCCTGCTGCAGCTCGAACTTCGCGCGTTGCTCGATCGGGTCGGTGAGCTCGGAGAAGGCGGTCACGAGCTCGAGGCCGCCGGCGACCAGGTCGAAGTGCTCGGTCAGGCCGGGGTCGTCGCGGTGTGGCCGCGCCAGCGGCGACACCTCCCGCGGGAAGTCGCACACGAAGGTCGGCTGCTCGATCGTGCCCTCGACGAGCTTCTCGAAGAGCTCCTGGACGACCTTGCCTGGGCCCCAGGCCGGCTCGAGGTGGACGCCGCTGCGCTGCGCGATCTCGCGCAGGTCGTCGCGCTCGAGCGTGATCTCCTCGCCGGTCGCCTCCGAGACCGAACCGAGGATCGTGATGCGTGCGAAGGGCGCCCCCAGGTCGAGCGTCAGGTCCCGGTAGGGGATCCGCAGGTCTTCGGGGTCGCGGCCGAGGATCGGCGCGACGGCGCGCGCGCTCTCGCGGATCAGGGTCTCGCAGAGCGTCATCATCGTCGAGTAGTCGCCCCAGGCCCGGTAGGCCTCGAGCATCGTGAAGTCGGGGTTGTGGTCGCGGTCGATGCCCTCGTTGCGGAAGTTGCGACCGATCTCGAAGACGCGCTCGAGCCCGCCGACCAGCATCCGCTTGAGGTACAGCTCGAGCGAGATCCGGAGCTTCATCTCCACGCCGAGGGCATCGTGGTAGGTGAGGAACGGCTTGGCGTTGGCTCCGCCCGCGACGAGCTGGAGCATCGGGCCCTCGAACTCGACGTAGCCCTCGTCGTCGAGGATCCGACGGATCGTCTTCAGCACCGCCGCGCGGGCCAGCGCGTAGCGGCGCGGGGTCTCGTCCACGGCCAGGTGCAGCTCGCGACGGCGCTGCTGCAGGTCGGGGTCCTGCAGGCCGTGCCATTTCTCCGGCAGCGGGCGGAGCGCCTTCGTGAGCATCGCCCATCGGTCGGCGAACACGCTCAGCTCGCCCTTGCGGGTGGTGCCCACGCGACCGGTCACGCCGACGATGTCGCCGAGGTCGAGCTCGTCGAGCAGTGCGAAACCGTCCTCGCCCAGGGCGTCGCGGGCGAACACGACCTGGAGGTCGCCGTCGCGGTCGCGGAGCGTCACGAACTGGAGCCTGCCCATGTCGCGTCGGAGGATCACCCGGCCCGCGACCGTGCGGACGTCCTCGGTCAGCGTGTCGGGCGCGAGGTCGGGGTGGGCGGCACGGATCGCGGAGGTCCGGTCCGGATCCTCCACGCCGAGCGCCTGGCGCAGGCTGAGGGCGAAGGCTCGGTCGCGTCCGAGCCGCTCGAGGCTCTCGCGGCGAGCGGCGAGCACCTCGGCCTCACGGCCGCGCCCCTCCTCCGACGGTTCGCCGAGCGTCCCGACCTCGCCCGGCCCCTCAGCCATCCTCGCCCCCGGCGTTGCGGTCGAACACCATGCGCAGGCCGTGCAGCGTGAGCCACGGCTCGTGATGCCCGACCGTGCGGCAGTGCGGGATCACGACCGGCGCGAGCCCGCCGGTGGCCACCACCGGCGCGTCGGGCGCGCCGAGCTCGGCGCGAACCCGCTCGACGATCGCGTCGACCTCGCCGGCCGTGCCGTAGATCAGCCCGGACTGGATCGCCTCCACCGTGCTCCTGCCGATCGGCGAGCGGGGCGGCTGCAGGTCGACCCGCGTCAGGCGCGCCGTCCGGCCGACGAGCGCGGCGGCGCTGATCTGCAGCCCCGGCGCGATCACCCCGCCGAGGAACTCGCCTTTGTCGGACACCACGTCGAAGTTCGTGCTGGTCCCGAAGTCGACGACCACGGCGGGGCCGCCGAGCGTCTGGAACGCGGCGAGCGCGTTCACGACCCGGTCGGCGCCGACCTCGCGCGGGTTGTCGGTGAGCACGGGGACCCCCGTCTTCACCCCCGGCCCCACGACGACGGGCTCGAACGTGAGGTAGGCCTCGGCCATCTCGCGCAGCGCGCTCGTCACGTCGGGGACGACGCTCGCGACGCACATGCCGTTGACGTCGGCCCGCAGGTCCAGGCCTCGATGCTCGAGGAACCCCGCGAGCTGCAGCGCGAGCTCGTCGGAGGTGCGTTCGGACCGGGTGGATAGGCGCCAGGTATGCCGCAGGTCTGCGCCGTCGAACACACCGAGGACGATCTCGGTGTTGCCGACGTCGACGGTGAGCAGCATCTCAGGTCCCCACGGGTGGCTCGGACGGCTCAGCTTCCCCGACCGCGTCGGGGCGCGACAACCGCACGCCCGCCGTGCCGTCGTCCGCGGGCGTCGGCAGGAGCAGGTTGTCGAGCAGGCGAACGCTCGGGAACCGCGCGGCGACGATCGCGCGCGCGGGACCCTCGATCCTCCTCACCGGCCGAAACGTGGCGTCCTCGACCACCGCCGCGTAGTCGAGCCGGGCGAGCGGCGTCGCGCCGATCTCGCGGGCCATCGTCGCGACGAGCACCTCGGCGTCACGCTCGCCGGCGCGCGCGAGCCCGGCCGCCTCGGCCAGCGCGAGGAACAGGCACCCGGCCTGCTCACGCTCCTCGGGCCCGAGGTAGGCGTTGCGCGAGGAGCGAGCGAGCCCGTCGGCCTCGCGCACGGTCGCGCACCCGACGATCTCGACCGGCAGGGCCACCTCCCGCACCATCCGGCGGATCAGGAACAGCTGCTGCGCGTCCTTCTCGCCGAAGTACGCGTGGCACGGGCCCACGACGTCGAACAGCCGCCGCACCACCTTCAGCACGCCGGCGAAATGCCCAGGGCGGGCCGCGCCCTCGAAGGTGGCGCCGGTGGGGCCGGGATCGGGCGAGGGGAGGACGACGCCCGGCGGGTAGACCTCCTCGATGCTCGGCGCCCACACGACGTCGACCCCCAGCCGCTCGCACCACCGGAGGTCCCTCGCCTCGTCGCGCGGGTAGCCCTCGAAGTCCTCGCCCGGCCCGAACTGCAGCGGGTTCACGAAGATCGACACCACGACGCGGCCGTGCTCGGCCCGGGCCCGTTCGATCAGCGACGCGTGGCCCTCGTGGAGCGCGCCCATCGTGGGGACGAGCCCGACGGTCTCGCCGGACGCGCGCCACGCGTCGGCGCGCGCTCTGAGCGTCGCGGCCTTTCGGATCACCTCCACCGCGCGAGCACCTCGCGGACCGCGTCGGCGCGCTCGGGGGCCAGCCGGCCCGCGCGCACCCCGAGGTCGACCGCCGCGGCGGCGAGGACGACGTAGGCCTCGACGGCCTCCGGAGCGCGCTCGCCGAGCGCACGGAGGTTCCGCTCGACCGTGCCCGCGTCACCGCGGACGGCGGGACCGGTGAGCGCGCTCCCCGGACCGAGCCGGCCCACGTTGTCGATCGTGGCGCGCTGCAGCGGCGCCATCGCCGCCACCGGGTCGGGCACGCCGGCCGCCGCGAACAGCCGCTCCGCGATCCCGGAGACCGCCACGACGTCGTTGGACGCGAACACGGCGGCGGCGTGGTACAGCGGACGCATCGCGTCCTCGAGCGGGAACGGCGCCGCGCCGAGGTCGCGAGCGAGCGAGGCGCCGAGCACGCGGCCCTCCTCGTCGTCGGCGGTCACGGCGACGCCGCACCCGGGCAGCGCCGCGAGCGCTCCCTCCACGTCGGGGAACGTCTGCAGCGGGTGGATCGCCAGGCGCCGGGACTTCGCCGCGAGCACGGGAGCGAGCACGTCGAGTCCGAGCGCGCCGGACAGGTGCGCCACCCACTGCCCGGAACGGAGCGCCGGGGCGAACGTGGCGATCGCTTCGCCGATCGCGTCGTCGGGGGTCCCCACGAGCACCAGGTCGCCGAGGGCGACCGCTTCGGTCGGCTCCAAGACCGGGACGCCGGGCAAGAACGCGGCGACGCGGGCGCGCGTCGCCTCGCGGCCGCACGCCGCGACGACCTCGTGCCCGGCCTGCCGCAGCAGCACCGCGACCGCGGTCCCGACGCGGCCCGCACCGACGACCACGACCTCCATCACGGCGAGTATGGCAACGACCGCATCCAGACGATCGGACCCGACGGCGTCGGCCCGCCCGGCCGGTCGAGCACGACCGGCCCGGTCGGGCGCATCAACGACACGATGCCGTCGCGGGCCAAGATCACGCGGCCCTCGTCGGTGAGCGCGACCCGCTGGTCGGAGGCGAGCGACTGCCAGACGAGCTTCGGCGCCGATGGCGCCCCCGCCTCGGTGAGGCGCACCGCGTAGACGCCGTGGACGTCGTGCAGCGTGCCCACCAGGTAGGCGACGCGGCCGTTCGTCGACCAAGCCGCCACCGACTCCGCGAGGAACGGGCGTTCGGGCGGGTAGAAGACGTGCGTGGCGTGGCCGTCGGCGTGCGGCACCACGCCCATCCCCCCGCAGGTCGAGGTCGTCGGGCCGGCGCCGGGACCCACGCAGGAGAACGGCTCGACGAGGAGGTCGCTGTTGGCCGAGACCCCGAGCAGCACCTTGTCCGCCAGCACCTGCCGCAGCCCGGACGACGCCTGGAAGATCGTCGACGATCCCCCGCCGACGACGTCGACGAACGGAGCCGCCGCGCCCCAGGCGACCGACCGCACGACGCCGCACACCGGGTCGCGGGCGTCGGACGTCTGGGTGAGGTTGTACCCGGGCAGGACCGTGCGCAGGGAGAGATGGCCGCAGGTGCGGTCACCCCCGATCGTCGCCGCCGTCACGTTCAGCCCGCCCGGCGACCACCCCACTTGATCGCCCGTGAGGACCGTGTCGGGCTGCGCGGAGGGTCCCCAGCTGCGCATCAGCAGCGCTCGCTGCCCGTCGCCGTGCTCGACCGTGAGCCCGAGCCAGGCGTCGGGCGTTTGGCGGTACGGGTCCACGAGGGCGACCACCTTCGGCACGCGTGGACCCTCGAGGACACGCCCGCCCGCGAGGTCCCAGACCCACAGGCGGTCGTCGCCGGCCGTGGCGGGCGCCGTGTAGACGAGGAACCCGCCGAGCCCGGCGAGCGTCGCGGGGGGGCGGGGCGACGAGGTCGCCGGAGCGCGCGGGCCGGGACTCCGCCCGATCACGCCGACGGCCAGGACCGCCACGACGATCACCGCGGTCATCCCGGCCGCGCCGCGGGCGCGCTCGGGGATCACGAGGCGGCGCCGTCGAGGCGGGCGGGCGCGCCGACGCCGGAGCCGGACGCGACGGCGGACCGGGGGCGCCTGCGGGAGCGGACGCGTTCGCGCCGGCGCCGGTCGGTACAGCGGCGTCCCGCACGACGGGCAGGTCTTCGCCGTGGTCGGGCCGATCCAGTCGCACCGCAGGCACAGCCGCTCGACGGCGCGCTCCCTCACGGCAGTCGCAGGGGAGGGGCGAAGGGGCGCGCCTCCCCGTCGGGCGAGGGCAGGTCGAGCACGCGCCTGCCGTCGGGCAGCCTCGGGTCGGGATCGAGATCGAGAAGCGGGAGCAGGACGAACGCCCGCTCGGTCATCCTCGGGTGCGGGATCGTGAGCGCGGGGTCGTCGCGGGCGAGCCCGTCGTACAGGAGCACGTCGACGTCGAGGGTGCGCGGGCCCCACCGGACGTCGCGGACGCGCCCGAGCGCCTGCTCCGCGGCGTGCGCGGCGGCGAGCACTCCGTCGGGATCGAGCGAGGTCTCGGCGCGCACGACCGCGTTCAGGAAGGCGGGCTGGCCCTCGGGCCCGCCGACCGGCGCCGTCTCCCACACGCGCGAGCAGGCGGTCACGTGGACGCCCCGCGTGTCGAGGATCTCGATGGAGCGCTGGAGCGCGGCGAGGCGGTCGCCGAGGTTCGCGCCGACCGCCAGCGTGACCGTCGGCACTCAGGCCTCCGGCAGGGTCACCGCCGCGGCCACGCCGTCGATCCCGAGGCGCGTCGCGGCGTTCGGTTTGTGCACCACGACGGTCGCGCGCATCACGCGGTCGAAGCCGATGCAGGCGTGGGCGACCGCCTCGGCCATCGTCTCGATCAGGTCGAACGACCCCTCCTCGACCACGGCACGGACCCGTTCGGTGATGCGGCGGTAGTCGGCGGTGCCCTCGATCGCGTCCTCGCCGACCTCGACCTCCAGGTCGAGGTCGAGCACGAACGGCTGCGGCTCGTCCTTCTCACCCGGGCGGGCGCCGTGGCGGCCCTCGGCGTGGATCCCCGACAGGAACAACCGTGCGCGGCTCATGCGAGCGGTCCCACCTCCTGATCGGCCGCGGGCGGCGACGGGTCGCCCTCGTCCTGTTCGTACTCGGTGAGGTCGGCCCCGGGCGGGCGCCGTTCGAGCTGGAGCATCACGATCCCCTCGTGGCCGTGGGGCGCGCCGAGGTAGCGGGCCCGCAGGTACTCGTGGATCAGCATCCCCACCGAGTCGAACGCGTCGTCGAGCAGGAAGTGCCCGGAGTCGGGCACGACGCCCAGGGTCGAGGCCGGCATCGCGTCGCAGAGCCGCTCGGCGAGCGACACCGGCAGGTAGGGATCCTCCTCTCCCCACAGCAGGAAGATCGGGAAGTCCCAGGCGGCCATCTCGTCCTCACGCCCCACGAGCGCGCCGCCGAGGTCGGGCGGGAAGCGGAAGGGGGCCCGCGCGTAGCCCTCGAGCTCTTCCTCGGTGAGGAAGGAGAACTCCACCGAGCCGCGCTCGAGGAAGGAGCGCGGGTCCAGGTCCTCGGGTGGGGCTTGGTCGAAGGCGACGGAGTCGATCAGCACGAGCGCGTCGACGCCGGCGCCGTCGAACGCGAGGAGCTGCGCGACCCCGCCGCCGTGCGCGTGCCCTACCGCCGCGAACCGCTCGACGCCCAGGCGGGCGAGGAACCCTTCCACGGCGTCGGCCTGCGCTCGCAGGCCCCCGGCGACGAGCTCGGGCACGAGGACCCGGAAGCGGGTCGCGAGCAACGGCGTCAGCCGGCGCCACAGGAACGAGGACGTCGGCCAGCCGTGCAGCAGGACCACGACGTCGGCGTCGCGGGGCCCTTCGTCGAGGTAGGCGAGGCTCGCGTGGCGCTCGAGGCTCATGGAGCCTCCCGCACGAGGGCGTCGACCACGGCCAGCGCGCGCCGCGTGGCCAGCACGTCGTGGACGCGCACGACGTCCGCGCCGTGCGCGGCGGCCCAGGTGGCGGCCGCGAGCGACCCTTCGAGCCGGTCCTTCGCCCGCTCGACGCCGGTGAGCGTCCCGACGAAGCGCTTGCGGCTCACCCCGACCAGCAGGGCGGCGTCGAGGTCCGTGAAGTCCTCGAGGCTGCGGAGCAGAGCGAGGTTGTGCTCCAGGTTCTTGCCGAAGCCGATCCCCGGGTCGACCGCCAGCGCCTCCACCGGCAGACCCGCGAACACCGCCGCCTCGACCCGTTCCCGCAGGTACTCACGGACCTCGCCGACGACGTCGTCGTAGCGGGGGTCGTCCTGCATCGTCTCGGGCTCGCCGAGCATGTGCATCAGCACGAGTCCCGCTCCCGCGTCGTGCGCCGCCTCCAGCAACCGCGGGTCGCGGCCGCCCGTCACGTCGTTCACGACCTGGGCGCCGGCCCCGAGCGCTTCGGTCGCGACCTCGGCATGCCGCGTGTCGACGCTGATCACGGCGTCGGCGCGAGCGACGCGCACCCGTTCGATCACGGGGATCACGCGGCGGAGCTCCTCCTCGATCGGGACCGGTGACGAGCCGGGCCTGGTCGACTCGCCGCCGATGTCGACGAGGTCGGCGCCTTCGTCCAGGAGCTGGGCCGCGTAGCGCTCCGCGTCGTGCGCGTCGGCGAGCGACCCGCCGTCGCTGAACGAGTCCGGCGTGACGTTCACGACCCCCATCACGAGCGTGCGGGAGCCGAGCTCGAACGTGTGGTTCCGGCAGCGCCAGACGCGGTGCGTCATGCGGCCATCGTAGTGCGGGGCGCGCCGGGCGTAGCCGGGCTCAGCGCATGCCGATGTGCTGCATCGCCTCCTGGCGCGTGCGCGCGTCGGTGCGGAACAGCCCGCGCACGGCGGAGGTGACGGTCACGGCGCCGGGCTTCTTGATCCCACGCATCGTCATGCACAGGTGCTCGGCCTCGATCGCGACGAACACCCCGCGTGGCGACAGGGCGCGCTCGACGGCGTCGGCGATCTCGGTGGTCAACCGCTCCTGGACCTGCGGCTTCTTCGACAGGAGGTCGACCACCCGCGCGATCTTCGACAGGCCGGTGATCTGCCCGGTCTTGTTCGGCACGTAGGCCACGTGGGCGCGGCCGCTGAACGGGATCAGGTGGTGCTCGCAGATCGAGTACAGCGGGATGTCGCGCACCATGATCATCTCGTCGAAGTCGGCGCCCTCGACGACCGTGACCAGCTCGGAAGCGTCGGCATCGATCCCCGCGGCGATCTCCTCGTACATCCGCGCGACGCGGGCGGGCGTCTCGCGCAGGCCGCCGCGGCCCGGGTCCTCGCCGATCCCCTCGAGGATCAGCCGGACACCTTCCTCCACCTTCGCGCGATCGAACCGTTCGCTCACCATGGTCCAGCGATGCTACCCGGAGGGCCTCACCACCGGGGTGGGCGGCTGCTTGCAGCCGCGCCATTCGCCCGGTCTGCACGTGGGCGCGGTCATCGCGGAGACCAGCACCACCGCCAGGAGCAGCAGCACCAGCCCGGCCAGGAGGAGCTTCGCGAACGTGCGCAGGGTCGCGACCGGGTCGGCCCCGAGGCGCTCCTGGGGCGCGGGGGCCTCGCGCGGCCGGTGGGCGGGGCGGGCGCCGGGGCCGCGCACCCGGACGTTGCCGGTGGGCGCGGGGGCGGCGCGCATCGCTCGGGGCCCGTGGGCGGCCGCGCGGGCGAGGTCGTAGGCGCGCCGCGTCGCGTCGTCGCGCAGGAACCGGTAGGCGGCCGTCGCCTCGGCGAACCGGGCGGCGGTCGCGGGGTCGCCGGCGTGCACGTCCGGGTGCAGCCGGTGCGCGAGCGTCCGGTAGGCGTGACGGATCTCATCGCGGTCGGCCAGCGGCGAGACCCCCAGCACCTCGTAGGGATCCCGGCCGAGCCCGAACGCGCCCTGGACCGCGCCCATCCCTACCCCGCCGGGAGCAACCGCTCGAGGGTCCCCGGCAGGTCGCGCAGGTCGGGCAGCTCGCCCGCGCGCGGGAGGTAGCTCACCTCGTGCCCGCGGTTGATCCACACGCACGCCAGCCCGAGCGACGCGCACGGCGCCACGTCGTGGAACAGCGACGCGGCGACGTGGACGTGGCGCGCTCGATCGGCGCCGCTCTCGCGGAAGAACGTCTCCCAGTGCCCGAACGCCGGCTTGTAGGACCCGATCGCCGACGCGACGACGCGCAGGTCCACCTCGACGCCGATCGCGCGGATCGAGGCGTCGAGGTAGTCCGCGTCGGTGTTCGACAAGATGGCGATCGCCCATCCGCCCTCCCGGAGCGCGGCGAGCGCGTCGTGGGCCTCGGGGAAGGCCGGCCACGACGGGAGGGACTCGGCGAGCGCCCCCACGCACCCGGGCGGCACCTCCAGGCCCTCGGCGGCGCCGATCGCACCGAGCGCCTCGGTGAGCACCTGGCGGTAGGCGATCCCCCGCCCCTCCTGCAGGCGCGGCTCGAGCTCGTGGTACCGGGCGGCCAGCGCGTCGGCGTCGGCCTCGGGCCACACCCGCGCGAGGGCGGCTCGCACGCCGGCGTCCCAGTCGATCAGCGTGCCGTAGCAGTCGAACGTCGCCCACCGCTCGGACATAGCGCCGAGTCTAGGACCGAGGGCCGCGGGGCGCTTCGGTCAGGCCAGCGTGCCGGGGGTCGACCCCGGCTCCGCCCGGCGCTGTCTGGCCTGGCGCGAGACGGCGAGCCCGGCGCTGCGGACGTCGGCCTCGCGGGGAGGACGCTTCGCAACGTCGCCGAAGAACCTCGCGACCTCCTCCCGGTCGAGCGTCTCGTGCTCCACCAGCAGGTCGGCGAGCGCGTCGAGCTTCGCGCGGTGGTCCGTGAGGATGTCGAGCGCGACGTCGTGCGCCTCGTCGATCAGCTGGCGGACCTCCTGGTCGATCTCGAAGGCGACCCGGTCGGAGTAGTCGGGCGTGGAACCCCAGTCGCGGCCGAGGAAGACCTCTCCCTGCTTCTGGCCGAGCGTGCGCGGTCCGATCGTGTCGGACATCCCGTACTCGGTGACCATCGCGCGCGCGACCTTCGTGGCCCGCTCGATGTCGTTCGCGGCGCCGGTAGTGATGTCGCCGGCGACGATCTCCTCCGCCACGCGCCCACCCATCAGCATCGCGAGCTCGTCGCGCATCTGCTCGCGCGTCGCGAGGAACTTGTCCTGCTCGGGCAGGGTGAGCGTGTAGCCGAGCGCGCGCCCGCGCGGGATCACCGTGATCTTGTGGACCTCGTCGGTGCCGGGCAGGACGTGCGCGACGAGCGCATGGCCGCCCTCGTGGTACGCGATCAGCCGGCGCTCCTGCTCGTCCATGATCTTGCTCTTGCGCTCGGGCCCGGCCATCACGCGGTCGACGGCCTCCTCGACCTCGTGCATCGAGATCGCCTGCTTGTTGCGGCGCGCCGCGAGCAGCGCGGCCTCGTTGATCACGTTCGCGAGGTCGGCGCCGGTGAACCCGGGCGTGCGTCGTGCGAGCACCGAGAGATCGACCGAGGGATCGAGCGGCTTGCCCTTCGCGTGGACCTTCACGATCGCCTTGCGTCCCTCGAGGTCGGGCCGGTCCACGATGATCTGCCGGTCGAACCGGCCGGGGCGCAGCAGGGCCGGGTCGAGGATGTCGGGGCGGTTCGACGCCGCCATCAAGATCACGGTGGAGCGCTGGTCGAACCCGTCCATCTCCACGAGCAGCTGGTTCAGCGTCTGCTCGCGCTCGTCGTGACCGCCGCCCAGGCCGGCGCCGCGGTGGCGCCCGACCGCGTCGATCTCGTCGATGAACACGATCGCCGGCGCGTTGGCCTTCGCCTGTTCGAACAGGTCGCGCACGCGCGCCGCGCCGACCCCGACGAACATCTCGACGAAGTCCGACCCGCTGATCGAGAAGAACGGGACGCCCGCCTCGCCCGCGACGGCGCGCGCCAGCAGCGTCTTGCCGGTGCCGGGGGGGCCGAACAGCAGCACGCCGCGAGGGATCTTCGCGCCCATCGCCTGGAACTTCGACGGGTTCTGCAGGTAGTCCTTGACCTCCTGCAGTTCCTCGATCGCCTCGTCGAGCCCGGCCACGTCGGCGAACGTGGTCTTGGGCGTGTCCTTCGTGACCTGCTTGTGACGGCTGCGGCCGAACTGCATCACGCGGCCGCCGCCGGTGCCCTGCGACCGGTTCATCAGGTAGAACAGCGCGCCGATGATCAACGCGGCGGGGATCAGCGTGAGCAGCAGCGAGGCGAGCAGGCCGTCGGACTTCGCCGGCTTGACGTCGAAGGAGACGCCGTTCTTCGTGAGCGCGGCCTCGATCTGCGGCAGCGTGTAGTCACCGTAGGCGGTGGAGTAGTCGCCGTCGCCGCGGATCGTGCCGGTGATCGTCTTGGCGCCGTCGTCGATCTCCGCGTTCTCGATCTTGCCCTGGGCGACGTAGTCGAGGAAGACGCTCGTGGTCAGTGGCGTGCCCGACGGGCTGCGCGAGGCGAAGGTGAGCACGAGGAGCAGGATCAACGCGCCCGCGAGGATCCACACCGTGGGCGTGCGAAGGATCTGTCTGACCGGCGGCTCGGGGTTGGCCACCCGGATGCTCCTCTCCGAAGACGCTTCGGGGCCGCGACGTCGTGCGCCGTGGCCCGCGTTGCCGATGGTAGCACCGGCCCCCGACGGCGTTGCGGGCGAGCGGCCGCCTCAGCCGCCGTAGGCGCTCGGCTTGAGCGTGCCGATGTACGGGAGGTTGCGGTACCGCTCGGCGAAGTCGAGCCCGTAGCCGACCACGAACTCGTTCGGGATGTCGAACCCCACGTAGCGCAGATCGAGCTCGACCTGCTGGATCCCGACCTTGCGCAGCAGCGCGGCCACCTCGAGCGAGGCGGGCTTGCGGCCCGCGAGGTTCTTGAGCAGGTACTTGAGCGTGAGGCCCGAGTCCACGATGTCCTCCACCACCAGCACGTCGAGCCCCTCGAGATCGTGGTCGAGGTCCTTCAGGATCCGCACGACGCCCGAGGACTTCGTGGCGGCGCCGTAGGACGAGACCGCCATGAAGTCGAACTCGAGCGGCAGGCGGATGTGGCGGGACAGGTCGGCCATCAACACGAAGGCCCCCTTGAGCACCCCAACGAGCAGGATCTTCTTGTCGGCGTAGTCCTCGGTGATCCGCGCGCCCATCTCGACGAGCTTGGCCTGGATCGTGGCCTCGTCGATCAGGACCTTCTCGATGTCGGGTTCGTAGGCGTCCATCGCGAGGACCGGAGTCTACCGGCGCTCAGCCGCGCGCGAGCCGGATGCTCGTGCGGTCGCGGGTCGCGCGGGTACCGCCGGTGAGGTCGCGCCGGCGCCCGGGCCGGCCGGCGGCCAGGTCCAGGACCGCCTCGACGTCGGCGCGCGTGCCCTCGCCCCCGGTGCGCAGGAGCGCGTGCCCGACCAGACGCGCCGCGACGACACGCGGCAGGCGCAGCAGCGCGTCGGCGTCGAGCCCGATCCCCTCCGGCTCGTCCTCGGCGACCTCGGGCCACGCCTGCGCCATCTGGCGGCCGAGCTCCGCGTCGTCGGCGGCGAGCAGCGCCGCCGACCGCGCGAGCGGCTCGCGGACGTTCCTGCCGAGCGCGCGCTCGAGCGCCGGGAGCCCCTCCAGGCGCAGGGCGTTGCGGAGCGCGTAGTCGGGGTCGTCGTTCGTGGGGTCGCGGCGCGGACGCAGGTGCAGCGACCGGCAGCAGGCCTCGACCTCGTCGCGCCCGACGTCCAGGAGCGGGTGGACGAACGGCCCGGACCGGTAGCGGATCCCCGCGGCGCCGGCCGACCCGCTGCCGGTCAGCAGGCGCAGCAGCACCGTCTCGGCGTTGTCGTCGCGGGTGTGGGCGGTCGCGATCCTCGCGGCCCCGGTCTCGCGCTGCACCTCGGCAAGCGCGAGCCGTCGGCCGCTCCGGAGCCACTCCTCCCGCGAGCGGCCGGGATCTGGGGCATCGCCCGTCAGCCGCCGCAGGACGAACGGGAGCCGGTGCCGCGCCGCCAGCCGGCGGACGTAGGCGGCGTCGGCGGACGAACCCGGCCGTCCCCCGTGGTCGACGTGCGCCACGACGAGTGCATGGCGCAGGGTCCTGCGCAGCCGGACCAGCGCCTCGAGGAGGCAGACCGAGTCCGGACCGCCGGAGACCGCGACGACGACGGTCTGGCCCGGCAGCCACAGGTCGTGCGCCCCGACGGTGGCGGCGACGCGCTCGAGCACCCGCGCCACGGCCGGCGGGCGCCTGGCCATGCCCCTACCCCGACACGCGTTGGAGCCAGCGCGAGGGCTCCGCGATCTCCGCCGTGGACGGGAGCGCGCTCGGCGCGCTGAAGACGAGGTTGAGCGTGTCCTGACCGGCCTGCCGCACGACCTGGCGCACGAACCGCTCCCCCGCCTCGTACTGGCGCACCTTCTGGTCGAAGCCGATCGCCCGCTGCACGCGCTTCTCGACCCCCTTGACGGCACGGCGCTCCTTCAGGGCCCGCTCCAGCCTCGGCAGATCGGCGACGTGGTCGCGGGCGACCTCGTTCATCACGAACGACGCGTGCCCCTCGAGCAGCGACATCATCCCTTGGGTCCGCTCGAAGACCTCGCGCTGCTCGGGGGTGAGCAGCAGGAGCAGGCCGCCGGGGCCGCGGACGTCGGCGCCGCCCTTCACCTGCTCGACGGCGCGCTTCAGCTGCTCCATCAGGTCGCCGGGCTCGAGGGACACGCTGCGCAGGTACTCGTGCACCAGGTCGAGCAAGTAGCCGCGGAGCCACGGCGCCGCGGAGAACTGCACGCGATGGGTCACCTCGTGGATCGAGATCCACAGCCGGAAGTCGTGCGGCGGGAGGCCGAAGCGCTGCTCGACGTCGACGATGTTCGGCCCCACGAAGTAGATCAGCCCGTCGTCGTCGGGCGGGAGGAACACGTCGAACTGCCCGAGGACACGCCGGGAGACGTAGCCGACGACCGCGCCGATCTCCCCGCCCATCGTCTTGCGCGCGAACGCGGGGCGGTCCGGCCGCTTCGCGAGCATCCGCTCGGCGAGCGGCTCGAGCACGCGCTGCAGACCGCTCAGGTTCTGCCGGATCCAGTCGCCGCGGCCCATCGCCCAGGCGCGCGACCGGAACCCGCTCACCTCGAGCCCGGTGAAGTCGGTGACGAGCCCTTCGGCCTCCGTGACGAGGGCGTTCAGCTCGTCGCGCATCCGCGCGCGGTCCGGATGCGACACGCGGGGACCGGCGCCGGAGATCCGCTCGCCGACGTCGACCGCCGTGCCCCAGTCCGCCAGATGGGCCGCGGCCGAGCCCATCGTCCAGTCGACGTCGGCGGCGGGATGGTCCACGGGACGGGCGCCTAGCCCTCGCCCGCGGCCTTCTTGCGGGCGGCGATCATCGCGGCCCGTCGTGCCTTGCCTTCGGCGATCCGCCGGTCGGTGCCCTGCGCGAGCAGCTCGTCGAGGGTCTTTTGGAAGGTCTCCTCGTCGAGCGAGACCTCGACGTGCTCGGCGGGCGCCGGCGCGGGCGCGGGAGCAGCCGGTTCGGCCGCGGCGGGCGGCGCGGCAGCCGCGGGGGCCGGGGCCTCCGCGGGCGCGGCGGGGGCAGGTGCCGCAGGCGCCGCGGCCGGCGCAGGCGCGGCGACGGCGGGAGCCGGCGCAGGCGCGGCGACGGCGGGAGCCGGCGCCGGTGCGGCCACCGCGGGGGCGGCCACCGCGGCCGGGATCGCCGGAGGCTGGACCACGATGGGGACCGCCTGCGACAGGTCGACCTGGCGGCGCGGCGGCTCCCGGCCGGGCAGCACACGGTCGGCGTGGACCACCCGGGTGCTCTCCTCGTCCTTGGAGAAGCGCGGCGCGTGGCGCATGTAGGAGATCACGAGGATCAGCACGAACAGGACGGCGAGCCATCCCATCCCGAAGAACCGGAAGGTCTCGTAGGCCCACCCGGTGCCGCCGGGGGACTTCGACGGGGTGTTCGTGGGGTCCAGGATGCTCTGCGCGAAGGCCGGTACGGCCGTCACGACGAGCAGGGCGGCGGTGCCGAGGGTCAGGACCAGGAGGGATCGCGCGGTCTTCACGAGCGGGGATTCTCGCAACCCCGGCCCTCCCCGGCAACCGCGGCTGTGATCTGTGGGTTCGGAGCCGGAGGGGGGATTCGAACCCCCGACCTACCACTTACGAGGCGGTTGCTCTGCCCCTGAGCTACTCCGGCGGCGAGGGCGAGTGTACCAATGGCCCTTCGGGCGCCCTCGACCTCCGCGGGTGCAGACACCACCATGGTTCGGCGAGGTCGCCGCCCTTCCGCTGCTCGCGTGTTGCTGCCATCATGCGCGCGTGGCGACCGAGTCCCAGCCCCTCGCCGACGGCGCCGTGACGCGCGTGATGGTCGGCACCGACCGCTCCGAGACCGCGGGGCGGGCGGTCGCCTGGGCCGCGTCGTTCGCCGCCCGCTTCGACGCCGAGCTGCACATCGTCCAGGTCGTGTTCCCCGTGAACCCGGCCGGCACCGAGTTCGGCCAGGCGGAGGCGACGCGGGCGGCGGCCGCCGCGGAGGACCTGCAGCGGTACGCGGCCGAGGTCGCCGGCGACAAGGGCAGGGCGCACGTCGTGATCGACGACGACCCCGCGATGGCGATCGTGCGCGCGACCGAGGAGCACGGGATCGACGTCCTCGTGGTGGGCAACGCCGGGATGGCCGGGCGCAAGGAGTTCCTGCTCGGCAACGTGCCGAACCGGATCAGCCACAACGCGCGGTGCACCGTGATCATCGTGAACACGACGAACGGCCACGTCGCGACGGCGCCCGCCTCCGGCGCCCGGCCGCTCACGGTCGTGCGGTCCTCGCACGTCGAGACCGAGACCGAGCCGCACCTGGCCGCGCGCGGATCCAAGATCGCCGCGGTCTTCGCCAAGCACGGGCTGAAGGAGCTGTTCGGCCGCCCCGACGAGGAGGGCACGGTCGGACGCCGGCGGCAGGCCAAGCGGATGCGCGAGGCGCTCGAGGAGCTCGGCCCGACCTTCTGCAAGCTCGGCCAGATCCTGTCGACCCGCCCCGACCTGCTGCCGGCGGAGTTCATCGAGGAGCTCGCGACCCTGCAGGACCACGTGCCGCCTCTTTCCGAGGCGCAGGTCGTGAAGGTGATGGAGGAAGAGCTGGGCGTTCCGTGGGAGGACGTCTTCGAACACGTGGAGCCCGAACCGCTCGCGGCGGGCACGATCGCCGAGGTCCACCGGGCGGTCCTGGCCAACGGCGAGAAGGCCGTGATCAAGGTCCAGCGACCCGAGGCCAAGGAACAGATCGAGCAGGACCTCGCGCTGCTCGAGGTGTTCGCGCAGAAGGTCGGCCAGCGACCGGGCCTCAAGGCCGTGATCGACATGCAGGCGGTCTTCGAGTACCTGTCGGACTCCCTGCACCGCGAGCTGGACTTCCGCCAGGAAGCCAAGAACATGGAGCGGATGCGCGGGGTGATCGCGTCGTTCTCGCGCCTGGCGGTTCCCGAGCTCTACACGGACTACTCGACGTCGCGGCTCCTCGTGATGCGCGACGTCGCGGGCGGTCCGATCGGACTGGCGCCCGAGGGCCCGGCCCGCTCCGAGACCGCCACGCAGCTGCTCGAGTCCTTCTACAAGCAGGTGATGGTCGACGGCTTCTTCCACGCCGACCCGCACCCGGGCAACCTGATGTGGCAACCGGAGGAGGAGCGCCTGTTCTTCCTCGACCTTGGGATGGTCGGCGAGGTCGACGCCCAGATGCGTGAGCAGATGATGCTGCTGCTGATGGCGTTCTGGCAGGAGGACGTCGGGTTCCTCACCGACGTCTCGCTGATGCTGTCGAACTCGATCGACCGCAGCGACCTCGACGTCGACGCGTTCCAAGGAGAGATCGGCGCGCTCATGGCCAAGTACCGCGGCGCGTCGCTCTCGGACATCCAGCTGGGACCGGTCCTGCAGGAGATGACCGAGATCTCGCTGCGCCACGGCGTCCCGCTGCCGGCGTCGCTGACGCTCACCGCCAAGGCGCTCGCCCAGATGCAGCTGGCGGCCGCGCAGCTCGACCCGACCGTGGACCCGTTCGACGTGGCGGGCAGGTTCTTGATGCGGAGCGTCGTGTCGCAGATGGGGGCGAAGTTCGACCCGAAGTCGCTCTTCTACCAGACGCAACGGTTGAAGGTGCGGGCGATGCGCGTGATCGAGGCGCTCGAGCGGCTGATCGGCGCCCGGCCGGGGCAGAAGCTCGAGGTGAACTTCCGCGCGGCCTCGTTGGAGACCACCGTCCGGCGCGCCGGGCGCCGCCTCGCCCTCGGCGTGGTCGCCGCCGCGTCGCTGCTCGGCACGGCGATCGTGTCGACCTCGACCCGCGTGGACGCCTGGGTCCCGATCGTGCTCGGGTCGATCGGGATCGTCTTCACCTTCGGGCTGGCCGTGGACCTCATCCGCGACCGTCGGGACCGCACGCTGTAGCGCGAGCGGGACCGGACGGGCCTACGGCGCCTCCACCACCCACGGCCGCGCTCGCGGCGGCAGCTTCGCGAGCCGGACGCGCCGGGGAGCGGACCCCGTGGTCGCGGGCTCATCGACACGCCGCGCCAGCCAGATGCGCGCCCCGACGGCGACGGCCGTCACGCCGGCGACGACGATGCCGAGCGCCTCGGGCGCCCGCATGTTCGGGAAGGCCGGCGCGAACAGCAGCCTCACCGCGATCGCCGTTCCGACGGCGCCGAACAGGCCCGCCGCCCATCGAGATCACGATCCCATCCTGCCGCGACCGGCGAGGGGCGCGGGGGCTGAACGTCCTCGGACGTAGGGGCCGGCGTGCGCGTGCGCCGGCTACCCGGGGAAGTCGACCTCGCCGCCCTTGGAGGTGAGCGTCGTGGCTTCCGGCTCCACGGCGACCTCGCGACCGCCTCGCTTGACGGAGCGCAGCACGATGCGCTCGAGCACGATCGCGACCACCGCCATCACCACGCCGACGGCCCACCGCTCGACGCGGCGCAGGCCCTTCGGACGCTTGGTCGGGCGGACGCTCATGTCGTCACCTCCGTCGGGGTCACCGGGATCACGCACGCGATCGTGGTCCCTTCACCCGGTGCGCTCCGGACGGTGAGCGTACCGTCAAGCGCCCCGAGACGGTCGGCGATCCCCTGCAGCCCGGTGCCGTACCCGGTGGCCGACGGGTCGAAGCCCAGCCCGTCATCGATCACCTCGAAGCGGAGCCGGCCGTCGCCGTCGGCGAGGGAGACGTCGACCCGCGATGCCCGCGCGTACTTCGCGACGTTCTGGATCGCCTCCAGGCAGGAGAAATAGGCGGCCGCCTCCGCCTCCTGGGGGTAGCGGCCGACCCCGTCCGCGCGGACCGTCACGGGCACCGGAGCCTTGCGTGCCTGCGCCTCCAGGGCCGCCACCAGCCCCTTGTCCGCGAGCAGCGGCGGGTAGATGCCGCGGGCCAGATCGCGGAGATCCTCCAGGGCCGTCTGGGTCTCGGACTCGATCTGGGCGAGCATCTCGGAGGCTCTCGCCGGGTCGCGTTCGGTGAGCGTGCGGGCGAGGCGCGCCTTCACGCCGAGCGCCACCAGCTGTTGCTGCGCGCCGTCGTGGATGTTGCGCTCGAGGCGTCGCCGTTCGTGGTCCTGCGCGGTCACGAGCCGCTTCTGGGCCGCCTTGAGGTCGTCCAGTCGCGCCCGGAGCTCCTCGGTGAGCCGGACGTTGCGCAGCACCAGACGGGCCTGGGCGGCGAGATCGGCGGCGAGCCGCTCCTTCGCCGGGTCGATCGGATCGTTGGGTGGCATCCGGACGGACAGAGCTCCGAGCTGCTCCTCGCCGTCGGTGACGGGCTCGATGAGGTCGTCCTCGCCCTGCGTCGGTCCGGGCCACGACGCGACGACGCGGAGGTTGCCGCCGATCTGGAGCCAGACGCGCGCGTGCGCGGCGCCCACTCCCTCGGCCAGGATCCGCGCCATCCGCGGCAGCACGTCGTCGGCCGCGTACGTCTCGCCGACCCGTTGCCCGAACTCCGCCAGGACTTCGTAGGGTGTGGCGCGCTTGCCGTAGACGACGCGGTCCGCGACGCGGCGCGCACGCGCGCGGAGCGGCTGGATCGCGATCGCCACCACCCCGGCCGCCAGCGCGGAGAGCACCGCGCTGTTCTTGGAACCGACGAGGGCGCCGACCCCGACGACCACGGCGACGTAGACGATCGTGATCGTCGCGGCAAGGAGCCCGATCACCACCGCCTTCCGCACGACGAAGTCGAGGTCGAAGAGCCGGTACTTCAGGACGGCCACGCCGATCGAGAGAGGCAGCAGCCCGAACAACGCGATCGCGATCGTCTGCACGGCCGAAACCCAGCCGGCGCCGGACGCCCAGTCGCCCTGCGTGGCCACGGGAGCCGCCATGACGAACGCGTAGGCGGTCGCGACGACGGCCGACGCCGACGCGAGCCACCGGATCTGTTGCTTCTCGACCGGATCGGCGCGTCGCGAGCGGACGAACAGGCTGATCGCGGCGCCGATCACCCCCAACGGGATCGACGCCACTCCGAGGATCATCAGCGGGAGGAAGGTCTGCAGTCCGTCCACACCGAACGGGTTCTGGAGCGACGGATAGCCGAACTCGGCAAGATCGCCGGGGGACAGCACGATCGCCAGCGATGCCACGGCCATCCCGATCGCCGACGCCCACGCGAACCACCGCCAGCGCGGCGAAGGCAGGTGACCGTTCGGGAAGAGCAGGAGGATGAACACGCCCGAGAGCCCGATCATCGGCACCCAGGTCCATGCCCCGAGCGCCGCCGCGGTCGCCGCCACCTGTGGATGCCCCGTCGAGATGGCGAGGTCCGCGACGCCCGAGGTCTCGAAGAACGCGAAGATCCCGACGGCGAGGAGCAGCCAACCCAGGCTGTTCTCCGGGCGACGCGATGCCAGCACGACCCCCACGAGCGGGAACAGGAAGAAGATCGCAGCGAAGACGACGACGGAGGGCGAGGGCGCCACGCCCGTGGCTCCGTGCCGTTCGGCGAGGACTTCGAACACCACGTTCAAAGCGAGTTCGAAGAGCACGACCGCGAACAGGCCCCACGCGAGCCGAGAAGCCGCCCGCGGCCTCACGCGGTGGCTCCTTCCCGGACGACGGGAACCGTCCCTCGCACGTCGGTGCCGGCACCTGGCGCGGAACGGACCTCGAGCGAGCCGTCGAGGGCGCCCAGCCGGTCGGCGATCCCCTGCAGACCCGTCCCGTACGTCTGTCCCCCTGCGTCGAACCCCCTCCCGTCGTCCGCGACCTCGAAGCGAAGCGTCCCGTCGTCGGCCTCGAGGTGGACGCGAACGGCCGTCGCTCCTGCATACTTCGCGACGTTCTGCAAGGCCTCGAGGACCGAGAAGTACACGGCCGCTTCGACCGCTTGCGGGTAGCGGGCGACGCCGTCGAAGTCGAGTTCGACGGGCACGATCGAGCGACGAGCCTGCGCCTCGAGCGCCGCCGCGAGCCCCTTGTCGGCGAGCAGCGGCGGGTAGATCCCGCGCGCGAGATCGCGCAGGTCCTCCAGCGCCGTCTGCGTCTCGGCCTGCAGCTGTTCGAGCATCGCCGCGGTCCTCGCGCCCTCCTTCGGCGCGAGCGACTGTGCCAGGCGCAGCTTCACGCCGAGCGCCACCAGCTGCTGCTGGGCGCCGTCGTGGAT
>JBLMXP010000139.1:0-7951 GCA_050257835.1 Planctomycetaceae bacterium | reverse complement strand
CCGAGCAGCTCCCGCTGGCGTTCGGCGATCTGCGCGTGCAACGTCATCAGGCGCGCGACCAGCGCCTGGGTGGTGCGGGTGTCCGGGGCCACGTCTACGCCGTTCCGGGGGAGGACCGGTGCTGTCGGAGCAACGATGGTATCGAACATACGTTCGAGGGTCAAGACCCTGGCCCGATCTCGATGTCGGCGCCCGGGCCGCCCTCGTAGGCTCCGCCGAGATGGAGGGGTTCGCCGAGGCGGTCCGCGACGTCTTCGCCAGGTACGTCTGGGCGGAGCACGTCCCCGCGATCTCGTGGGGGGTGGTGCGCGACGGGGCACTCGCCGATGCGGGCGGGCTCGGGACCCTCCGGCTGGACGCCGAGGAGATCCCCGACGCCGACAGCGTGTTCCGGATCGCGTCGATGACGAAGAGCTTCACCGGCGCGGCGGTCGTGCTGCTGCGTGACGAGGGTCTCCTTCGCCTGGACGAGCCGGTCGCGACGTACGTGCCGGAGCTGGCGTCTTGGCGTGGCCCGACGGCCGACTCGCCGCCGATCACCCTGCGACACCTCCTGTCGATGGAGTCGGGCCTGCCCTACGACGACCCGTGGGCGGATCGGCACCTGGACCTGTCCGCCGAAGGGCTCGACGCGCTGATCGCGCGAGGCGCGACGCTCGCGTGGGCGCCGGGGACGCGGTTCGAGTACGCGAGCCTCGGCTGGGGCCTGGTCGGGCGCGTGGTGGAACGGGTCGCCGGCGCGCCGGTCCAGCGGGTGATCTCCGAGCGGCTCCTCGCGCCTCTCGGGATGAGCTCGACCAGCTGGACGCGACCCGAAGGCGCGCGGGTCGCCGAGGGCTACCGGTGGGACGACGGCGCGTGGAGCCCCGAGCTCCCGCCGCCGGGCGACGGCGCGATCGCGCCGATGGGCGGCCTGTGGACGACCGTGACCGACCTCGCGCGATGGGTGAGGTACCTGATGGACGCCTTCCCGCCGCGCGACGACCCCGACGACGGACCGCTGTCGCGGGCCTCGCGACGGGAGCTGCAGCAGCTGCGGCGAGACGCCACCATCGAGTCGGTCCGGCCGCGACGCGCCGGCGCCGCGCGCACGGTCGCGACCGGCTACGGGATCGGACTGTTCGTCCGGCTCGACCCGCGCTTGGGCACGATCGTCGCCCACAGCGGCGGCCTGCCCGGCTACGGCTCGCACATGCGGATGCTGCCCGAGCGGGGGCTCGCAGTGATCGCGCTCGGGAACGTGACGTACGCACCGATGGCCGCTGCGGTCACGGAGGCCCTCGACGTGCTCGCCGACCTCGACGCGCTGCCGCCGGCGCGGAAGGTCCAGCCCTCGCCGGCGCTCGTCGAGGCCGCCGGGCGGCTCACCGCGCTGCTGCAGGCGTGGGACGAGGACGAGGCGGCGGCGCTGTTCGCCGACAACGTGGCGCCGGACCTCGCCTTCGAGCGGCGCCGCGAGCAGGCGGCGGAGCTGCGGGACCGCCACGGCGACCTCGCGTTCGACGGGACGATCGAGGCCGACGCCCCGCTGAGCGGCACGCTCGCGCTGGCCGGCGGCAAGGTGAAGGTGGAGCTCGCGCTCACCGGTCACGTGCCGGCGCTCGTGCAGTGGTACGAGGTGACCGACCGCACGCGCGCCCCCGAGACGCCCGTGATCGTCGACGCCGCGTTCCTACGGGAGGTCGCCGGCAGCGCCGTCGCGGTGCTGCGGCCCTGCGGCGACGTCCTCGACCTCTTCGGCGAACTCCAGGGCCGGCTGCTCGACCGCTTCCCCGAGGTCGCGTGGTCCGTGCCGGCGGCCCACTGCTCGCTGAAAGGGTTCGGGTCGAGCGCCGCGCCGCTCCGCCTCGAAGACGAGGCCGCCGCCGCGGAGGCCGTCGCGTCGTGGGCGGCCCTGACCGAGCGGCCGACGCTCCACGCCGAGGCCGTGGGGGTGTTCGACACGCCCGACGAGGGCCGGATCGTGTACGTCCGCGTGGGCGCGAGCGCCGCGCTCCGCGCGGCGCTCGCAACCGTGCGCGCGCGGACGGCGGGCCTTCCTGCGAGCGGCTCCGACGTGGTCGCGACCGAGGACTGGATCTTCCACCTCTCCCTCGCCTACGCGGAGGCCGTCGACGACGCGCTCTGGGCGGAGATCGTGGCCTGGGCCTCCCGGACCACGGTCGACGCGTCGTGCGCGTGCGAGTGCGTCGACCTGCTCGCCTACGACGGAGGCCCCGAGCGCGTGCTCGGGCGCTTCCCGCTCGGGCGCGTCGCGCTCGGCGGGGAGTAGCCTCGGGTCCCATGGAGACGTGGGACGCGATCAGGGCACGCAGGAACGTCCGCGGGTACGCCGATCGGCCGATCGCCCGAGAGGACCTCGACCGGATCCTCGAGGCCGCGCGACGCGCTCCGTCGTCGATGAACGAGCAGCCGTGGGACTTCGTGCTCGTCACCGAGGGGCTGCCGCGTCTGGCCGAGGTCTGGCGCTACGGCGGCCACGTCGCGAGCGCGGCCGCCGCGATCGCGTTCGTGGGCGAGGCGAGCGAGGACCCGGGCCAGCGCGAGACGATCGCGTTCGACATGGGGCAGGCGGTCATGAGCGCGATGCTCGCGGCCGCCGACCTCGGGATCGGCTCGTGCCACTCCGCGGTCGGGGACCAGGGGCTGGCGCGCGAGCTCCTCGGGCTGCCGGCCGACCGCGAGGTCGTGATGATCGTGTCGCTCGGCTACCCCGCGGGGCGGCCGATCGCGCCGGTCGCGGAGCCAGGCCGTCGCGCGTTCGACGACGTCGTGCACCGCGAGCGCTGGTGATCACGGGTTCAGCTCGCGCAGGACCCGGGCGACCTCGACGCGCTGCTCGCCGCCCGCGTCGTCGCCGGCCTCGTACGCCCAGAGCGCGTCGTCGACCGCGACCGAGACGGTCCAGCTCTTCAGCCGTTGCGGGTCGAGGTCCAGGCGCTCGCGCAGCCGGTCGAACCGCCGCTGCAGCCGCGCGCGACCCCCGTCGGCCGACCCGACCAGCGCCTCGCGACGGTCGCGGATCAGCGACGTGGCGTCGAACGCGCGCTCGCCGACGAGCGGCTTGGGCCCGATCGCGAGCCAGGGCTCGCTATCGGCGGCCAGGACGTGCTCGACCGTGAGGTCGCCGTGGAGCAGCACCCGCTCGGGCTGCGACGCCGCGAGGTCGCGGATCAGCGCGACCGCCTCGTCGATCAAGGACCGCTCGAACGGCCGGCCCATCAGCGCGTGGCGCCCCGGCATCGTCCGCGCCCACTCGAGCGTCTCCTCGGCCACGGTCGCGATGCCGGCCGTGTCGGCCGTCCAGAGGCGCTCGGCGATACCGGCCGCGACGTCGAGCGCGGCGTCCTCGTCCGGCTCCTCCGCGAGCGTCGTGCCGGGCTCGCACCGCTCGAGGAGCTGGGCGCCGTTGGGGTCGTCGGCCAGCAGGCGCACGGCGCCGTGCCCGTCCCAACGGCGCAAGGCCTCCGTCTGCTCCGAGAACCAGCCGTCGGGGTAGGCGATCCGCAGCACGCACGGCTCCTCGCCGTGGCGGATCGCGCGCACGGTCCAACCGATCCCGCTGTGCGGGTAGGGCTCGCCCAGCTCGAGCTCCCAGCGCGCCTCGAGCGTCCGAACGAACCCGTCCAGGGTGCCGAGCCACGCGGCCGCCTCGTCGCCCATCCGCGCGGACAGGCGCTGGCGGAACCCATCGAGGTCGCTCATGACGCCGAGGGTAGCGGTTGGAAGACGGGCTCAAGGTTCCCGGCCCGGTACCCGAAAACAGGTATGGGTTCCCGAACGCGGGCAGCGTGAGGGGGATGGCATGCGGCAGTGGGAGCTGATCGGCATCACGGATGCCGAGGCATGGAAGCCGAGGCCGGGGGCGTGGCGCGAGCCCGCCGAGGAGGCCAAGGGCACGTTCTTCTGGTCGACCGACACCGCGCTTCGCCTGCGCACCGTGAGCGACGCGGCCGCGTCGGCGCTCGGCAAGAGCGCCGCGTGGTGCGAGGGACGCGACCTGCTCGCGATGTTCGGCATCGAGGGGACGAACCTCGCGATCTTGGAAGCGCACACCCAGGCGCTCGACGGCGGGGAGGGCCGGTTCACGCTCGAGGGCCCTGCCGGTCAGGTGCGGTGCCGCGTCGAGGCGCGCCACGCGTTCGACGGTCGCGTGATCGGCACCTTCTGCCTGGCGCTGCCCGACGACGACGAGCCCGGCGTCGCGCGGATGCCGATCCTCGTCGGCGTGGCCGCCTGAGCGCCGCCTAACCGCGGAACGAGGCCGCGGCCTCGAGCACGCGCGCGACCTCCGCGTCGCCGTGCTCGGTGCAGAGCGTCCACAGCTCGTAGCCCGACGGCGCGAGCGCGACGCCCCGCTCGAGCAGGTGGTGGAAGAACCGCGCGTAGCGCTCGTGGTCCGCGGCCTTCGCCCCGTCGAAGTCCTTCACCGGCCCCTCGGAGAAGAACACGCTGAACAGCGAGCCGGCCCGGTTGATCGTCAGCGGGATGCTCGCGGCCGCGCCGACGTCGGCGAGCCCGGCGCTCAACGTCTCGGCGACGCGCTCGAGCCCGAGGTAGGGGTCGAAGCGGCGGGCCAGGTCGAGCGCAGCGATCCCCGCGGCGACCGCCACCGGGTTCCCGCTGAGCGTCCCGGCCTGATAGACGGGACCGGTCGGGGCGAGGCGCTCCATCAGGTCGCGCCGGCCGCCGAACGCGGCGCACGGGAAGCCGCCGCCCATCACCTTGCCGAGCGCGGTGAGGTCGGGGGTGACCCCGTAGACGGACTGCGCGCCGCCGTACGCGATCCGGAACCCCGTGATCACCTCGTCGAAGAGCAGGAGCGCGCCGTGCTCGTCGCAGAGCGCCCGGAGCCCTTCGAGGAAGCCTTCGGCGGGCGGAACCACGCCCATGTTCGCGGCGACGGGCTCGACCGCGACCACCGCGATCTCGTCCCCGCGCTCCGCGAACACCGTGCGGACCGCCTCCAGGTCGTTGTACGGCACGACGATCGTGTCCCTGGCGGCGCCGTCGGTCACGCCGGGGGAGCCGGGGATGCCGAACGTCGCGAGCCCGCTGCCGCCGCCCTTGGCGAGCAGCGCGTCGGAGTGCCCGTGGTAGCAGCCGTCGAACTTGAGCAGGACGTCGCGGCCGGTAGCGCCCCGCGCCAGACGGATCGCGCTCATCGTGGCCTCGGTGCCGCTGCTCACGAGGCGCACGAGGTCCACCGACGGGAGCGCGTCGACGATCCGCGACGCGAGCTCCACCTCCAGCTCGGTCGGCGCGCCGAAGGAGGTGCCCTTGCGCGCGGCCTCGGTCGCGGCCTCGACGATCTCGGGGCGAGCATGGCCGAAGAGCAGGGCGCCCCAGGACTGCACCAGGTCGACGTAGCGGTTGCCGTCGACGTCGACCACGTAGGCGCCCTCCCCGCGCTCGTAGAAGAGCGGGGTGCCGCCGACGGCGCCGAAGGCGCGGACGGGGGAGTCCACGCCGCCCGGGATCACCGAACGGGCGCGGTCGAAGAGTTCCTGGGAGCGAGACATGGCCCGATGCTACGCAGGCGGGCGCCGCGCCGGCCCGCTCGTTGACGCAGCGGGGGACGGCCGGGAGGCTTGCAGCGTGAGCGAGACCACCGAGGCTCCGGGCGCCGAGCCGATCCCCCCGCGACCGGCGATCGTCACGCCGGGCCGTGTGGTCGCGCTGTTCGTGTCGCTGATCGGGCTCTACGTCGTGTGGCCGTCGCTGGTCGCCGTGTTCGCCTCGGTGGACGACCTCAAGCGCGTGAGCCCCCTGTGGTTCGTGGTGATGATCGCGTTCGAGGGCGCGAGCTACGTCTCGATGTGGGGGCTGATCGCGCTCTGCGTGGGGTCGCGGCGGTACTTCGTGATCGGGACGTCGCAGATCGCGGGCAACGCGGTGAGCAAGATCGTGCCCGGCGGGAACCCGGTGGGCGCCGCCCTGCAGTACCGGCTCCTCGTGAGCGGCGGGATGGACCCGACGCGGATCGGCACCGGCCTCACCGCCGCGTCGCTGATCAACGTCGCGACGCTGTTCGCGATGCCGGTGCTGTCGCTGCCCGCGATCCTGCTCGGGATGGTGGTGGTCGACAGCGGCCTCGCGCGCGGCGTCTGGCTCGGCTTGGGCGCCTTCGTCCTGCTGGTCGGGGGCGGGGCGGTGCTGCTGCTCGCCGACCGCCCGATCGAGGGCGTCGCGCGGATCCTCCAACGACTGCTCAACCTCGTGCGGAGGCGCAAGCCGAAGGTCGAGCACCTGCCCGAGCGGCTCACCGCGGAGCGCGACGTGGTCCGGCGGACGCTCGGCGCTGAGTGGGAGCAGGCGATCCTGCGGTCCGCCGGCAACGTGTTGTTCGACTACCTCGCGTTGCTCACCGCGGTCCACGCGACCGGCTTCAGAGCGCACGCATCGCTCGTGCTGCTCGCCTACGTCGCCGGGATCGTCCTTGGCATGATCCCGATCACGCCCGGGGGCCTCGGGTTCGTCGAGGCGGGCCTGACGGCCACCCTGGTGCTCGCCGGTGTGCCGGCGGCGCAAGCGACGCTGGCGACCCTCGCCTATCGCCTCGTGTCGTACTGGCTGCCGGTCGCCGCGGGCCCGGTCGCCTACGCGCTCTACCGGCGGCGGGCGGAGCGGTGGGCCGAGCGGGCGGCTCGCCGCGGCACGACGTAGGGGGTCCGGGAGGCGCTCCCGCGGTGTAGCGTGCCGACCTGCTGAGAGGAGGCGCGGATGGACTACACCGGCGGCGGGGACCTGCCGCTCGGCCCGATCGACCCGCTGAAGGTGCCGCGGTTCGCGGGGCCGGCCACCTACGCGCGGCTGCCGCGGATCGACGAGGTGAGCGCCTGCGACGTGGCGATCCTCGGGGTGCCGTTCGACTCGGGCGTGACCTACCGGCCCGGCGCGCGGTTCGGCCCGAGCGGGATCCGTGCGGGATCGCGGCTGATGCGCGGCTACCACGCGCCGCTCGACGTCCAGCCGTTCCTGACCCAGCAGGTGGCCGACGCCGGCGACGTCGCGTGCAACCCGTTCGACCTGATGGAGGCGATCGGGCAGATCGAGGAGCACGCACGCGCGCTGCTCGCCGACGTCGGGCACGTGATCGCGCTCGGCGGGGACCACACGATCGCGCTGCCCCTGCTCCGCGCCACCGCGGAGCGGTTCGGGAAGGTCGCGCTCGTGCACTTCGACGCGCACCTCGACACCTGGGACACCTACTTCGGCGCCGCGTACACGCACGGCACGCCGTTCCGCCGCGCCGCCGAGGAGGGCCTGTTCGCCGGCGACGTGTCGGCGCACGTCGGGATCCGCGGACCGCTGTTCACGCCGCAGGACCTCCTGGACGACGCGGGGTTCGGGTTCACGATCGTGAGCGCGTGGGACTACGAGCACCGCTCGGCCGAGGAGGTGGCCGCGCAGCTCGCCGCACGGGTCGGCGACGCGCCGGTCTACGTCTCGATCGACGTCGACGTGCTGGACCCGGCGCACGCCCCGGGCACCGGGACCCCGGAGGCGGGCGGGCTCACGAGCCGGGAGCTGCTGGCCACGCTCCGGGCGATGGACGGCCTCGACCTGGTCGGCGCCGACGTCGTGGAGGTCGCGCCCGCCTACGACCATGCCGAGCTGACGACGGTGGCCGCCTCCAACGTCGTCTACGAGCTGCTGGCGCTGTTCGCGCGGAAGGGACGGCGCGCATGACGCCGATCCGCGAGCTCGCCGCGAAGGTCCGGGCGCGCGAGGTCGGCGCGCACGAGCTGGTGTCGGAGTCGCTGCGCAGGATCGAGGAGCTGGACCCGTCGTTGAACGCGGTGGTGACGCTCCGCGCCGAGGAGGCGCTCCACGAGGCGACCGGGCTCGACGCGCTCCTCGCCGACGACGGCCAGGCCGGACCGCTCGCGGGCCTGCCGCTGCTCGTCAAGGACATGACCGACGTCGCCGGGATGCGGACGACCCACGG